>NZ_JBZGBY010000014.1:0-99601 GCF_059159975.1 Cellulosimicrobium sp. BMG9.22 | reverse complement strand
GCCGCCCCCTCCTCGTGCTGTCGGGTCACCTCGGACTCGTGCTCGCACGTCCACGACGCAGCGAATGCGACGACGGTGGTCAGGCACCGATCCCGCCCGAGAGGGCATGGCCCAGGTCGCCGGGATCGGGCCCCGTGCTGCGGACGGCGAGCGAGGTGACCGCCGCCGTCGGTCCGGGCGACACGAGCGGGACGAATGGCGCGGGACCGGGCACATCGCCCGGCGGTGCGCCACGATAGGGGCATGACCCGAGACGCACACGAGGGGGACCCTGTGGCCGAGGACGCGACGATGGTGGACGAGCGGGCGGCGGAGATCCTCGCCTTCTGGGAGCTGGCCCGACCCAGCGCAGGGATGGCGAAGATCGGCGTCGTCACCGGCGTGACCGTGTCCGAGAGCGTGCCGCCGCCGGCGTGGTCGTTCGGGGACAACCCGGCCCTCGCCGACGACCTGCTCGCCGCGGTGCTGACGGGGGAGAAGACCGCGACGTCGTCGGCCCTGTGGGAGTACGAGGACTCGGGCGAGCCGGTTCCGCGGGAGGGCGAGCTGTCCATCCTGCTGGACGGGGGCGGGCACCCGCGCGCTCTGATCCGGACGACGTCGATCACGATCGTCGCGTTCGACGACGTCGACGCGGACTTCGCGCGTGCCGAGGGCGAGGACGACCGTTCGCTCGAGTCGTGGCGTGCCGAGCACGAGAAGTACTTCGACCGCGTGCTGGAGCGCGACTTCGCGCCGGACATGCCGCTGGTCTGTGAGCGCTTCCAGCTGCTCTACCCGCGCTGAGGCGGGGTTGAACGGTGACCGGCCGTGCCACGGTCGGCCGGTCACCGCTCGGCGGGGCAGGTGAAGAGGACTACCCCGGGAACGGAGGCGCGACGACCTGGACGTGGTCCGGTCGTCCCGCGGCGGCGAGCAGGCGGGATCGCACGTCGTGCGCGACGACGGAGCGCGCCCCGCGCAGGACCGCGAGCTCGGGGATCGCGCTGGCGACCACGGAGCCGGCGGAGAGATCCGTGCCGCGCAGCAGGCCCGCCGTCGCCTCCGCGAGGGCCGGTCCGCAGGCGACGCCCGTCGGGCCGCCGAGCACCATGGCGTCGGGCTCGAGCACGGCGACGACGGGCTGCAGGACGACCGCGACCCGGCGGGCGAGCTCGTCGACCACGGCACCGACCGCCGGCGTCCCGGCGTTCGCGGCGATCGCGGTGACGGCGTCGTCGTACGGGGTGGTCGGCCCGACGCCGGGCACGCCGGCGCGTGCGGCGATCTCCACGACGCGCAGACCCCCGACGAGGTCCTGGACGTTGACGGAGTCGTCGATGCCCGCCGCGGGGACGGGCAGGTAGCCGATCTCGCCGGCCCCGCCGGCGGTTCCGCGGTGCACGTGCCCGTCGAGCCACGACCCCAGGCCGATGCCCGCGCCGAGCCAGAGCAGCGCGAAGCTGTTCTCGTCCAGGCCGGCGTCCCGCTCGGCGATCGCGGCGAGGTTGACGTCGTTCTCGATGCGCACCGAGATGCCGAGCGCGTTCTCGAGGTGTGCGCGCAGCCCGCGGCGCGGCCAGCCCGGCAGCTCGCCCACGAGGGCGAGATCTCCGCTGCGCGGTTCGGGGGCCGCCTGCACGCCGACGGCGGCGCACGCGACGCGCTCGCGCGGGATGCCCGCCGCCGCGCACGACTCCTCCCACGCGGTCCGCACGTCGCCGAGCGCCGTCCTGTCCGGGCCGGCCTCGACGACGCTCTCGCCGAGCGTGCGACCCAACGCGTCGACGACGCTCGCCCGCACCCCGGTCGGCACCACGTCGAGCGCGAGCCCGACGACGACGTCGGTGCGTGCTGCGTACGTGGTGGCCTGGGGGCCTCGAGCGCCCTGCACGGACCCGGTGGGCTCGATGAGGCCGGACTGCTCGAGGCGTGCGACGATCTGGGAAGCGGTGGGGCGGGAGACGCCGGTGCGATCGCCGATCTGGGACCGCGTGAGGGGTCCGGAGTCGAGCAGGAGCTCGAGCGCCGCGCGGTCGTTGATCGTGCGCAGGAGCCCGGGCGTGCCCGGGAGCCTCGACGTGGAGGGCGCGGTCATCGGCAGTCCTTCGAGCGTGTTTAGGAAAGTTTCCTAATAGTGCCCGCTTTGGCCAACCCGTGCAACTCGGGCAGTTCGCCGTTCGACGGCGACGAGCGCCGGGTCCGGCTGCTCAACATCGACACCCCGGAGTCGGTCGACCCCGACGCGCCGGTGGAGTGCCTCGGTCCCGAGGCGTCGCAGTTCCTCGCCGCGATGCTGCCCGCGGGCACCGAGGTGGGGCTGGTGTACGACGACGTCCGCAGGGACCGCTACGGCCGCGACCTGGCCGGGGTGTTCCTCGACGACGCGCTCGTCAACGCGGAGATCGCGCGCGCGGGCCTGGCGAGCACGCTCGTGGTCGACGGCAACGACCGGTTCTACGACCAGGTCGAGCAGGCACGCGCCGAGGCCGAGGAGGCGGGCGTCGGGCTGTATGCCGAGGACGTACCGTGCACGCCGGCAGCGCAGGTCGCGGCGTACGAGGACCAGGTGGCCCAGACGCTCGCGCAGGCTCCCGTGGCCGGGGCGCCGCTGGCCGACCTCGACGCCTACGGCGAGACTCTCGCGGCGCTCGCCGTGGCAGGAGCGGCGCTCGACGCCGTCCTCACGAGCGACGACGGCGACGGTCGACGCCTCTCCGCTGCCGCCCTGCGCGCGCTCGTCGAGCGTCGGGACGCCGGCGTGGCCTCGGTCGGCGCCGCCCAGGAGCAGCAGCGCGCTGCGCGCGCCGCGGAGGAGCAGCGGCTCGCGGCCGAGGCCGCGCGGGTCGCCGAGGAGCAGCGGCTGGCGGCGGAGCGCGAGGCGGCACGTGTCGCCGCGGAGGAGCAGGCGCGCGCCGAGCAGGACCGTCGCGCCTCTGAGCGTGCTGCTGCCTCTGCCGGCAGCAACTCGGCGGGTGGCTCGTCGGCGCCGGCTCCCTCGGCGCCCGCCCCGTCGGCGCCCGAGCAGCCGGCGCCCCCGCCGGCCTCTGGCGGGTACGACGGCTACACCGGGTGCCGTGCCTACGGGAGCGGTGGGACGTCGGTCGACGAGAAGGGGCGCCCGTACACGAAGATCGACTGCACGACGAAGCTCCCGATCGGCTGACAGTCCGAGACGTGAGACCTGCGTCCCGAGGCGTGGCACGGGGCGTAGGCTCCCGGGCATGACGCGCACCATTGATCTGGCAGTCGTGGCCGGCGACGGCATCGGTACCGAGGTCGTCGAGCAAGGGCTCTCCGTGCTGGAGGCCGCAGTGGCCGGCTCGGACGTGAAGGTCTCCACGACGCCGTTCGACCTGGGTGCGCGGCGCTGGCACGCGACGGGCGAGACGCTCACGGACGCCGATCTGGAGGCGATCCGCGGGCACGACGCGATCCTGTTGGGTGCGATCGGCGACCCGAGCGTGCCGTCGGGCGTGCTCGAGCGCGGGCTGCTGCTCAAGCTGCGCTTTGCGCTGGACCACTACGTCAACTTGCGCCCCGGCAAGCTCTACCCCGGCGTCACGTCGCCGCTCGCCGACCCGGGCGAGATCGACTTCGTCGTCGTGCGCGAGGGCACCGAGGGCCCGTACGTCGGCAACGGCGGTGCGCTGCGCGTCGGCACGCCCCACGAGATCGCGACCGAGGTGTCGGTCAACACGGCGTTCGGTGTGGAGCGCGTCGTGCGCGACGCGTTCGCCCGCGCCCAGGCGCGCCCGCGCAAGCACCTCACGCTCGTACACAAGCACAACGTGCTCGTGCACGCCGGGCACCTGTGGCGCCGGACGGTCGAGGCGGTCAACGCCGAGTTCCCCGACGTGACGACCGACTACCTGCACGTCGACGCCGCGACGATCTTCCTCACGACGAAGCCGTCGCGCTTCGACGTCATCGTCACGGACAACCTCTTCGGCGACATCCTCACGGACCAGGCCGCCGCGATCACGGGCGGCATCGGCCTCGCCGCATCCGCGAACATCAACCCCGACCGCACGGCCCCGTCGATGTTCGAGCCCGTGCACGGATCGGCTCCGGACATCGCCGGGCAGGGCAAGGCCGACCCGACCGCCACCGTGCTGTCGGTCGCGATGCTCCTGGACCACCTCGGCCTCACGGGCGAGGCGCAGCGCGTGGAGGCGGCCGTGGCGGCCGACCTCGCCGAGCGGGGGGGCCGAGTACGCTCGACGGCCGAGGTGGGCCGCGAGCTCGCCGCTCGCGTCGCCGGCTGATCCGGAGCACGGGACGCCACGGCGCCCCGGCAGCGGTCGTCCGCAGTCCCCGCACCTCGGTCGTCATCACCCCAGGACCGGAACCCCTCCCGTTCTGACCCGGTGACGCCGTTCCCGTCGTCGTGCCCTCGCGCAGATCGCCGCGCGCGCCGTACGGTCGTGGAAAACTAGGCGGAGACCACCCGGGTCGCCAGGTGAAAGGCCTCATGATGAGCACCCTCGCAGCGCAGCACCAGCCGTCCTCCTCGACGGAGGACCTCATCGCCCTGTTCGACGTCCGGCCCACGGACACGCCGACGCCGCCCGCCGAGCGCGAGGCAGCGATCGCGGCACCCAAGTTCGGCACGGTCTTCACGGACCACATGGCGCGCATCAGCTGGAACTCGACCGACGGGTGGGTCGACCGCCGCATCGAGAAGTACGGGCCGCTCCTCCTCGACCCGGCGACCGCCGTCCTGCACTACGCGCAGGAGATCTTCGAGGGCATGAAGGCCTACCGGCACGCCGACGGTTCGGTGTGGACGTTCCGTCCCGAGGCGAACGCGGCGCGGTTCGTGCAGTCCGCGCAGCGGCTCGCGCTGCCCGCGCTCTCGATGGACGACTTCCTCGGCTCCATCACGGCGCTCGTGCGCACGGACGTCGACTGGGTGCCCACGGGGGACGAGGCGAGCCTGTACCTGCGCCCGTTCATGTACGCGTCCGAGGCGTTCCTGGGCGTCCGGCCCTCGCTCGAGGCCGAGTACCTCGTCATCGCCTCGCCCGTCGGCCCGTACTTCTCGGGCGGCGTGAAGCCCGTGTCCATCTGGGTCGACCGCGAGTACAGCCGCGCCGGCGCCGGCGGGACGGGCGCCGCGAAGTGCGGCGGGAACTACGCGTCGAGCCTCCTGCCGCAGGTGGTCGCGCAGCAGCACGGGTGCGAGCAGGTGTGCTTCCTCGACTCCGGGACGCGGACGTTCCTCGAGGAGCTCGGGGGCATGAACGTGTTCGTGGTCAAGGCGGACGGGTCCGTCGAGACGCCCGAGCTCAGCGGGTCGATCCTCGAGGGCGTCACGCGCTCGTCGATCATCCGGCTCCTCACCGACCGCGGCCACGAGGTCGTGGAGCGACGTATCCCGCTCGCCGACATCCTGGGCGGCATCCGGGACGGCTCCGTGACCGAGGTCTTCGCGTGCGGCACGGCCGCCGTCATCACGCCCATCGGCCGGCTCGCTGGCTCCGACTTCGACCTCACGATCGGCGGCGGCGAGGCCGGGACGCTCACGATGGCGATCCGGACCGAGCTGACCGACATCCAGACCGGTCGCGCGGCGGACCGGCACGGGTGGCTGCGCCGGCTCGCCTGACAGACCCTGTCACGCCAGTCCGCACCGTGGGGCGTCGCACCACAGCACGTGGCGGTGGAGCATCAGCACCGGGCGGTCCTGCTCGTCGACCGAGATGCGCACCTGTGCACGTCGCGCGGTGGGGTCGGCCCCGATGCCCCGGGCCCGCTGCACCTCGTCGTGCGGGATCTGCTCCACCACGGCCGAGGAACGGGTGCGGCACGTCTCGTCGTGGCAGGAGAGCAGGACGAGGTGCTCGGCGGTGCCGTGGAGGACGAGCGGACGGCCGGTGCCGTCCACGGCCACCTCGAGCTCGAGCACGGTGTCGATCGGCTGGGCGCTCCAACTCGCGCACGTGGGGTCGTCGCAGCGCAGAAGGGCGGCCTCGCGCACCTCGTCGTTCAGCCCCTTGGCTGCGCCGAGGGCGATCCAGGGGCGACCGTCGCCGCCCACGGCGATCGAGACGGCCCTGTCGTCCGGAGGGAACCGGTCGTGCGCGAGCACCCGAGGACGAAGAGTTCCGGAACCGTCACCGACGAGCATGACGGTGGCGTGGGAGCCGTCCACCTCTCCGTGCGCGATCGTGTAGGTCGTGCCGTCGGGTCCTACGGCGAGCCGCAGGGTCGTGTACTCACCCGGCAGGAAGCCGTCCCAGGAGATGCCGTCCACCTGGGCGTCGGCACACGAGACGTCTGCACAGGTGGTCACCTCGACCGAGCTCTCGGTGGGTGGGTCGTCCCGGCCGATCTCGTCGCCGATGTCCCTCGGCCTCCAGACGGAGGCGAACGCGATGCCCCCGCCCGAGCCGTGGGGGACCGGCGCCGCGGTGACGTGCGGGGTGCGCGACTCGTCTCGATACCCGAGGGGCCGTCTCTCGGCTGCGACGGTCGACAGGACGGTGGCGCTCGGCGGCACGTCGTACCAGGTGGGATCGGCGGCGTCCCGCGTCGACGTCTCGCGGGAGAGGCGGGCGAGGTCTCGCGCCGTGACCGTGTCCGAGACGAGCTCCGCGGGGGAGGCGTCGGGACTCTCGTCGTCCTCCAGGCGCCAGGTCACGATCCCCGCACTTCCGTCCGGCAAGGGTGCGAGCGCCGAGGGGTAGCCTCCCAGTCCCACAGCCGGGCTGCACCGGGCGCGGGTGCAGGTCGAGACGAAGCTGTGATCCCAGTCGGGTCGTGCCACGAGCAGCCCGCCGTCGACGAGCGACGCGTCGGTCCTGTCTCGCCAGTCCCACCAGATGGTGGAGAAGGGCTCGTTCCTGCTCGTGCTGGTCGGCAGCGGCGTGACGGCGCCGGCCGGGAGGCCGAGCGGACTGGTCGCCACGACGGTGCCGGTGAGCAGCGAGACCGCCAGCAGCCCGGCGACCGAGGCGTAGGTCGCGTGCGGCGGTGACGTGGTGGTCCCGACGGGATCGAGCCGGCGGACCGGCGGTCGGACCATCTGGTCCGCCTGTTCCTGCGCGATCACGAGGGCGACTAACCAAGCCGCCGTCGCGCCCAGCAGCACGTAGCCGACGCTCTGGACCGCTCCGCTGACCCACGGCGACGCGAGTCGCCACAGGACGAGCGGGACGCCGACCAGTGCCGGCGCGAACAGGGCGGTGCGTGACTTCGTTCCCATCAGACGCAGTCGATCGCGCCACTCGACCTCCGCCGCGCGGCGCACCAGGGCAGACGTCCACAGCTGCCATACCGACATGGTGCGCGGCGTCACCCGTGCGTCGATCAGTGAGGCGATCTCGGACGCCGCGGCGCGCGCCCCCACCAACGCCCCGGCGGTCACCCCGAGGGCGAGCGGCGCGAACCACCACGAGGGCGGCGTCGGGGTCCCGACTGCGAAGAGCCCACCGCTCGCTACCACGTAGGGGCCGTCGAGCAGCACGGTCGCGACGAGCAGCGCGAGCCCCCCGCCGACGACGATCGGGGCGAGCGCGAGGACGGGAGCCCGGGACGTACGGAGAGCCGCGACGGGAAGCGGGCGGGCGAAGGGCGGCGGTCCGGGGCGCATCTACGGGCTCCTGGTCGGTCGGTACGGGCAGCGCGAGCGGCTGCACCGTACCGACCGGCCGACATCGGCGGCCGTAGTTGTCCACAGGTCCCGTGGCCCCGTCGGGCGCGGGGCGTCGGAGCCTTCGCCCGCCGACGGCTCAGACCGCGGGGCGCGCGACGATCGTGCGCCCGGCCACGCCGGCGAGGAGCGACCACACGGCGATGCCGATGAGCAGGTTGATGAGGCCCGACAGCGCGGCGGCGGTCGTGTCGTCCGACCACGCGAACGGCAGGACCGCGATCACGACGACGACGAGCGCCATGATCCAGCCGAAGAACGCGCGGGGACGTGGGGTGCTCAGAACGAGCAGGTGCAGGATCCCCGCCGCCAGGATCGCGAGGATGGCGCCGTCGATCGCCCAGGCGACCTGCCGCGACTCGGTGCCGAAGAGGTCGGGCGGGGGGACGAGCGTGATCGAGAAGATCCGCTCGAAGATGATCACCCCGAGCAGCCCGATGAGCGCGGCGACGACGGCCGTGGCCGCCGCACCGGCCCAGAAGCGCCCGGGCTCGACCGTGAGGCGGGGGTCCGCGGGGTTGACCGGGGCGTGCGGCTCAGGGAAGGCCGCCTGGGAACCGTTCGGCTGGAGCGCGGGCGGCTGGCCGTGCGGCGCAGGGCCGGGTTGGGCGGGGGGCTGGCCGTAGCGGCGGGTCGGCGGGTTCTGCGGGTCGTACCCGCCGGGCGTCGGGTCGCTCATCGTCACTCCTCGGTCGGTCGCCGCTCGCACCCGTCCGGGGGCGAGCGGCTCAGTGGATGGACGCTCCTGTCCATCCTGTCGGAACCTGTGGCACCATGTGCCCTGTGACACACCTCGTCTCCCAGCTCATTATCGAGTAGCGCGCCCGGTACCACCCACCGGACGCGCTCACCTCCCGCACCCTCGGGGGGTTTTTTTGTTGCTGGGCACCACCCCCGCTCGGCGACACGGACGCCGGGCCACCCGCCTCACGAGGGCAGCAGCCCGGCATCCTGGGAGAAGGTCCAGGACGGGCGGCATCTCGCCGCCCGCGCAAGCGAACGGCAGGAAGAGGCACCATGACCTCGGCGACGACCCCCGTGACCAGCCCTCACCGCCCGCGGGTCTTCCACGTCTACGACACGACCCTGCGCGACGGCGCGCAGCAGGAGGGGATGAACCTCTCCGTCGCCGACAAGCTGGCCATCGCGCCGCTGCTCGACGAGCTGGGCGTCGGGTTCATCGAGGGCGGCTGGCCGGGCGCGGTGCCCAAGGACACCGAGTTCTTCCGGCGCGCGGCCAAGGAGCTGGAGCTCAAGCACGCCGTGCTCGCCGCCTTCGGGGCGACGCGCAAGGCCGGGCTCCGTGCGTGGGACGACCCGCAGGTGCGCGCGCTCGTCGACTCCGAGGCCCCCGTCGTGACGCTCGTCGCCAAGTCGGACGTCCGCCACGTCGAGCGGGCCCTGCGCACGACGCCGGACGAGGGCCTCGCAATGATCACCGACACGGTGTCGTTCCTCGTCGGCGAGGGCCGCCGCGTCGTCGTCGACGCCGAGCATTTCTTCGACGGCTACCGGTACGACCCCGCGTTCACGCGGTCCGCCGTGCAGGCGGCGTTCGAGGCAGGGGCCGAGGTCGTCGCGCTGTGCGACACCAACGGCGGCATGCTGCCCACCTGGGTCGGCGAGATCGTCACGGAGCTGCGCGACGCCGTCGGGCTGGGTCACGGGCGCGACGCGCTGCCCGGCGACGCGCTGCTCGGGATGCACGCCCACAACGACTCGGGCTGCGCCGTCGGCAACACGCTCGCCGCCGTCGAGGCGGGCGCCGCGCACGTGCAGGGCACCGTCAACGGCTACGGCGAGCGCACCGGCAACGTGGAGCTGCTCACCGTCGTCGCCAACCTCGAGCTCAAGTACGGGCTGCGCACCCTCGCGGGGGAAGGGCTCGACGACGCCACGCGCATCGCGCACGCCGTCAGCGAGATCACCAACATCTCGCCCTACGCGCGCCAGCCGTACGTCGGGGCGAGCGCGTTCGCGCACAAGGCGGGCCTGCACGCGAGCGCGATCAAGGTCGACCCGGACCTGTACCAGCACATCGACCCGACGGCGGTCGGCAACGACATCCGCATGCTCGTCTCCGACATGGCCGGCCGCGCGTCGATCGAGCTCAAGGGTCGCGAGCTCGGCTTCGACCTGTCGGGCCAGGGCGAGCTCCTCACGCGCGTGACGAACCGGGTCAAGGACGACGAGGCCAACGGCTACACCTACGAGGCCGCCGACGCGTCGTTCGAGCTGCTGCTCCGCGAGGAGATGACGGGCGAGCGGCCGCCGTACTTCCGCGTCGAGAGCTGGCGCACCATCGTCGAGCGGGCCGGGTCGCGCGGGACCGAGGCGACCGCCGAGGCGACCGTCAAGCTCCACGCGGGCGGCGAGCGCATCGTGACGACCGGCGAGGGCAACGGGCCGGTCAACGCGCTCGACCACGCCCTGCGGCTCGCGCTCACGCGCGTCTACCCCGAGATCGAGGCGTTCGAGCTCATCGACTTCAAGGTCCGCATCCTCGACACCGAGCAGGGCACCGACGCCATCACGCGAGTCCTCATCGAGACCACCGACGGCTCGACGTCGTGGTCGACCGTCGGGGTCGGGCCGAACCTCATCGAGGCGGCGTGGGAGGCGTTGACGGACTCCGCGATCTACGGGCTGATCCACGCGGGCGTAGATCCTCGCTGAGGTCTCGGTCTCGGTCTCGCGCGCGGGCGTGTGGGCGTGGGTCCGCGGGTGGGCCGGAGCGGGCGGGGTCGCGGGTCTACCATCCGCCGCTCGTTCCTCGCGGCTCCCGCCAGACCCACCACGACCCGCGACCCCGCCCGCTCCGCCCCACCCGCTCGTCCGTCGCCTCACCTGCCGACGTGAGTGCCCCGGCCCGCCGAGGGAGAGCTTTGGTCTGCCGAGGTAGAGCCATGGTCCGCCGAGGTAGAGCCCTGGTCCGTCGAGGTAGAGGTCTGGTCGGGGAGGCAGGGTCGAGTTCGACGGCGGTCCGTGGGTCCGGCGGGCTTAGGCTGGGCGGGTGCGCGGAGAGTACAAGGTCCCTGGTGGCAAGCTCGTAGCGGTCGACGTCGAGGTGGAGGCCGGGCGGCTCGCCCGGGTCGCGGTGAGCGGCGACTTCTTCCTCGAGCCCGACGACGCGCTCGAGGACATCGACGGCGCGCTCACGGGGATGCCCGAGACCGCGACCGTGCTGCAGCTGGCGAACGCGGTCCAGGGGGTGCTCGGGGACGACGTCTCGATGATCGGCTTCTCGCCCGAGGCGGTCGCCATCGCCGTGCGCCGTGCGCTGGGCCATGCGACCGGGTGGCACGACCACACGTTCGAGCTGATCCACGAGGGGCCCGAGAGCCCGGCTATGCACCTCGCGCTCGACCAGGTGCTCACCGAGGAGCTCGACGCCGGCCGGCGCGGACCCACGCTGCGGATCTGGGAGTGGGCGTCGCCCGCCGTGATCATCGGGTCGTTCCAGTCGCTGCGCAACGAGGTGGACGCCGAGGGCGCCGAGCGTCGCGGGGTGACCGTGGTGCGCCGCATCTCGGGCGGCGGGGCGATGTTCGTCGAGCCCGGCAACACGATCACGTACTCGCTCTACGTCCCGGCGTCGCTCGTGGAGGGACTGAGCTTCGAGCGCTCGTACGCGTTCCTCGACGACTGGGTGCTCGGGGCGCTCGCCGACGTCGGCATCGAGGCGACCTACAAGCCGCTCAACGACATCGCGTCGCCCGCGGGCAAGATCGCCGGGGCCGCGCAGAAGCGGCTGCGCGGGGGAGCGGTGCTCCACCACGTGACGATGGCGTACGACATCGACGCGGACAAGATGACCGAGGTGCTGCGCATCGGGCGCGAAAAGCTCTCGGACAAGGGGACGAAGAGCGCGAACAAGCGCGTCGACCCGCTGCGCTCGCAGACAGGGATGTCCCGCGAGGCGGTCATCGAGGCGTTCGAGGACCACTTCCGCTCCCGGTACCGGACCGTCGACGGCAAGGTCACCCCGGAGGAGCGAGCAGCCGCCGAGGAGCTGGCCCGGACGAAGTTCTCGACCCCCGAGTGGACCTCGCGCGTGCCGTGACCCTCGCGCCGCGTCGATCCGGCCCCGGACCAGGGTTCTACCTCGGCCTACCAGGGTTCTATCTCGGCGGACCGGGGTTCTATCTCGGCGGATCCGGGTTCTCTCTCGGCGGTCCGTGGTCGGCGGCGGTCGGGTCGGTCGGCCGGGTTCTCGCCCGCTGATTGTTAAGAACGTGCAACATCCGTGCGGGTGGCTTCCGTTCGCGCAGCGATGGCAGTAATCTTCACGCATACGCCTACTGGTGGAAGTAACTTTCAGCGCGACCTCTCCGGCCGCGCGGCATCAGGGCATACGACACGGCCGTCTCCCCAGCGGCCGACCAGAAAGGAAGTGTCACGGCATGCAGCGACGCAGCACGGTGGCCGTCACGGGCACCCTCTTCCTCGCGCTCGGCCTGTCCGCGTGCGGCGGGTCGAACGGTGGCGGCGACGCGGAGACCTCCGCGGACGCCGGCTCCGGCGACTTCTCGGGCGAGACCCTCACCGTCTGGATCATGGAGGGCACCAACCCCGACGCCGACGCGTTCTTCGACGAGGTGACGACCGCCTTCAAGGAGGAGACGGGCGCCGACCTCCAGATCGAGTTCCAGCCGTGGGCGAGCGCCCACGACAAGTTCACGACGTCCATCGCGGGCAACACCACGCCGGACGTCGCCGAGGTCGGCACCACGTGGACGGGCGAGTTCGCCGACGTCGGCGCGCTCGCGGACCTGTCCGACCGCATCGCCGAGGCCGGGCTCGAGGACGACCTCGTCCCGGGCCTCGTGGAGTCGGCCACGCTCGACGACGGCGTGTACGGCATGCCGTGGTACGCGGGCGTGCGTTCGGTGATCTACCGGGCGGACCTGTTCGAGGCCGCGGGCATCGAGCCGCCGACGTCGTGGGACGAGCTCGTCGCCGCGGCCGACGCGCTCAAGGCCGCGAACCCCGAGATCATCCCGTTCCCGGTCGCCGGTGACAGCCAGTACGGCGCCATGCCGTTCATCTGGGGCGCCGGTGGCGACCTCGCGGTGCAGGACGGCGACACGTGGGTCTCCGAGGTCAGCTCGCCAGAGTCCGTGGAGGGTCTCGAGTTCTACACCGGCCTCGCCACCGAGCACGGCTTCTCGACGGCCGCCGCGACGACCTGGAAGGAGACCGACCTCCTCGCCGCGTTCGAGCAGGGCCAGGTCGGCATGATGATCTCCGGCTCCTGGACGCCCGGCAAGATCCTCGCGGACGTCCCGGACATGGAGGGCAAGCTCGGCGCCTTCCCGATCCCCGGCCAGACCGAGGGCCTGTCCGACTCGTTCCTCGGCGGATCGCACCTCGGCGTCTTCGAGGCGAGCGAGAAGCAGGACCTCGCCTGGGAGTTCGTCGAGATGATGACGACGGGCGAGTTCGCGGAGGAGTGGGGCCAGCAGTCCGGGTACTTCCCGGGCCAGACGTCGCTCCTCGAGAAGGTCATCGAGGAGGACGACCCGATGGTCGCGCCGTTCGCGCAGCAGATGGTCGAGGCCGGGCGCTCCGTCCCGGTGACGCCGCTGTACGGCCAGATCCAGGGCAAGAAGACGCTGGAGACGATGCTCCAGTCGATCCTCTCGGGCAGCGCGACCGTCCAGGAGGCCGCCGACACCGCGGCCGCCGACATGGACGAGACGTTCGGCTCCTGACGACCAGGCCCGGCCGCGGGGTGAGCACCTCGCGGCCGGGCCGCCGCGCGCACCCCGACAGCACCGCACCCCCGCGACAGGATGACCATGGCAGACCTTCGAGCCGCGCCCGGCGCGTCGGTGGACCCCGACGGCCCGGGCGGCCCCGCGCCGTCGGGCACCACGACGACGCCGCGCGCCCCACGCCGCCGGACCGGCACCCTGGGCCACCGTTCCCCGCTGCGACCGTGGCTGCTGCTCGCGCCCGCGCTCGTCGTGCTCGGCGTGCTGCTCCTGTGGCCGCTCGTGCGGGTGGTCCTGCTCTCGCTGCAGGACTACGGGCTGCGCCAGATCGCGAGCGGCGAGTCCAACTGGATCGGGCTGCAGAACTACGCCGACATCCTCGGCGACAGCTACCTGTGGACCGTCGTCCTGCCGAACACGGTCCTCTTCGCGCTCGCGTGCGTCGTGCTCACGGTCGTGCTCGGCACCGCGGTCGCGCTCTTCCTCAACACGCTCGGCGGGTTCTGGCGGGGGGTCGGCGCGACGGCGATCATGGTCGCCTGGGCCGTCCCGGCGATCACGGGTACGTACGTCTGGGTCTGGATCTTCGACCCCCTCAACGGCCTGGTCGCGTCGATCCTCGAGGGGCTCGGCACGATCGAGCCCGGCACGGTGAACTGGTTCACCGAGCGGCTGTCGTTCTACGCGATCGCGACGCTCAACGTCGTGCACCACGGGTTCCCGTTCGTCGCGATCACCGTGCTCGCGGGTCTCATGACCATCCCGAACGAGCTGCACGAGGCCGCGAAGGTCGACGGCGCCTCGGCCTGGCGGCGCTTCTGGTCCATCACCGCACCGATCCTGCGGCCGGTGTTCGCCGTCGTGACCATCCTGTCGACGATCTGGGACTTCAAGGTCTTCACGCAGATCTACCTCATGCCCGGCGGCAACGGCGGGAACAAGGACGTGTTCAACCTCGGCGTGTGGTCGTACATCGAGTCGTTCGCGCAGGGCAAGTACGGCATGGGCTCGGCGATCGCCGTCCTGCTCACGCTCATCCTGCTCGGCATCACGCTCGTGTACATGCGCACCCTGTTCAAGGAGGAGGAGCTGTGAGCGCCACCGCCGTCGACGCCCGCACCGACGCCGTCCCGGGCGGCCCGGCCCGCCCGCCGCAGACGCTGCGCACCCACCGGCGCGACCCCGGCGCCGCGACCGCGAAGACGGTCGGGATCGTCGCGCTGCTCGTCTTCTCGCTGTTCCCCGCCTACTGGATGTTCTCGTCGGCGATCGACCCCGAGGCCGCGACACGCGGCGCGCGCCTGCTGCCCGTCGGCGTCACGTGGGACAACTTCGTCACCGTCATCGACGACGGCGGGTTCGGTCACTACCTGCGCAACTCCGTCCTGGTGGCGGCCGGCACGGTCGTCGCGTCGTCGCTCGTCGCGCTCCTCGCGGCCGTCGCGGTGAGCCGGTTCCGCTTCCGGTTCCGCCGCTCGATGCTCGTGCTCATCCTCATGGTGCAGATGGTGCCGCTCGAGGCGCTGGTCATCCCGCTGTTCATCCAGATGCGCAACCTCAACATGCTCAACTCGCTCCTCGGCCTGACGATCGTCTACCTCGCGTTCGCCCTGCCCTTCGCGATCTGGACGCTGCGCGGGTTCGTCGCCGCTGTGCCCGTCGAGCTCGAGGAGGCCGCGTTCCTCGACGGCGCGTCGTGGGGCCGCATGTTCTGGCGCATCCTCGTGCCGCTCGTCGCCCCGGGCGTCGTCGCCACCAGCGTGTTCTCGTTCATCACCGCGTGGAACGAGTTCATCTTCGCGCTGACGTTCCTGCAGCAGTCGAGCAAGTACACGGTGCCGATCGGTCTGCAGAAGTTCTTCGGCGAGAACACCACCGACTGGGGTGCCGTCATGGCCGCGTCCACGATCATCACGCTGCCCGTGCTGATCTTCTTCGTGCTCGTGCAGCGCAACCTCTCGTCCGGGCTCACCGCAGGGTCGGTGAAGGGATGAGCGCCGCGACCGCGTCCGAGGACGTGCTGCGCGCCGTCAACGGTGTCCTGCTCCCGGGCTTCACCGGCACGGACGCCCCGCCCGCATGGCTCGTCGACGCCGCCCGGCACGGCCTGGCCGGGGTCCTCTACTTCGGGCACAACACGCCCGACGTCGCGACGACGGCCCGGCTGTCCGCGCGCCTGCGCGAGATCGCACCGGACCTGCTCGTCGCGATCGACGAGGAGGGCGGCGACGTGTCGCGCCTCGAGGCCGCGACCGGCTCGAGCATCCCCGGCAACGCCGCGCTCGGGGTGGTCGACGACGTCGCGGTCACCGAGGCGGTCGGGCGCGCCCTGGGCCGTCTGCTCACCGCGACGGGCGTCGACCTCGACCTCGCACCGGACCTCGACGTGAACTCCGACCCGGACAACCCCGTGATCGGGGTGCGCTCGTTCGGCGCCGACCCGACGCTCGTCGCGCGCCACGGCGCGGCGTTCGTGCGCGGCCTGCACGCGGGCGGCGCGGGGGCGTGCGGCAAGCACTTCCCCGGGCACGGCGCGACGAACGTCGACTCCCACCTCGCGCTGCCCGTCGTCGACGCGAGCCTCGACGAGCTGCGCGCGCGAGACCTGCCGCCCTTCGACGCGACCATGGCGGCCGACCCCGACCCCGGCAGCGCGCCGGACGCGCGGCTCGACGCCGTCATGACGGCGCACCTGGTCGTCCCCGCCCTCGGCCCGCTGCCCGGCACGCTCGAGCCCGCGGTCGGCGCGCTCGTGCGCGAGCTCGGCTTCGACGGCCCGATCGTCACCGACGCGCTGGACATGGGCGCGGTCACGGCGTTCGGCGGCAGCGACGACGCCTACGGCTCCACGCGCGGCGTCGGGGAGGTCGCCGTGCGCGCGATCGAGGCGGGCGCCGACCTGCTGTGCCTCGGCACGACGGTCGGCCGTGACGACGAGGCGCTGTTCCGCCAGGCGCACGACGCGCTCGCGGCGGCGGTCGCGTCCGGGCGGGTGACGGTCGAGCGGCTGCAGGAGTCCGCCACGCGCACCGCCCGAGCCCGCACCGCGATCCGGGAGCGTCAGGCGGCGTCGGGCGTCGAGTGCTCGCCCGGGTCGGCGCTCGCTGCGCTGGAGGAGCTGGGCACGATCGGCACAGCGGTCGCCGCGCGCGCCGTCCGCCTGGCCGACGGTGCGCGGCCCGAGGGCACGCCCGGGGCGCTGCCGCTCACGAGCACGCCCGACGTCGTCGACCTGCGCCTGCGGTTCGACCACGCGGCCGGCCGCACGGCCCAGCACGTCCAGCGCGCCCTCGACGAGGCGTTCGGGCCCGGTGTGCGCCACCTCCGCCCCGCCGACGACGCGGCGTGGGCCGAGGCGCTCGCGACCGTGCGGGCGAGCGACCGTCCGCTCGTCGTGCTCACGCGCGAGCCCGTCGCGGGCTCGGGCGAGCGGGATCGGCTCGTGACGCTGGTCGCGGATCGGCCGGACGCCGTCGTCGTGCACACCGGGTTCCCCGGTGCCGTCGACCAGTGGTTCGGCCCCGGTCTCCGCGCCGAGGCGGCCTCGGGCAGGGCGCCCGCACAGGCACCAGGCCCGGTCGACGACGGCCCCGGCCCGGTCGTGGTCGTCGCGTGCGGGACGGGGCGGGCGAACGCCGTCGCCGCCGTCGCGCTCCTGCGCGGGGCGCCCGTGATCTCGGAGCTCGCCGCCGACTCGCCAGGGGAGGAGATCCGATGATCGTCCTCGGGCTCTCCTCCGGCACCTCGGTCGACGCGATCGACGCCGCCGCCGCCGACCTGACGCTCGGCCCCGACGGCGTGCTGCGCATGCGGCCCCTCGGGCACACCGAGTACGCGTGGCCGGCCGCGCTGCGTGAGCGCATCCTCAAGGCCCTGCCGCCCGCCGCGGTCGACGTAGCGGAGGTCGCGCAGCTCGACACCCTCATCGGCCAGGAGCTCGGGCGCGCGGGCCGGCGGGCGATCGACGACGTCGCGGGCGGCGACGTCGACCTCGTCGCCTCGCACGGGCAGACGATCTACCACTGGGTCGTCGGCGCGCGAGCGCGTGGCACGCTGCAGCTCGGCAACGCCGCGTGGGTCGCCGAGCACGTGAAGCGGCCCGTGATCAGCGACTTCCGCGTCGCCGACGTCGCGGCGGGCGGCCACGGCGCGCCGCTCGTGAGCGTGCTCGACGCGCTCTGGCTGGGGCGCGACGGCGACGCGGTCGTCGGCCCGGCAGGTGCCGGCCTGACGGCCGCGCTCAACATCGGCGGCATCGCGAACGTCTCGCTCGTCGGCCGGGTCGACGACCCCGTCACGGGCTGGGACACCGGTCCCGGCAACTGCCTGCTCGACGTCGCGGTCGCCGCGATCACCGACGGCCGGCTCGCCTACGACCGCGACGGCGAGCTCGCGGCGCGGGGCACGGTCGACGCGGTCGCGCTCGCCGCGCTGCTCGACGACCCGTACTTCACCGCGCCGCCCCCCAAGTCGACAGGCCGCGAGCTCTTCGACGCGACCTACGTCGCGCGCCGGCTCGCTCCCGTCCGGCCCGACCTCACGGGCCCCGACCTCGTCGCGACGCTCACGGAGCTCACGGCCGGAACGGTCGCCGACGCGCTCGCCGGGCACGACGTGCGCCGCGTCGTCGTCTCGGGCGGCGGGGCCCGCAACCCCGTCCTGCTCGACCGTCTCCGGGCGGCGCTCGCCGGTCGCGTGCCGCACCCCGTCGACGTCGTGACCTCCGACGCCCTCGGGCTGCCCGTCGACGCGAAGGAGGCGTACCTCTTCGCGCTCCTCGGGTTCCTGTCCGCGCACGGGCTGCCGGGGACGGCGCAAGGCGAGCACCGCCGTCGGGCGACCGGGGCGCGCCGCGCCGTCGTGCTCGGCTCGCTCACCCCGCCCACGCCGCTGCCGTGGCCCGCCGCGAGCGGGCCCGTGCGTCGCCTGCTGCTCGCGAACACCGCGCACGGTCTCGTCCCGAGCCCGCGCGAGAGGGGTCCGCTCGCGGACCCGACGAAGGGAAGCACCCGATGACCGACCCGACCGCCACGACGACAGCGGAGGAGTGGCACGACCTGCTGCGCCTCGCGTCGCCGACCGAGGAGCGCAACCCGCGCACGAGCGACGTCGACCTGCTGCCCACCGCCGACGTCGTGCGTCTCATCACGGACGAGGACGCGGGCGTCGCGGACGCCGTGCGGGCGCAGCGCGACCGGATCGCCGCGGCAGTCGACCTCGCGGTCGAGGCGTTGCGCGCCGGTGGACGGGTGCACTACGTCGGGTCCGGCACGTCAGGTCGGCTCGGGGTACTCGACGCCGTCGAGCTCCTGCCGACGTACGGCGTCGGCGAGGAGTGGTTCGTCGCGCACCTCGCCGGGGGAGTGGGCGCCATGATGCTCGCGGTCGAGGGCGCGGAGGACGACGTCGAGCTCGGCCGCGGCGACGTCGACGCCGTCGGGCCGCACGACGTCGTCGTGGGGCTCGCCGCGAGCGGCCGCACGCCCTACGTGCGCGGCGCGCTCGACCTCGCGCGCGAGCGTGGCGCGCGCACGGTCCTGGTGTCGGCGAACCCGAACGCCCCGCTCGCCGTGGATGTTGACGTGGCGGTCCTCGTCGACACCGGACCCGAGGTCGTCACCGGGTCGACGCGCATGAAGGCCGCGACGGCCCAGAAGCTCGTGCTCAACACGTTCTCGACGGCGGTCATGATCCGGCTCGGCAAGACCTACTCGAACCTCATGATCGACGTGCGCCCGACCAACCAGAAGCTGCGCGCCCGCATCGTACGGATGCTGGTCCAGGCCACGGGCCTCGAGGCGGAGGCGTGCGAGGACGTGCTGCACGCGGCCGACGGCGAGGTGCACGTCGCGCTCGTCATGCTCCTGGCCGGCGTGGACGTCGAGGCGGCGCGCGACGCGCTGCACGGAGACGGGGTCGCGGGTGTCCGCGAAGCGCTCGCACGCCTCGGGTCGCTGCCCGTGAAGTAGGGGGCCCCCGCCAGACCCCCACGACCGCGCGCGCTCCTCGTCCCTGTGCCCTACCTGGGCGTGGGGCGGGGGCCGAAGACGGCGGTGCCGACGCGGACGATCGTCGCGCCCTCGGTGACCGCGAGCTCGAGGTCGCCGCTCATGCCCATCGAGAGCTCGCGCGCGTCCGCGGTGCCCGGCGCGCCCGAGCGCACGACGGCGTCGCGCACGTCCCGCAGTCGCGCGAAGCCCGCGCGGACGACCGCCTCGTCGGGCGAGTTCGCGCCGATGGTCATGAACCCGGTGAGCCGCACGCCCGGGAGCGCGGCGACCGCCGTCGCGAGCGCGGGGGCGTCGTCGGGACGGACGCCCGACTTCGACTCCTCTCCCGAGACGTTGACCTGGACCATGACGTCGAGCGTGCGGTCGTCACGCGCGCAGCGAGCTGACAGGGCCTCCGCGAGCGCGAGCGAGTCGAGACTCTCGACGCCCGTGGCCGTCGCGAGGACCTGGTTGACCTTGTTGCGCTGCAGGTGGCCGATCATGTGGACCTCGACGCGCCCGGCGGCGACGAGGTCCGCGAGGTCGGGTGCCTTCGCGACGAGCTCCTGCACGCGGTTCTCGCCGATGAGGTCGGCGCCCGCCTCGACGACGGCGCGCACTGCCTCCGCGGGCTGGGTCTTCGTCGCCACGAGCAGCCGCACGTCCGACGGCGCACGGCCCGCCGCGCGTGCGGCGTCGTCGACCCGGGTGCGCACCCGGGCGAGGTTCTGCGCGACCTGCGCGGGCAGCACGGACGGCGGCTCGGGGAGGGGCATGCCGCCAGTCTAGAGAGTCGCGCTCGTGAGACTCGCGATGGGACCGGTCTGTCCCCTGTCACGGACGGCGCCTACCTCAACGATGAGCACGGGTAGGTGTTGCGCGGTTGCGATCTCGGCGCTCAATGCGCCAGCCAGCGTGTCGCAGACGCGCGCCCACGTGCCGTCAAGCTTCCACTCGGCAAAGTAGTGGGACGCCGTGCTCGTCGAACCGTAGGCGTCGCGGAGCATCGGCCAGGAGGCGCCGGACCGGACTTTGGCGAAGATCGCGTCAACGCTTCGCCGAACACGGTCCCGTCGGCCCGGGGGAAGGAACGGCGCGATGGACGCCCACTCGCCGTCGGAAAGGTCATGTGGCAATGCGCCGATCCCGCGTGCTCTGTGCCAGGCCCCAGCGGCGCAAGGTGAGCCGCCACGACGGGTGTCGCGATCCTTGACCACCTTCACGGTGACGTCCAGCTGGCTCAGCGCGACCTGACGTAGCTCAGGGTTCCCCAGCTCGAAAAGCGTCGCGTCCTCGGCCCTCAGCTTGCGTAACACGTCCCGAACCACGGCGGCATGAACGTCGCCACCAGTACCACGAACCCCTAGGCACCCGCACACCGTCTGCCAGACGTGGGCGTCGACGAGGTCGGCGTCGAGCGTCGAACATGTGCATGTCGCGCCGTCGGCTTGATAGCGACCCGACAGCGATACCCGCGGTAGCCCCAGGAGAGCGAGCTCGTGTCGGCGCCTGTGTACACCTCGCCGCAGGGCGAGATCATCCTTCCGGAGAGCGGGTAGACCGATGGTGGGCGTGGCGAAACCGATCGGCGAAAGCGCGCCACGAGAGCCTCCGCGTCACTCTCGCTGATGATCCTCGGGAGCGAGATGGCGACGCTCTCTCCCCAGAGTGGGCTTCCGTCCAGCCCTCGAAGGGCATGATCTCCGCGAAAGCGGACAACGGCCTCGAGGGTCGTGGCCGAGAGGATGCGACTCCGTAGGTTGGCCGCGGTCCAGGGGCGACCCGAACGAGTCAGTCGGCCCTCAGAGTTGAGGCGAGCGGAGGCCCTCGTGAAGGATGAGCGCTCGCGCAGGAGGATGTCGACGGCGGCGGTGATCGTCCCTGCTTCCTCCGGGTCGATCTCGAGGAAGGAAGCGTTTCGCAGGTCACCGCCGATGCGGTAGCCGAAGGGTGGGCGACCTCCGATATGAGGCGCGCCCGGCGTCTCCGCTTTCGCTTGGAGCCCGCCCTGGGTCCGGTGACGGATGTCGTGCACCTCAGCCGATGCGCGCGCTGCGAGCTGTTCGACGACAGGGCGTCCCAACCGATACAGGTCCGCAAGCCTGAGCGCTGATACGGCGACAGGCACGCCGAGGGCCGCCAGTGCCGAGACCGCGTCCCAGACATCGCGTCCGGCGCCCAGCCTGTCGATGTTCTCGATCACCACGACGTCGAAGTCGTGCTGTTTCGCTCCGGAGACCAGCGCTGCAAATCCGGGCCGACGGAACGGGGCGACGAGCCGCGAGATACCGAGGTCGACGAACGTGCGCTGATAGCGCCACGAGCAGTTCTCCGCGAAGCTGCGATTCTCGTCCTCTTGGCGGGCGAGGCCGAAGCGATCACCTTGCTGCCTACGGCTGACCCGCTGATATCCAACTGCTCGATCTCGAGAGCCGCTCGACGACGTGACTTGAGGCTCCACGCTGCACCCCTGCCGCTCGTGAACGGCCGATCCCCGGCTCGTTCGATGACGGGAGGGTAGCGGCCGTGTCTGACAGCGCTTGTGTACGCTCCGACCTGCGACGACTATCGCGCGATCGCCGCTGTCGAGGCTGTAGTGAGGCGCAGAAGGTCCGACGGCGCGAGGCCGACGTCGAGGCCGCGGCGGCCGCCCGAGACGTAGACGGCGTCGAACGCGAGCGCGCTCTCGTCGAGCACCGTGCGGTGCCGCTGCTTCTGCCCGAGCGGCGAGATCCCGCCGACGACGTAACCGGTCGCGCGCTCGGCCGCGGCCGGCTCGGCCATCATCGCCTTCTTTCCGCCCGCGGCCTTCGCGAGCGCCTTGAGGTCGAGCTGGCGGTCGACGGGCACGATCCCGACGACGAGCGGACCGCCGTCGACGACCGCGAGCAGCGTCTTGAACACCTGCTCGGCCGGGACGCCGATCGCCGCCGCGGCCTCCAGGCCGTAGCTCAGCTCGCTCGACGGGTCGTGCTCGTACGGGTGCAGCGTGTGCGCGACGCCTTCGCGCTCGAGGAGGACGACGGCCGGGGTCCCGGCGTGCGCGGACGACTTCGACTTCTTGGCCACGGGCCGATTCTGCCCCAGGCACTGCCGAGACGGAGGTGCGACGAAATGAGGAGCGCCCCGACGGCGCGGTGGTGTCTGATCGAGCCATGGCGATCGAGATGGGCACCCCGACGGTGGACGGGCTGGGCGAGGTCGTGGACGCCCTGCGCGTGTGGCAGGACGACGCGGTGCCCCTGCAGCTGCACCCGGGCGACGTGGGCTGGTTCTGGCGCTTCGGCGCGGCGGCGACCGCCGCCGCGCTGCGGACGTGGCGCCGCGACGGGCGGATCGTCGCCGTCGGGCTGCTCGACGGGCCTGACCTGCTCCGGCTGGGGATCTCGCCCGACGCACAGCGCGACGAGGAGCTGGCCCACCGGCTCGCCGAGGACGCCGGTCGACCCGACCGCGACGTGCTGGGGGAGGGAGCGGCGTCCGTCGAGGCGCCCGTGGGCACCCTGGTCGACGAGCAGCTGGCCGCTGCGGGGTGGCACCAGGACGAGTCGTGGGCCCTGCTGCGCCGCGACCTGACGGAGCCGGTCGAGGACCCGGGCGTACGGGTGCGGGTGGTCGGACCCGCGGAGGCGCGGGCGTGGGCCGAGGTGCTCCGCTCGGCGTTCGGTGGGTCGACGCCCGCGCCGGAGCGCTGGCACGCCCTGGCGGCCGGGCTCCCGTTCGCCGACGCGCGGTGCCTCGTCGTCCACGACGGCGCGGGTGACCCCGGGGACGGCGGCGCCGCGACGAGCACAGCGGCGGTGGGCGACGCGGCCGCAGTCGTCGGCGTGTGGTCGGCCGGCCCGGGGCGACCCGGGTTGATCGAGCCGATGGGCGTGCACGCCGACCACCGCGGCCGCGGGCTCGGCCGGGCCGTCACGCTCGCCGGGCTGGCAGCGCTGCGCGAGCTGGGCGCGTCGAGCGCGCTCGTCGCCACGCCCGCGTCGAACGTCGGGGGCGTCGCCACGTACCTCTCCGCAGGGTTCGGCCACCTGCCCGCGCGGCACGACCGGCGTCGTGACGCCGCCTGACCGTCCGCCTACCGGGCGAGACCCTTGACGGGGGCGGTACCCCACCCCCTAGCCTGCTCGATGTGACGCAGGGGGCGCGACGGCGTGCTCACGGCCGCGAGAGAGCGCGCGACGCCGTGCGCTGAGGGTCGCTCGACGGCCCCTCCGAGGTTCTCTCCTCGTCCCACCCACGGACCCGGACGAAGGAGAGCACCCATGGACGAGGCCACGACCCGCAAGGAGCGTTACGAGCAGGGTCGGGAGGTGTTCGACGCGGTCAACGGTCCGGCGGGGACCGCGGTCGTCGACGCTCTCGTGGACGTCTCGCCGGAGCTCGAGCACCAGATCTCTGCCTGGGCGTACGGCGAGATCTACGCGCGCCCCGGCCTGGAGCCGCGGGACCGTCAGCTCGTCACGCTCGGCATGCTCGCCGCGCTCGGTGGCTGCGAGCCGCAGCTCGCGCTGCACGTCGGCACCGCGCTCGACGTCGGGCTCACCCCCGAGGAGGTCGTCGAGGCGCTCCTGCAGTCGGCGGTCTACTGCGGGATCCCGCGCGCGATGAACGCGACGCTCGTCGCGAAGCGGGTCTTCGCCGAGCGGGGTCTGCTGCCGGTCGGCTGAGCACGGCGCGGAGCCGTCCCCGCGGCCAGAGCCTCGGTCGCGCCCTACAGCGGCCCGACGGCGAGCACCGTCACCACGGGCTCGCCCGCCTCGTCGCTCGCGGCGAGGTCGACGCTGGCGGTGATCGCCCAGTCGTGGTCGCCCGCGGGGTCGTCGAGCACCTGCCGGACCAGCCACGTGCCCGCCGGCACGACGCCGCCCGGGGCGTGCGCCGTCGTCGGACCCTCGTGGCCCGCCGGGAGGTCGGCGCCCGCCTCGACGACCCGGAACAGCGCGGCGGAGCGTGCGCCCGGCCCGATGCCGACGGCGTCGTCGCCCTGGTCCTCGAAGAGCGGGTCGAGGGCGTCGCCCCACGCGTCGGCGTCCCACCCGGCGGCGCCGTCGAGCGCCCCGAGCGCCCGGTAGTCCTCGCGCGACGCGAGCTCGACCCGGCGGAACAGCGCGTTGCGGACCAGCCGGCGGAACGAGCGCGGGTTGCCCGTGACGGGCCGGGTCGGCGCCTCGGCCCCGGCGCCCGACAGCGGGCCGTCGCCCACCTCGGTGTCCGCGTCGTCGTCGACGGGGTGGGCGAGGCGCTCCCACTCGTCGAGCAGCGAGGAGTCGACGCCCCGCACGAGCTCGCCCAGCCACTCGACGATCTCCTGCACCTCCTCGGTGCGGTGCTCGTCGGGCACGACCTGGCGCAGCGCGCGGTAGGCGTCGGCGAGGTAGCGCAGCACCACGCCCTCGGTCCGCTCGAGGCCGTAGACCGACACGAACTCGGTGAACGTCATGGCGCGCTCGACCATGTCCCGCACGACCGACTTGGGGGACAGCTCGGCGTCGGCGACCCAGGGGTTGGACCGCTTGTACGTCGCGAACGCGGGTTCGAGGAGATCGGCGAGCGGCTTCGGCCACGTGACCTCCTCGAGGAGCGCCATGCGCTCCTCGTACTCGTAGCCCTCGGCCTTCATCGCGGCGACGGCCTCGCCCTTCGCGGCGTTCTGCTGCCCGTAGAGCACCTGGCGGGGGTCGTCCAGCGTCGCCTCGATCACGGAGACGACGTCGAGCGCGTGCGTCGCGCCCTCGACGTCGAGCAGGTCGAGGGCCGCGAGCGCGAACGGCGACAGCGGCTGGTTGAGCGCGAAGTCGCGCGGCACGTCCACGGTGAGCCGCACGCTCGGGCGGTAGCCCTCGGGGCGGGACGCGTCGTCGACCCGCACACGCTCGACGATCCCCGCGACCCGCAACGAGCGGTAGATGCGGAACACCTGGCGCACGTGGTCGCGACGCTGGGACTCTGTGTCGTGGTTGGCGAGGAGCAGGTGGCGCATGGCGGCGACCGGGTCGCGGCGGGGGTCGTCGGCACCCACGTGCGCACCGTGCCCGTGCTGCTGCGTGCGCGCGAGCACGTTGAGCACCATCGCGTGGTTGACGGTGAAGTGGCTGGTCAGCGGCTCGGGGTCGGCGTCGCGCAGGCGCTCGAACGTCGCGTCGGTCCAGTTCACCGAACCCTGCGGCGCCTTCTTGCGGACGATCTTCTTGAGCTTCTTCGGGTCGTCGCCCGCCTTGGCGAGCATCTTGCGGTTCTCGATGACGTGCTCGGGCGCCATGACGAGCACCTCGCCGACGGTGTCGTAGCCGGCGCGCCCCGCTCGGCCCGCGATCTGGTGGAACTCGCGCGCGCTGAGGTGGCGCATGCGCTCGCCGTCGAACTTCACGAGGCTCGTGAGCAGCACCGTGCGGATCGGGACGTTGATCCCGACACCGAGCGTGTCCGTGCCGCACACGACCTTGAGCAGGCCTGCCTGCGTGAGGCGCTCGACGACGCGCCGGTACTTGGGCAGCATGCCCGCGTGGTGCACGCCGACGCCGTGCCGCAGGAACTTGCTGAGCGTCTTGCCGAACCCCGTGCCGAACCGGAAGTCGCCGAGCTCGGCGGCGATCGCGTCCTTCTCCGCGCGCGACGCGACGTTCATCGACAGCAGCGACTGCGCGCGCTCGACGGCGTCCTTCTGCGTGAAGTGCACGACGTACACCGGGGCGCGGTGCGTCGTGACGAGCTCCTCGATGACCTCGGTCAGGGGCTCGACGACGTAGCTGAAGTGGAGAGGGACCGGCCGCTGGGCCGTGGTCACCTCGGCCACGGGGCGGCCCGAGCGCTCCTCGAGCTCCTCGACGAAGCGGGTCGTGTCGCCGAGGGTCGCCGACATGAGCAGGAACTGCGTGTTCGGCAGCTCGAGGAGGGGCACCTGCCACGCCCAGCCGCGCTGCGGGTCGGCGTAGAAGTGGAACTCATCCATGACGACCTGGGAGATCGCGGCGTCGTCGTCCGGGCCTGCTGCACCGCCGTCGCCGCGGCGCAGCGCGATGTTCGCGAGGATCTCGGCGGTGCAGCAGATGATCGGGGCGTCGGGGTTCACCGCGGAGTCGCCGGTCGTCATGCCGACGTTCTTCGACCCGAACGCCGTGACGAGCGCGAAGAACTTCTCGCTCACGAGGGCCTTGAGCGGCGCCGTGTAGTACGTCCGGCCGCCCCGACCGGAGCGGTGGGCGGCGAGCGCCGCGAACTGCGCGCCCATCGCGACGAGCGACTTTCCCGAGCCCGTAGGCGTCGACAGGATGACGTGCGAGCCGCTGACCAGCTCGATGAGCGCCTCGCTCTGGTGCGGGTAGAGCTCGAGGCCCTGCTCGGTCGCCCACGTCGTGAACCCCTCGTAGAGCGCGTCCGGGTCCGGGGCCTTGCCCGTCGGGGCGGGCACGTGCGCGAGGAGAGCCGGGGTACGGCCGGTCGTGGTGGTCACAGGGAGAGTCTGTCAGGTGGCTCGGACGTTCGGTCGACCCGCGAGCCACGGCCGTCCACCTGGCGATCACCTGCTCGTCACCCTCGTCTGACACGGTGCCTCGGGCACGCTGTCCGGACGCCCGGTCCGTGCCCACCGTCCGTGCCACCCATCGATCCTGAGGACGCCATGAACCATCGGTTCCCTGCCGCGGGCGCGCGCCGCCCCGTCCCGGCTCCCGACGCGCACTCCTCCGCGCGGCAGGCCAGTGCACCCGTCCGCCGTCGGAGCCGTCGCCTCGTCGCCGGCACCGTCGCGGCGGCGCTGGCCGTCGTGGGACTCGTGCCGGCCGCGTCGGCGGTCGCCGCACCCGCGGCGCCGGACGCGCTGGACCTCGCCTCGCTGGTCGACGTCTTCGTCGGCACCGAGGGTGACCACGGCAACGACATGCCCGCCGCGCAGGCGCCCAACGGGCTGGCCAAGGTGAACCCGCGCACGACCCCGGGGCGCAACAACACCGGCTACGACTACGCGCAGTCGCAGATCTCGGGCTTCACGCACACCAACCTCGACGGTGTCGGCGGCTCCGGCGGTGGAGGCGACATCCTCGTCGTCCCGACGTCGGGCACCTACACGGCGCGTCCCGGCACGGGCACGTACGCGCACACCTTCTCGCACGACGACGAGGTCGGGAGCCCCGGCTACTACGCGGTGGGCCTCGGCAACGTCGCCGGCACGGACGGCGGGATCACGACGGCACCCGGCACGATCGAGGCCGAGGTGGCGGCGACCACGCGCTCTGGCGTGCACCGCTACGCGTTCCCCGAGGGCCAGACGCCGAGCCTCGTGGTCGACCTCGAGACCAACAACACGAGTCGCCGGTCCTCCTCGGTGCAGGTCGAGACGCGCGCGGACGGCACCGTGGAGCTGACCGGGCAGGTCACCGGCTACTTCTACAACGCCGCCTACACGCTGTACTACTCCGCGCGCACCCTCCAGCCCGCGACGGTGCAGACGTGGGGCGACGACGACCGGCTCGTCGACGCGACGTCCCAGGACGGCGTCGACACCGGCGCGATCCTCACGTTCGACCAGGCCCACGCAGGGGACGTCGGGCTGCAGGTCACGCTGTCGCCGGTGAGCGTCGAGCAGGCGCGGACCGACCAGCAGGTCGAGCTCGGCGAGCTGTCGTTCGACGAGGTCCGCGACCGCACGCGCGCGGAGTGGAACGCGACGCTCGGGCGCGTCGCCGTCGACGCCTCGACGGCCACCGACCCGACGGGCGATCTGCAGAAGCTCTTCTACACGCACCTTTACCGCATGTCCGCCATGCCGATGAACGCGACGAGCACGTCGGGCACCTACCGCGGCGTCGACGGTGCGGTGCACGCCGCGCAGGGCTTCACGTACTACGACTCGTGGGCCACGTGGGACGACTTCCGCAAGTTCTCCGTCATCGCCTACATCGACCCGGCGCTGTACCGCGACATGGTTCAGTCGCTGATCTACCTGTTCGCCGACGCCCAGGCGACCGGCACGGGCAGCGGCCTCGGCGGGTTCGTGCACTCGGTCCCGACGGTCCGCTGGGAGCGGTCCGCGGTCGTCGTCGCGGACGCGATCGCGAAGGGCTTCGACGGCTTCGACCGCCTCGACGAGGCGTACCCGGCGCTCGAGCGCCTCGTCGGGGAGTACAGCGCCGACGAGCTCGAGCGCGGCTACGTGGCGGGCAACCCCGGCGCGTCCGTGCAGCGCGGCTACGACCAGTACGGACTCTCCGTGATCGCGGACGAGCTCGGCCTGACCGACGAGGCGCAGACGATGCGCGAGCAGGCGTCGTGGCCGATCTCCACGCTCACCAAGCCGGGCGCGTGGACCGCGGCCGACGGCACGCCGGTCGGCCTCCTCACCCCGCGCGCCGCCGACGGCTCGTGGCAGACCGCCGACCACGAGAGGTTCGAGGCCGCGAGCCTCTACCAGGGCACGCTCTGGCAGTACCACTGGTACGACGCGTACGACATGGACGCACTCGTCGAGGCGATGGGCGGCGCCGAGGCGGCGCGGCTCGCGATGCGCCACATGTTCGGCGAGCACTCGCCGGACGACGGCACGGCGATGCTCCACTCGAACGCCAACGAGATCGACCTGCAGGCGCCGTACCTCTTCAACTACACGGGCGAGCCGAGCCTGACGCAGAAGTGGACGCGCGCGATCTACACCAAGGAGACCTGGAACCGGTACATCGCGACCGGGTCGTCCGGCGCGGTGCCCAGCGGCGGCGGCGAGTTCACGCCGCCCGTGAAGACGAAGGTCTACCAGCTCGACCCGCGCGGCATGCTCCCCACGATGGACAACGACGCCGGCACGATGTCGACGATGTTCGTCGCCGCGGCCGTCGGCCTGTTCCCCGTGACCGCCGGGTCGTCGCAGTTCCAGATCGGGTCGCCGTTCTTCGACTCCACGACCATCACCTACGACGACGGCGCGACCTTCGCGGTGACCGCTGACGGCGTCTCCGAGGACGCGTTCTACGTCCAGTCCGCGACGCTCGACGGCACGACGTTCGCCAACACGTGGGTCGACTACGAGACGGTCGTCGGGGGAGCGGACCTCGCGTTCCGCATGGGCGAGCAGCCGAGCGACTGGGGCACGGACACCGCGCCTGCCTTCTCGATGAGCACCGCCACCGACGAACCGGCCGAGGGCCCGCGCGTCAGCGCCGACCCCACCACCGTGCAGACCGGCGACGGCGGCGCGCTCGACGCGACCGTGACGCTCACGCTCGACGGTGCGCGGTTCGCCGGCTCCGCCGGCACGGACCTCGTCGCGAGCGGGGACGCGAGCGTCGTCGGGCTGCCCGACGGCGTCGCGGCGGCCGTGACGGTCGCGTCGCCGACCGCGCTGGCCGTCTCCCTGACGGGGACGGCGTCCGCGGACGCGCGCTTCTACGTCCACCTGCGCGACGGCGCGCTCGCTGACGGCGCCGCTGCGTCCTCGCTCCGCGGCGAGGGCATCTCGGTGCTCTCCCCGCTGCGCCTCTCGGCCGCGTCGGCCGAGCGCGACGCGCTCGCCGCGCTCGTCGACGACGCCGTGCGCGTGCGGCACGGCAACTACTCGTCGGTGACGTTCGACCGCTTCTCCACCGCGTTGACCCAGGCGCAGGAGACGCTCGCGGACGAGGCCGCGACGAGCGTCGCGCTGCGGTTCGCCGCCGACCGGCTCGGCGCCGCGATCGACGCGCTCGACCTCACGGGCGGCGGCTACCGCACGCTCGAGGCCGAGAAGTCCGAGGCGTGGTCGGGCGGCGAGCTGAAGAACGAGGCGAACGGCTCGTCCGGCAACCTCGGCGGCGTGCGCTCGGGGTCGTGGGTCCAGTACCGCGACATGACCTTCGAGACCGCCGCCGGAGACACCCCGCCGCGCTTCCTCACCGTGCGGTACGACACGAGCTTCGGCCCCACGGAGACGCCGAGCACCGTGCGCGTGCACGCCGGCGACGCGACCGGTCCCGTGGTCGCGACCGTGGACCTGGCGGGCACGAGCGGCTGGGGGAGGTACACCGAGGTGACGGCGGAGCTCGGCGACGTGCAGACCCTCGTCGACGCGAGGGCCGTCACGTTCGAGCTCCTCGCGCCGTCGGGGCGGAGCTGGGTCGGCAACGTCGACTGGTTCCGCTTCAGCGCCGAGGACCCGGCGGCCCCAGGCCAGCCGGGTGAGTCGCCCTCCGTGACGATCGAGGCCGAGGACTGGACCGCGAACTCCGGCCGCGGGCTCAAGAAGGAGTCCTCGACGTGGACGAGCGGGCCGGTGACGAACGTCGGCGGCACCGCGGACGGCGACTGGCTCGCCTACGGGGCCGTCGACCTCGGTGAGCTCCCGCTCGGCGAGCTGTCGGTCCACTACGTGCACAACACGAACCGCTCGGGGAACAACTCGACGCTGTCGGTGTACCTCGACGCGTTCGACCCGGCGAACCCGGGCGAGCCGTTCGTCACCGTGCCGTTGCCGAGCACCGGCTCGAGCTGGACGACGGACGGGGTCGCGACCGTCGACCTTCCGAGCACCGTGCGCGGCACGCACGAGGTGTTCGTCCGCCTGTCGACCGAGGCGTACGCCGACCACCCGTACGTCGCGAACCTCGACAGCCTGACGTTCTTCACCGACGTGGAGGTCCCGCCGACGGACACGACCGCGCTCGCGGCGACGGTGGCCGACGTCGAGCACCTGGAGAACGAGGCCGACCGCTTCGGCCGGATCGACCTCGGCGTGTTCACCGCGGAGCTGACGGCGGCTCGCACGCTCCTCGACCGTGCCGAGGCGACCCAGGCGCAGGTCGACGAGCAGACGCGCCGTCTGCGGCTGGCGGCCGAGCAGCTCGTCCCGCTCGAGCCGCAGCTCGTCACGGTCGAGGTGAGCCCACGTTGCCTCACCGGCACGCCGTACGTCGCGGTCCGAGCGGTCAGCACGGCCGACGAGCCGGTCGACGTCGTGCTCGCGAGCGCGCTCGGGTCGCGGACGTTCGACGCCGTCGCGCCGGGGGCGAGCGCCTACCAGTCGTTCGCCGCGCGGTCGGTCACGGGCGAGGTCGTCGTGACGGTGACCGCGACGGGGCCGGCGGGCACGCAGACGGTCGAGCAGACCGTCGTCGTCCCGGCCTGCGGCTGAGAGGCCGACCCGGGAGGCTGCTCCAGGAAAGCGGGCAGGCCTCCCGGGTCACCACCCTGGCGCCCCTGGGCACTGAACGGGCACGCTGGAGCCTCGACCGACGACGGAGGGCACGTGAACGACGAGTACCAGGGACGGCCCGCGTTCCACGCCGAGACGCCAGGGTCGTGGCGCGCGTGGCTGGCCGAGCACCACGACGACGCCGAACCCGGCGTCTGGCTCGTGACGTGGCGCCGGGAGAGCGGCCGGGACACGTACGGCTACGAGCCGTGGATCGAGGAGGCGCTCTCCTACGGCTGGATCGACGGGCAGGCGTCCACGGTCGACGACGAGCGGCACGCGCTGTGGTTCACGCGGCGCCGGGTGGGCAGCCGCTGGACCCGGCTCAGCAAGGAGCGCGTGGCGCGGATCGAGGCCGACGGGCGCATGACCGCGGCCGGTCGCGCCGTCGTCGACGCGGCGAAGGCCGACGGGTCCTGGACCCGGCACGACGACGCCGAGGCGCTCGTCGTGCCCGACGACCTCGCCCAGGCGCTCGCCGAGCGGCCCGGGGCGCGCGAGCGCTTCGACGCCTTCACGCCCGGGGCGCGGCGCGCGATCCTGGGATGGATCGTCGAGGCGCGCCGTGCCGACACCCGGGCGCGGCGTGTCGCGCAGACGGCGGAGCAGGCCGAGCAGGGCGTGCCGGCCCACCAACCGCGCAGGTAGGCCGAGCTCTCAGCTCGGGAAGCTCGCCACGCCCACGTGCACCGGCGTGAGGTCGCTCCGTGGTCGTGACGGTCGCGTCCGCCGCGTCCGGCGGGAGGGTGAGTCCGCGTCCGCGTCCGTGATCGTGATCGTGATCGTGAGCGGCCCGATCTGGGTCGACTTCATGCCATCCCAGTTGTCCGTGCTGCACGTCCGGCCGGCCGGGCTCATCACCGCGGTGAGCACGTTCCTCGACCGCGCACCCGCCGCCCACCACGCCTCATCGTGAGTGCATGAAATAGTCGCGGTCGCATCGATTCGACCGCGACTATTTCATGCACTCAGCGGGTGGGGGTGGTCAGGAGAGGTCCCAGAGGAGGCGGTAGTACGCGATGCGCTCGGGGTCGGGGTCGGGGTCGATGCCGTAGCCCGCGTAGACGTGGCCGTCGTACCCGGGACCGTAGTTCCACTCCGTGCTCCAGGCCGCGACGGCGAGGTCGGCCCACCGGTCGGCGACCCCGAGCGAGCCGAGGTCGACGTGCGCGGCGAACGTGCCGTCGTCGTGCAGCAGCGTGTTGGGCACGCACGCGTCGCCGTGGCACACGACGAGGCGGTCGACGGCGGGCGCGTCGTCGAGCAGGGCGCGTGCCCGCGCGGTACCCAGGCCGCGGTGCTCGGGGAACCACTGCGCGGGACCGTCGCCGCGCGCGAGCCGGACGTCGGCGTTCGCCACCCGGTCGTCGACCGACCACGTGAAGGGACACGACTCGACCGGCAGCGCCTCGTGCAGCGTGCGGAGCCCGCGGCCGATCGAGGTCGCCGCGACCTCGGGGTCGCCCGCCCAGCGGGCCTCGACCGCCGAGCGTCCGGGCACGGCCCGGGTGACGAGCCACGCGCCGTCGTCGTCCGCACCCTGCTCGAGGACACGCGGCACCGGGGAGCGGTCGCCGACCCACGCGAGGCGCTCGGCCTCGCCCGGCAGGTCGAGCTCCGGGGTGCCGGCGGGCACCCACTTGGCGTACCGGGTCCCGGCGTCCGCCGACTCGAGGCGGAACGTCAGGCCCCCGAGCACGTTGCGCCACACGGGGGTGACGACGTCGTCCCCCGCGAGCGCGCGGATCGCCTCCGGGACGGTGACGGGGCCGGTCGGGATCTCGGCGATGGTCAGGGCGCGGCTCACGCGAGCGATCCTTGCACGCTGCCCGAGCGAGCTCGCGATGTATTACGGGCCGGGTCGGCGCGCTCTCTCCGGACGGGGCGCGGGTGCTCCACGGCGGACGACCCGCCGGGCCCGTGGCCACGGGAGGGAACGACGATGACCACCGTCCTGACGACACTGCCGCCGTGGCCGCGCGTGCGCCGCGGCGCGAACGGGCACCCGGTCCAGACGCTCCAGCACCTGCTGCGGCACCGCGGCCACGACCTCGTCGTCGACGGGGTGCTCGGGCCGCTCACCGAGGGCGCGGTGCGCGCCTTCCAGGACGCGTCCGGCCTCGACGTCGACGGCGTCGCCGGGCCGGCGACGTGGGCTGCGCTCGTCGTGGTCGTGCGGCGCGGGAGCGTCGGGGAGGCCGTGCGGGCCGTGCAGCGCGAGGCCGTCGCACGCGACCTGTCGGGCCGGCCCGAGCCGGTGCTCGTCGTCGACGGGCAGTTCGGGCCCAGGACCGAGGCCTGGGTGCGCGGCTTCCAGGACGCGCTGCACGCAGGTTTCCCCGAGGTGCTCGTGGACGGCGTCGTCGGCCCCGTCACCTGGCGCTGCCTGGTCAGCGGGATGCTGTCGCACTGAGGGGTGCGCCGAGGAGCGCCTCGCACACGTCGATCAGGCGCTCGCGCAGCGTCGCGCCGCGCTCGGCGAACGCCCGCTGGTGGCGCACGTACTCGGCCTTGCCCTCGGGCGTCTCGATCGCGACGGGCTCGAGCCCGTAGGAGGAGACGTCGTACGGCGACGCCTGCATGTCGACGACACGCACGTCGCGCGCGAGCTCGAAGCAGTCGAGCACGAGGTCGCCCGGGACGGCCGGAGTGAGCTTGAGCGCCCACTTGTAGAGGTCCATCGTCGCGTGCAGGCAGCCGGGCTGCTCCATCGCGGGCTGGGTCTCACGCGAGGGCTGGAGCCGGTTGAGCGGACCGGCCTCGGGCGTGAAGAACCGGAACGCGTCGAAGTGGGAGCACTGCACGGGGTGGGTCTCGACGACCTGGTCGGTGCCCTCGTGCCCGAGGCGCAGGGGCAGCGGGTGCCGTTGGTCACGGCCCGCCGCACGGTCGCGGTAGACCATCGCCCACTCGTGCAGGCCGAAGCAGCCGAACCGTCCCGCGCGCGACGCCGTCGCCGCGAGCAGTCCGTGCAGGTGGCGCACGGCGTCGCCGCGGTCCGCGAGGAACGCGTCGGTGTCGAGGGTCAGCCCGTCGCCCGTCCGGCGGTACCAGCGCCACGTGGCGCGCTCCTCGTACGGGGGGCCGAGCACGACGCCCGGCCCCGGGTGCCAGCGACGCAGGTGTGCCGGGCGGGTCGGGTAGTAGGTGAAGAGGAAGTCCTCGATCGCGTGCTTCTCGCCGAGCGGCTTGCGCTGCCGCCACCCCGCGGTGAACGCGTCCGCCCGCTCGGCGTGGGCATGCTCCAGTGCGAGCCACTCGTCCGCGCCGAGCACGACCGGCCCGACGGCGGACGTCGGCCGCGCGGTCAGGGTGACGGTCGGGGGAGCGGGCACCGTTCCAGGGTACGAGAGGCCGCAGCCTGGTCGGCACGACGGATCTCGCTCCTGTGGACGTTTTCCCCGATGTCGGTCGCACCCGCAAGAATGGGCGCGTGAACGTGCTGTGAAGACCCGGCACGGTCAGGTCCCCGGGTTACCCCGAGCCATTCCCGAGTCAGTCCCGAGTCGCGGCGAGGCCGCGGAGGAGCACCATGACGCAGCCGCCCACCGGCCCGCACGACCCGTACCAGTTCGACCCCTACAGCGCGGGTCGCCCGGACCCGGCCCAGCAGGGCGCGTACGCCCCGCAGGCGGAGCCCCAGGGCGACCCGTCGACCCAGCCCTACGGCGCGCCCGCGTCGTCGTACGCCCCGGCATACGGCGCCGAGCAGCAGCAGGGGTACGGCCAGCCGCACGCCGCCGAGCCGCAGCAGGGCTACGGCCAGCCGTACGCCGGTGACCAGCAGCAGGGGTACGCCCAGCCCTACGGCGCTGACCCGAACCAGCAGCAGGGGTATGCCCACCCCTACGGCGCCGACCCCACCCAGCAGCCGCCGTACGGCGCTCCCTACGGCGGGTACCCCGCCTACGGCGCGCCCGGGCCGTCGTCGACGAACACGCTCGCGATCGTCGGCTTCGTCCTGGCGATCCTCGGCTTCCTCGGGAGCTGGATCCCGGGCGTGAACTTCTTCTGCGCGGTGCTCGGCCTCGCCGGTCTCGTGCTCGGCATCGTCGGCCTGCTGCAGGTGAAGAAGGGCAAGACGGGCAAGGGCTTCTCGATCAGCGCGATCATCCTGGGCGCGCTCGCGATCGTCGTGACGATCGTCATGTGGGTCGTGATCTTCGTGGCCGCCAACAACGCCACCTCCGAGTACGAGCAGTCGCTCGCCGAGCTCGAGCAGGACGCCTCGGAGTGGGAGGACGAGGCCGACCGCATGTCCGGCGACGCGACGGACGACATCCTCGCCAACGACCTCGGCGTCGAGTTCGGCGCGTTCTTGGGCACGGTCGACGAGTACGACTGGGTCGAGTCGTCGCTGCCGGTCACGCTCACGAACACGTCCGACGAGCCGCTCACCTTCGACCTCGACATCGACGCCGTGGCATCCGACGGCACCGTGATCGAGTCCGACTTCGCCTACACGGAGACCCTGGACCCCGGCGCGTCCGAGACCGTCGAGGTCTTCGACTACATCGACGCGGCGAACCTCGACGCGATGACGACCGCGACGTTCGAGGTCACGCGCGCCAGCGCCTACTGATCCCCAGCAGGACCTGACCCGGTGAGACGTCGGGCCAGCGAGGTACGAGACCGGAGAACGATGTGAGCCACCCGACGTGGAGAGACCAGGGCGCGCAGGGCCCGAGCTCCTTCGCCCCGCCATCGCCGAGCGCGCACGGTCCGGCCGCACGCGTGCCCGAGCAACCGGGCCCCACGTGGCCGCCCCAGGTGGAGCGCCCGTCGGCGCCCTCGTACGGGACGGGGTACACGTCGGCAGGCGGGCCGCCACCGCGACCTCCGGCCGGCAACGGCGCAGCCGTCGCCGCCCTGGTCGTCGGGATCGTGGCGCTGTCCCTGTGCCTCGTGCCGGTGATCAACCTGGTCGCGGGGCTCCTCGCCCTCGTGGCCGTCGGGCTGGGGATCGCTGGACTCTTCCGGGCGGGCCGGGTGCCCCGGGGGACCGGGCTCGCGGTCGCAGGTCTGTGCCTCGGCCTGGCCGCGGGGCTCGGGTCGATCGTGTCGACCGTCGCCTACGCCGCGATGCAGCCTGCCGACGTCACCTGGGTCGACACCGCGGAGCCCGGTGAGATCGCGGCTCCCGAGGCGGACGTCGCGGCTCCCGAGGAGGTCGACGTCCCGGCGCAGGACCCGTCAGCTGCGCAGGAGGCCCCGGTCGAGGAGCCGGTCGCCCCCACCCTCCCGGCGCTCGGCACCCCTGTGCGCGACGGTGACTTCGAGTTCGTCGTCGGGGGGATGGAGTGCGGGGTCATGCGCGTAGGCGACGACTACCTTTTCGAAACTCCGCAGGGCCAGTACTGCATCGTGTCGCTGACGGTCACGAACGTGGGCGACTCCGCGCAGACGTTCTTCGGGAGCAACCAGTACGCCTTGAACGCCCAGGGGCAGGAGTACTCGGCCGATGACGTGGCAGGTGTCTATCTCGGTGACGACGCGCAGGGATGGGCCGAGCCGGTGAACCCTGGGAACTCCATCTCGCCGCGCGTCGTCTTCGACGTGCCTCTCGATCGCGCACCGGTCAGCATCGAGCTCCACGACTCGGTCTTCTCCTCCGGAGTGCTCGCGGCGCTCGGATGACAGATCCTCGACCGGTACGCCGCGACGGCGTGTCACTCCGTGCGCTCGAGGTAGTCCTTCGCGAGCCGCTTCGGCGCGCGGGCGAGCCACGCGTCCTGCACGAGCTCCTCGAGCTCGGGCACGGGGACGCTGTCGAGGCGCCCGAGGACGATCGCGTACCCGTCGAAGTGGGACGTCGTGAAGAACGCGGCGGGGTCGTCCTCGAGCAGCGCCGCCTTCTCTCCCTCGTCGGTCACCCAGAACGCGACCGGGTCCTCCGCCGGCGCGGCGTCACCGAGCTCGGCACGGTCCTTCGCGCGCAGCGGCCGCTCCCAGACGAACAACTTGCCGTGCACCGTCCACTGTCGCGGCCCCTTCGCCGCCGTGTCCGGAAGCACGGTGACGATCCGCTCGACGTCCTCCCACGTGGCCATGCCTCCACGGTAGGACGGCGGCGCCGTACGAGCGCTCCGAGATCAGAAGGGAGCGACCTTTCCGGCGGGCGGGAAGATCTCGTCGAGCTCGGCGAGATCTTCCGTCGTGGGGGTCCATGCCCCGGCGGCAGCGTTCTGGCTGACCTGCTCGGGCTTGGTCGCACCCGCGATGACGCTCGACACCTGCGGCCGCGAGAGCAGCCAGCCGAACGCGACCTGCACCTCTGAGATCTGGCGCACCTGGCAGAACGCGCCGAGCCGCGCGAGCGCCTCCCACGGTGCGGTCTCGAGAAGGTGCGGCTTGGAGCGGACGAGGCGGCCGTCGTCGGGCCGCGCGCCGTGCGCGTACTTGCCCGTGAGGAGGCCGTTGGCGAGGGGGAAGTAGGGCAGGACCCCGAGCCCGTACGCGGCGGCGGCGGGCAGCACCTCGCGCTCGGCGGCGCGGTCGACGAGGTTGTACTGGTTCTGTGCGGACACGAAACGGACCGTGCCGCCCGCGCGGGCGGTGAGCTCCGCCTCCGCGATCTGCCAGCCCGCGCGGTTCGAGTGCCCCACGTAGAGGACCTTGCCGGCGCGCACGAGGTCGTCGAGCGCCGCGAGCGTCTCGTCGATCGGGGTCAGCGGGTCCGGCGTGTGGAACTGGTACAGGTCGATGCGGTCGGTGCCGAGACGCCGGAGCGAGTCCTCGACCGCGCGCACGACGTAGCGCCGTGAGCCGCGCGCGCCGAAGTCCTCTCCTGCCGTCCCGCGCATCGACATGCCGAACTTGGTCGCGACCACCACGTCGTCGCGCCGCGACCCCAGCGCCTGCCCGAGCAGCTCCTCGCTCAGCCCCGGGCGCCCGCCGTACGTGTCGGCCGTGTCGAAGAACGTCACCCCGGCGTCGATCGCCGCGTCGACGACGGCGCGCGTCCCCTCGAGCGTCTCGGTCACCGTCTGCGGGCGGCCGAAGTTGTTGCACCCCAGCCCGACGGCGGACACGGCGAGGCCGGAGCGGCCGAGCCGGCGCAGTGCGGGGGCGTCGTGGGTGGCGGAGGAAGTCGTCATGGGGCCGACCCTACGACGGCGCGTCCCCTCCCGCGGGTGGGGCGACGCCGTCGTCCCGGGCGGTGGGTCGCACCCCGGCCGGCGCACTGCCGGGGAAGCCGCGCGGCGCCGTCGTGACGCTCGACGCACGCGCGGCGACGGACGCGAAGAGGCGCTCGAGCGGGCCCCGCCCGAACGCCCAGCGCCACGCCGTGGCGACGGCGAGCGTCGCGAGGACGAGAGCCAGGAGCGGGCCGTTCGTCGTCTGCTCGAAGGCCTCGTCGCCCCACGACCACAGGACGACGATCTGCGCCGAGTACACCGACAGGGCCATCGCGCCGACGGCGGCGACGGGAGCGAGCACCCACCGGCCCACGCGGCCGACGAACAGGCACAGCCCCAGGACGGCGACGGCGAAACCGCCGGACCCGACCACCTCGGGCAGCGTGTCCGTGTGCGGGCCGGCGAGCCAGAGGTAGGCGCTCGTCGGCCATGGGGCGTCCCACCCGGGCGGGTCCGGTCGGTACGTGCTCGACCACGCCGCGGCCGCCTCCTCGACCGCCTGCGGCCCACCGAGCGGGTCGACGACGGCGGACGAGACGCCGTACCCGATCACCGCGGCGAGCAGGCCGCCGCTCACGAGCACGACCCGGACGGGCGTCGAGGACAGGTCGCAGCGCCCGATCGCGATCCCGACGAGCACGTACGCCATCCACACGATCGCGGGGTAGTGGCCGGAGAGGAGGAAGTCGGTGAACGCACCCGAGCCGTCCTCGGGCAGACGCAGTCCGCCGCGTGCCAACGCCTCGGACCCCCAGTAGGCGAGGACCGGGCCCACGACCGCGATCCCCGCCGCGAGCAGGACGAGGTCGCGGGGGCGCCAGTGCAGGAACGGCAGCGCAAGGACGAAGAAGGCGGCGTAGAAGCCCAGGATGAGCAGGACGCGCGTGCCGAGCAGGTCGAGCAGCGCGACCAGTCCCAGGAGCATGACCGCCCGGACCAGGATGCGCGTGCGGACCTGCAGAGCGGGCAGCCCGTCGACCGGCGTCCGGCCGCCCGAGACGATCGCGAGCGACACGCCCGCCACGAGCGCGAAGAGGATCGACGACCGACCGTGGGACAACGAGAGCCAGCCGGCGACCTCGCCGAAGTCGTCGGACGTGTACCCGACGTGCGCCGTGAACATGCCGAGGACGGCGATGCCGCGCGCGATGTCGACGCCCGCCACGCGACTCGGCCCGCCGAGCAGGAGCGCGGCGTGGCGTCGTGCGAATCCGCGGCGCGGGGAGGTCGTCGTGCCGGTGGCGGCCGTCATGGGGGGATTGTCCGCCGTCGGGTGCCGTTCGGCACCCTCGCGCCACGCCGTTCCTCGTCGCGTCCGCACGGCTGCGCCCGGTGCACGACCACGACGACCAGAGTGTGAGAACGGGGTCGAGAACGGTGCACGTCCGGCCTACGGTGCGGGTATGACGGAAACTCCTCACGGCGCGGACGTGGCCGCCGACCACCGCGACGCCCCCACCGGGGCGGGCAGCGACCCCTCGCACGAGTCCGAGTCGTACACGCACGGGCACCACGAGTCGGTGCTGCGCTCCCACCGGTGGCGCACCGCCGAGAACTCCGCGGGCTTCCTCCTGCCGCACCTCCTCGAGGGCATGAGCATCCTCGACGTGGGGTGCGGCCCGGCCACGGTCACCGTCGACCTCGCCGAGCGCGTTCCCGCCGGACGGGTCGTCGGCGTCGACGCGTCCGCCACCGTGCTCGACAGCGCGCGCGAGCTCGCCGCCCAGCGCAAGACCGGGAACATCGCGTTCCAGCAGGCCAACGCCTACGAGCTCCCGTTCGCGGACGGCACGTTCGACGTCGTCTACGCCCACCAGCTCCTGCAGCACCTGTCCGACCCGATCGCGGCTCTGCGCGAGATGCGGCGCGTCGCGAAGCCCGGTGGCCTGATCGCCGTGCGCGACGCCGACTACGCCGCCATGACCTGGTACCCCGAGTCCCCGGGCCTGACCGAGTGGAACACGCTCTATCACGAGGTCACGCACGCCTACGGCTTCGAGGCCGACGCCGGCCGTCGACTCTTCGCCTGGGTCCAGGAGGCCGGGTTCGACCCTGCCGGGATCGTCCCGACCGCGAGCACCTGGTGCTACGCGACGCCCCAGGACCGCACCTGGTGGGGCGGGCTCTGGGCGGAGCGCTGCGTCGCGTCGAACTTCGCCGTCCAGGCCAAGGAGTCGGCGCTCGCGGACGACGTCGCGCTCGAGCAGCTCGCGCAGGACTGGCTGCGCTGGGCCGAGGAGCCCGCGGGCTGGTTCGCGGTGCTCAACGGCGAGGTGCTCGCCCGGGCCTGAGCCCGGGCGGTCGCGCGGGCGTGGTGCGGATAGCCTGAGCCCGTGCGCATCGCGAGATTCACCACCGGAGACGACCCCCGCTACGCCCTCGTCCAGACGGAGGGGGACCGCACGTACCTCGCGGTCCTCACGGGTGACCCGCTGTACATGCCCGTCACGCCGACGGGCGAGCGGATCGAGCTGGGCGACGGGGTGCGCCTGCTCGCGCCGGTGATCCCGCGCTCCAAGATCGTCGCCGTCGGCCGCAACTACGCCGACCATGCGAAGGAGATGGGCAACGACGTCCCGTCGAGCCCGCTGCTGTTCCTCAAGCCGAACACGTCCGTCGTCGGCCCGGACGACCCCATCGTCCTGCCCGACTTCACGCAGGAGGTCTCGTACGAGGCCGAGCTCGCCGTCGTCATCGGGCGGCTCGCCAAGGACGTCACGCCCGAGGCCGCGCCGGGCTACGTGCTCGGCTACACCGTCGCGAACGACGTCACCGCGCGCGACGCGCAGCGCACCGACGGGCAGTGGGCCCGCGCCAAGGGCTTCGACTCCTCGTGCCCGCTCGGCCCGTGGATCGACACCGACCTCAACCCCGAGGACATCGGCGTCCGCAGCCGCGTCAACGGCGAGGTCAAGCAGGACGGCCGCACGAGCGACATGATCTTCGACATCCCGTTCCTCGTGTCGTACATCTCCGAGGCGATGACCCTCCTGCCCGGCGACGTCATCCTCACCGGGACGCCCGCCGGCGTCGGCCTGATGGACGCGGGCGACCGCGTCCAGTGCGAGGTCGAGGGGCTCGGCGTCCTGAGCAACCCGGTCGTGCGGCGGGGCTGACGATGCCGCCGGGACCGTTCCGCACCGTCGTCCGATGGATGGCGGCGTGCGCTGCGGTGCCGAGCATCCTCGTCGCGCTGCAGGCACTCGTCGTGACGATCGCGGGCGGGGCCGAGCCCGTGAGCGCGGCGGGCACCGCGATGCTCGGGATCGTGATGGTGGCCCCCGTCGGCGCTGTCGTCGGAACGGTGCTCGGCATCGTCCACGTCGCCGTCCGCGCACGGTGGCGGGCGCCGTCGGGCAACTAGGCTGGGGCCGTGATCCCCGCACCTGGTTCCTCGCCCGTCCGCGTCCGCTTCTGCCCGTCCCCGACCGGGACGCCGCACGTCGGTCTCATCCGCACCGCGCTGTTCAACTGGGCGTACGCGCGGCACGTGGGCGGCACGTTCGTCTTCCGCATCGAGGACACCGACGCCGCGCGCGACAGCGAGGAGAGCTACCAGCAGCTCCTCGACGCGCTGCGCTGGCTCGGGCTCGACTGGGACGAGGGCGTCGAGGTGGGCGGCCCGCACGCGCCGTACCGGCAGTCGCAGCGCGCGGACCTCTACCAGGACGTCGTCGCGCGGCTCGTCGAGGGCGGGTACGTGTACGAGTCGTTCTCGACCCCGGAGGAGTCCGACGCGCGCAACGCCGCGGCTGGGATCAAGACCAAGGGGTACGACAACTTCGACCGCACCCTCACCGACGAGCAGAAGGCCGCGTTCCGCGCCGAGGGCCGCGAGCCCGTCCTGCGCCTGCGGATGCCCGACGAGGACATCACCTTCACCGACCTCGTGCGCGGCGAGATCACGTTCAAGGCGGGCTCGGTGCCGGACTACGCGCTCGTGCGCGCGAACGGTCAGCCGCTCTACACGCTCGTCAACCCGGTCGACGACGCGCTCATGGGCATCACCCACGTCTTGCGCGGGGAGGACCTGCTGTCCTCCACGCCGCGCCAGATCGCGCTGTACCGGGCGCTGCTGGAGATCGGCGTCGCGCAGGTGATGCCGGAGTTCGGCCACCTGCCGTACGTCATGGGCGAGGGCAACAAGAAGCTCTCCAAGCGCGACCCCGAGTCGAACCTGTTCCTGCACCGCGAGCGCGGATTCACGCCCGAGGGCCTGCTCAACTACCTGGCGCTGCTCGGCTGGTCCATCTCGCCGGACAACGACATCTTCTCCGTCACTGAGATGGTCGAGGCGTTCGACGTCCACGACGTCCTGCCGAACCCCGCGCGCTTCGACCTCAAGAAGGCCGAGGCGATCAACGCGACGCACGTGCGCCTGCTCGCGCCCGAGGACTTCCGCGACCGGCTCGTCCCGTACCTGCACGCGGGCGGCCTCGTCCCGGCGGACTCGTTCGCCGACCTGTCGCCGCGCAACCAGGAGATCCTCACGGCGGCCGCGCCGCTCGTCCAGGAGCGCATGGTCCTGCTCGGGGAGTCGGTCGGGATGCTCGGCTTCCTCTTCACGGCCGACGACGCGCTCGTGGTCGAGGACGACGCGCGCGGCGCCCTGCGCGACGACGCGAAGGAGATCCTCACGGCCGCGATCACTGCGCTCGACGTGCTGCAGGACGGTGAGTTCGTCACCGCCGCGATCGAGGAGCGTCTGCGCGACGCGATCGTCGAGGGCATGGGCGTCAAGCCGCGCTTCGCGTTCACGCCGCTGCGCGTCGCGCTCACGGGCCGCCGGGTCTCCCCGCCGCTCTTCGAGTCGATGGAGCTGCTCGGCAAGGGCTCGACGCTGGAGCGCCTCGTGCGCCTGCGGGACGCGCTGTGACGGCGGCGGCCCCCGCGCCGATCGAGGGCGTCCTGTTCGACGTCGACGACACGCTCGTCGACACGCGCGCGGCGTTCGCCGAGGCGATCGCGGCGTCGTCGCGCGTCTGGCTGCCGCACCTGCCCGAGGAGCGGTACGACGAGGTCCTCGCGCTGTGGCGCTCCGACCCCAACGGCCACTACCGCGCGTACACGCGCGGCGAGGTCGACTTCGACGCGCAGCGCATGGCGCGCGCCAACGAGCTCCAGGCGACGTTCGGCGGCGAGCCGCTCGACGACGCCGCGTACGTGGACTGGAAAGACCTCTTCTGGGGCACGTTCGAAGCGTCGTGGACGGGTTTCGACGACGCGCGGCCGGCCGTCGACGCGCTCGCCGCCGCGGGGGTGAAGGTCGGGTCGCTGACGAACGCCCGGGTGGAGCTGCAGACGCGCAAGCTCGCCGCGGCGGGCCTGCCCGACGTCCCGCTGCTCGTCGGCGTGGACACCCTCGGGTTCGGCAAGCCCGACCCGCGCGTGTTCGCGGAGGCGTGCCGACTGCTCGGCACGGACCCGGCCCGCACGGCCTACGTCGGCGACGAGCTCGACGTCAACGCGCGCGCCGCGCTCGCGGCCGGCCTCGTCGGCGTCTGGCTCGACCGCCCCGGCACGCGCCGCGGCGGCCCGCACCCCGAGGACCCGGCGGCGGCCCGCGCGTCGGGCGTGCGCGTGGTCCACGGCCTGGCGGACCTCCCCGCGACGCTCGGCGTCCCGGCGGCGACCCACGTCGAGGCCCCCACGCCGAGGTAGAACCCCGGTCCGCCGAGATAGAACCCTGGTCATGACCAGGGTTCTACCTCGCGTGACCAGGGTTCTACCTCGCCGAGCCACCGGGCGGGCAGCTCGCGCGGCACGGTGGTGATCAGGTGAGGAGCAGGACGCCGACGAGGGCCGTCGTGGTGACGAGGAGCGCCGACAGGCCGCCGAGGACCAGGGCGCGGCGCCCGGTCCGTAGCAGGTAGGGGACGTCGACACCCAGCCCGAGCGCGAACATCGCGGCGACGAACGCGACCGTCGTCGCGGTCGCGAGCACGGCGAGCACGGGCGCCGGCACCACGCCGAGGCTGCGCAGGGCCACGGCGAGCACGAACCCGACGACGAACCACGGCACCGGGGCGACACGCGGTGCGGGCGCGGCTGCCAGGCTCCCCGTCCCGTCCGCATCACGCTCCGCAGGTGACCCCTCCTCGGCCGGGCCCCGGACCGCGCGTCGGGCACCACGGGCGACGACGACCCCGACCACCATGACGAGCGGCGCCAGCAGCGCGACCCGTGCGAGCTTGGCGACGGTCGCGGTCGCGAGCGCCGGGTCCGAGATGGTCCCGGCGGCCGTGACGACCTGGGCGACCTCCTGGACGCTCGCGCCGATCCAGAGCCCGGCCTGGTCGTCGGCGAGTCCGAGCGTCGACGCGAGCCAGGGCAGGGCGACGATCGCCAGGGTCCCGTAGACGGTGACGAGCGCGAGGGACGCCGCGACGCCGTCGTCGCCCTCCCGGACCTGGCCCGGCGACCGGCCGGGCCGCGACACGACCCCCTGCATCGCCGAGATCGCCGCCGCGCCGCACACGGAGAACCCGGTCGCGACGAGCAGCGTCGTGACCCGCGGGACGCGCAGCGCCCGTCCGATCGCGAGCGTGCCGGCGAACGTCACGGCCAGGGTGACGGTCACGACCACGAGGCCGCGCCAACCGAGCGCGAGCACCTCCGGCAGCGAGAGCTGGAACCCCAGCAGCACGACGCCGGTACGCAGGACCGTGCGCGACGTCCAGGCGATCCCGGGTCGGGTCGCGGCCACAGCCGGTGCGGCTCGACGCGTCGCGGCGACGCGGGCCAGCGCGGGCGCCACCAGCGCCCCGAGCACGAGCGCGACGACGAGCGGGGAGACCGTCGGCACGGCCCGGGCGCCGAGGAGGACCACCGCCGTCGCCGCGGCGACGAGGACGAGCCCGGGGACGAGCGGGCGCAAGGGACGGGCCATGCTCTCGAGCCTGAAGGTCGGCGGGCGCGCGCGGAAGGACGAGGTGCTTCACAAGCCATAGGCTGGGCCTATGCCCTCTCCGTCACGGGACCGCACCTCGCTCGGTGCGCTCGCCCTGCTCGTCGCGACCGACTCGCACGGGTCGATCAGTGCAGCGGCGCGCGCTCTCGGTGTCTCCCAGCCGACGGCGTCGGCCGGTCTGCGGGCGCTCGAGCGGCGCCTCGGGCTGGACCTGCTCGAGCGCACGACGCGCGGCGCCCGCCTCACGGAGACGGGTCGCGCGACCGCGGCGTGGGCACGTGAGGTCATCGAGGCCTCCGACCGCTTCGAGACCTCCGTCGTGTCCCTCCGGGAGGCGCCCACGACGCGGGTCCGGGTCGCGGCGAGCCTGACCGTCGCCGAGTATCTCGCGCCGCGCTGGCTGGCGCGGCTCGCGCTCACCGAGCCCGGTGCCGGGGGAGCGCCCGACGTCGAGCTCGTGGTGCGCAACTCCCGCGAGGTGACGGACCTCGTCCTCGACGGCGGCGTCGAGCTGGGGTTCGTCGAGAGCGCGACCCTGCGTCGCGGGCTGCGGAGCCGGACCGTCGCGCACGACCGGCTCGTCGTCGTCGTCGGCCCCGGCCACCGGTGGGCGCGCCGCAGCGCGCTGCGCGTCGACGAGCTGCTCGCCGGAGGGCTGGTCGTGCGCGAGCGCGGCTCCGGGACGCGCGAGACGCTCGAGCGGGGGCTGGCCGCGCTCGACGAGCGACTGCCCGACCATCTGCCCTACCTCGGCTCGACCGCGGCGCTCAAGACGGCCGTGCAGCACGGCGGCGCCGTCGCGGTGCTCTCCAGCCTCGCCGTCGCGGACGACGTGGCGCGCGGGGCGCTCGTGCGGGTCGCGGTCCCGGGGCTCGAGCTCGACCGCAGGCTGCGCATGGTCTGGAAGGACGGGACGGCGCTCTCGGCGCCCGCGCGGCGCATCGCGGCCGCTGCAGCGGCGTCGTCGGGGTGGCCGTAGGGCCCGGTGAGCGCCTCGGTCGTGGTAGCCCCCTCAGAGCACGGTCGCGTCCCAGCGCCAGCGCGTGAGGCGCTCGCGACCCTCGAGCGCGCCGCGCCCCGTCGCCCAGAGCAGGACGAGGTCGGGGTCCTCGCCGGGGAGCGGAGACGCCCCCGGGAAGAGGCGTGCGAGCACGCGCGCCGCGAGGCCCTCGGGGAACGGCGTGTGCTCGCCCGTGAGCCCGAGGAGCACGTCGTGCCCGTGCACGAGGACCTCGACGGCGCCCATCGCGGCGAAGCCCTCGGGGTCCGCGAGGCCGTACGGATGGTACGCGCGGACATGGTCGGGGCGGGTCTCCGCGAGCGAAGCCAGGAGCTCGGCACCACCGACGAGGGCCTCGGCGAGCCCGGGCGTGCCGGACGCGCGGTCGACGTGCGCGATCTCGTCCTCGCCCCGAGGGCCGACGAGCGGGACGTAGGCGAGCCGGGGGAGCGCCGCGAGCTGCATCGCGTACGCCAGCAGGTCGTCGACGACGTGCTCGGCGGTGGTCCAGCACGACCACCGCACCGGGCCCGCCTGGGCGTCGAAGGCGTCAGTCGGGTGGGCGACGAGCCGATCCACGAGCCAGCGGGCGGCGACGCGGACGTCGTCACCCGTGACGCTCTCGCGGACGGACGCCGGACCACCGTCCTCGACGGAGGCGGCGAAGTCGGTGCGGGAGCCCGGGTCCGGAGCGTGTGCGGGAGCCATGGTCACGACGCTGCCAGACGAGACCCGGTCCGTCGAGGGGCCGTGCCGGACGATGGTCCTACGGGATGGACCTACGGGATGGACCTACCCGGATGGTCCGAGCGGCCGGACGGGCGGCGGTCGAAGGGCGAGGCTGACCAGCGGGTCCGCGAGCGGCGCATTTGGTCTCGGTCCCGACGTCCGGTAATGTTCTCGCCCGGTGAGACCTCCACAAGAGGGAGTCAGGGGACCGGTGAATTCCGGTCCGATCGACCCCCTCCACGACGGCGGTCCTACCCCCATGGGGTATGGTGTAATTGGCAGCACGAGTGATTCTGGTTCACTTAGTCTAGGTTCGAGTCCTGGTACCCCAGCGAAGAGCTCCGGCTCTTGCAACGAGCGGTCAGAACCGCGCCGAGCATGAGGTAGAGTTCTCACCGGAGAAACGGCCCGGCAACGGACCAGAGCTCCACAGGCCCCCATCGTCTAGCGGCCTAGGACGTCGCCCTCTCACGGCGGTAACACGGGTTCAAATCCCGTTGGGGGTACAGAGGAAGGCCCGGTCACCACACGGTGACCGGGCCTTCGTCGTTCCGTCTGGTCGTTCCCTGCTCGTCGGCGCGGCTCGCCGGCGTGTCTCGTCAGGGGGCCTCGTCGCGCCCCGGGCCCGGCTCGTACGGCTTGGGGACCGGGGTCGCGATCGGACGGGGGTGGACCACCGGCACGTACGTCGCGCGGTGCTCGCCGGACACGGCCCAGCCACGCTCGTCGTCGTCGTGGCGCACTGCCGGGTAGTGCCCCGCCCCGTGATGCCCGGCATCCTTGCGGCCGCTCACCTCGATGGGCTGGGTCGGCCCGCTCGACTTCCCGGCGGCACGTTCGGCTCGACCGGGGACGACCACTACCGGTTCGTCACCGCGGGCGGGTGCGGGCGGCACGGGCGGTGCCGGCGCGACGTCGGACGGCGTGCGCCCGTCCCACGCCGGAGCGGGTGGGACAGGCGAGGGCTCGGCGGGGCGTCGAGGTGCGTCGGCCGCCGGCGTGGCCGGGGCGACCGAGACGGGTGGTTGCTGCGGGATGCCAGCCGGCGCCGATGGAGGGAAGCCGGGCCGCCCGGACGCCCCGCCCTGGCCGAAGAGCGTGTCGCAGAGCTTGCGGTACGTCGCGTCGGGGCGAGACACCCAGTCGATCTGGCGCAGCGCCTGGTCCTGGCCCGCCGACTCGAGCAGGAACTGGCCGTAGCCGAGGAACCGCCCGAGCAGCGACCGCCCGTAGTTCATGTCGGTGACCTTGGTGAGCGGCATCATCGCGACCTTGTGCGTGATCAGCCCGTAGAGCAGGAGGAGCCGCTTGTCCGTGGCGACGAACCACTCGTTGCGCCACTCGAAGACCTTCCACACCAGCCGCGCGGCGAGGATCAGCCAGAGCCACCACAGGACGAGGACGCCGTCGCCGACCGCGGGACCGGCCTGCGCGACGAGCCACCCGATGACCAGGGCTCCGGCCACGGTCGTGGCCACCGGCTCGACGAGCATCCCCCAGTGGTGCCGCGTCGCGATCACGACCCGTTCACCGCTCAGCACGTAGCGTTCGAGGATCCTGCTCCGGGGGCCGCCGAGAGCCACGGTCAGTCCAGGAGCGAGTTGAAGAACTGCCCGATGGAGCGGAAGGCGCCGAGGATGACGTCCCAGATGCCTTCGACGATGTCGGCCGCGCGGTCGGGGCTCTTGATCACCGCGTAGACGACGAAGATCACCAGGACCCAGATCAGGATCATCTTCGCCTTGGGATGCATCGGGACTCCTCGCGGTTCTGAGGTCGGTCAGGACGAGCGCCCCCTGCGCACGCCAGGCCGCACGGGTCGTTCAGCACGCACAGCATGGCAGCAGACCGTGTCATTTTGACAGTGCCCGTCCCGTTTGCGCCCGCGGCGCGCCGAGGACCGCCCGGACGGGACGGCGTCGATCACTCGCCGGCGCGGCGCAGCACCTCGGTGAGACGGTTCGCGGCAGCGACGACCGACCCGGAGTGCAGGCGACCGGGCTGGCGGCTCAGGCGCTCGACCGGGCCCGAGATGGAGACGGCGGCGACGACGCGCCCGGACGGCCCGCGCACGGGCGCCGAGACCGAGGCGACCCCCAGCTCGCGCTCGGAGACGGACTGGGCCCAGCCGCGGCGTCGGACACCGGAGAGGATGGTCGCCGTGAAGACGGCCTCGCGCAGCCCGCGGTGGAGCCGGTCGGGCTCCTCCCAGGCGAGCAGGATCTGGGCGGCGGAGCCCGCGTTCATCGTGAGGGTCGCGCCCACCGGGATGGAGTCACGCAGGCCGACCGGCCGCTCGGCCGCGGCGACGCAGATGCGGTGGTCGCCCTGGCGGCGGTAGAGCTGGGCGCTCTCGCCCGTGTGGTCGCGCAGCGCGGTGAGCACCGGGTTCGCGGCGGCCAGCAGGCGGTCCTCACCGGCGGCGGTGGCAAGCTCGTTGAGCCGCGGGCCGAGCACGAACCGGCCCTGCATGTCACGCGCGACCATGCGGTGGTGCTCGAGCGCGACGGCGAGGCGGTGCGCCGTCGGACGGGCGAGGCCCGTGGCCGTGACGAGCTGGGCCAGGGTGGCCGGTCCGGACTCCAGGGCGCCCAGGACGGAGGCCGCCTTGTCCAGCACGCCGACTCCGCTAGTATTGTCCATAGGTCGATATTGACGTCTCATGCTCTGAGATGCAAGCCGGAGCTGAGATGCAGGTCCGGCACGGATGTTCCACCCGCTGGACGTTCTCCCCGACGGGGCGCCGGAGGACGGACGATCGACCCAGACGGCCCGCCGTGCCCCCGCGGAGGTGCCGTGACAGACGACGAGGAGATGAGCAACATGGCCGGCACGCTGGCAGAGAAGGTCTGGGACGCGCACCTGGTGCGGCGAGGCACCGACGGGTCGCCCGACCTCCTCTACATCGACCTCCACCTCGTGCACGAGGTCACCAGCCCCCAGGCGTTCGAGGGCCTGCGGCTCGCGGGCCGTCCGGTCCGCCGCCCTGACCTCACCATCGCGACCGAGGACCACAACACCCCGACGCTCGACATCGACCTGCCGATCGCGGACCTCACGAGCCGCACCCAGATCGACACGCTGCGTGACAACGCGCGCGAGTTCGGCGTCCGGATCCACTCGCTCGGTGACGCCGACCAGGGCATCGTGCACCAGGTCGGGCCGCAGCTCGGCCTGACGATGCCCGGCCTGACGGTGGTATGCGGCGACTCGCACACCTCGACGCACGGCGCGTTCGGCGCGCTCGCGTTCGGCATCGGCACGTCCGAGGTCGAGCACGTCCTCGCCACGCAGACCCTGCCGCTCGCGCCGTTCAAGACCATGGCGATCAACGTCGACGGCGAGCTCCCGCCGGGCGCCACGAGCAAGGACATCATCCTCGCGATCATCGCCAAGATCGGTACCGGCGGTGGCCAGGGCTACGTCCTGGAGTACCGCGGCGAGGCCATCCGCACGCTCTCCATGGAGGCGCGGATGACGATCTGCAACATGTCGATCGAGGCCGGTGCGCGCGCGGGCATGATCGCTCCGGACGACACGACGTTCGAGTACCTCAAGGGCCGCCCGCACGCGCCCGAGGGCGCCGACTGGGACGCCGCCGTCGAGTACTGGCGCACGCTGCGCTCGGACGACGACGCCGTCTTCGACACCGAGGTCACGCTCCAGGCGTCCGACCTCGAGCCGTTCGTCACGTGGGGGACCAACCCCGGCCAGGGCCTGCCCATCTCGGCGACCGTGCCCGTCCCCGAGCAGATCGCCGACGAGAACGAGCGCGTCGCCGCCGAGCGCGCCATCGAGTACATGGGCCTGGTGCCCGGCCAGCCGTTGCGCGAGATCCCGGTCGACACGGTCTTCATCGGGTCGTGCACCAACGGCCGCATCGAGGACCTGCGTTCGGTCGCCAAGGTCGTCCAGGGCAAGCGGAAGGCCGACAGCGTCCGCGTGCTCGTCGTCCCGGCCTCCGCGCGCGTGCGCCTCCAGGCCGAGGCCGAGGGGCTCGACAAGATCTTCCTCGACTTCGGTGCCGAGTGGCGCAACGCCGGCTGCTCGATGTGCCTCGGCATGAACCCTGACCAGCTCCAGCCGGGCGAGCGTGCCGCGTCGACCTCGAACCGCAACTTCGAGGGTCGCCAGGGCAAGGGCGGGCGCACGCACCTCGTGTCCCCGCTCGTCGCCGCCGCCACCGCGCTCCGGGGAACGCTGTCGTCGCTCAGCGACCTCGACCTGCCCGAGGGCACCGACATCACGTCCTTCGACGGCACCCCGCTCGCGCCGCTCGACCCGCGCGTCCTCGTGCAGGTCTGAACGACAGCACCGCGCTGAGCGCACGCCCGCCCCGTCGCCCCCGAAGACTCGAAGAGGTTCCTGCCATGGAGAAGTTCACGACCCACACCGGCGTCGGCGTCCCGCTGCGCCGCAGCAACGTCGACACCGACCAGATCATCCCCGCCGTCTACCTCAAGCGCGTCACGCGCACCGGGTTCGAGGACGCGCTGTTCGCGGCGTGGCGCGGCGACCCCACGTTCGTCCTCAACCAGGACGCGTACCGCACCGGCTCCGTGCTCGTCGCCGGCCCCGACTTCGGCACCGGCTCGTCGCGCGAGCACGCCGTGTGGGCGCTCAAGGACTACGGCTTCCGCGTCGTCCTCGCGTCGCGCTTCGCGGACATCTTCCGCGGCAACTCCGGCAAGCAGGGCCTCGTCGCCGGCATCGTCGCGCAGGAGGACATCGAGCTCCTCTGGAAGATCCTCGAGACCAACCCCGGCACCGAGGTGACCGTCGACCTCGTCGCACGCACCGCCTCCGCGCAGGACATCACCGTGCCGTTCCAGATCGACGACTACACGCGCTGGCGCCTCATGGAGGGTCTCGACGACATCGGCCTGACCCTCAAGCACGCCGACGAGATCTCCGCGTTCGAGGCGACACGTGCGTCGTGGCGGCCGAAGACGCTGCCGGCGAAGACGCTGCCGAAGGTCGAGATCGAGGCGGCTCGCCCCGTCGGCTGAGAGGTTCTACGGCTTGGGGGCGGGCCCTGGGGAGGTGGCGACGGGTCTACCATCCGCAGGGCTCGTCCCTCGCCCTGCTCCCGCCAGGCCCACCACGACCCGTCGCCACCTCCCCAGCACCCGCCCGTGGTCGTGTCACCGACACGTCGGTCGTGATGATCGGGTCGACGGCGCTCCTCGTCGTGGTCGTCCGTCTCGCCGTCGCGACGGGGTGACTGGTTCAACGGAGACGACGGCGGTCCGTGCCCCGAGCGTCCGGCTCGCCGGGGTTCTCGCCGAACCAGGGCGTGCGCCGTCAGGGGCGCGGGGGTCCGGCGTGGATCGCTTCGAGCAGTGACTCGGGTGTCGCGGTGTCGGGGTTCCAGCGGGACTCGACCCACCAGGTGGCGCCCGCGTCGGCGAGGCCGGCGAGCTGGTCTTGCGCTGCTGGTCGGTCGGTCGGGAGCTCGCCCTGGACGACGACGTCGAACGGGCGCGTCGCGTCGATGCCCAGCTCTGCGCGGCGGGTGGCGAGCCACGCGACCAGGGCGGAGACGTCGTCGGGCGTGGGGACGTCGAAGCCGCGGTCCCCGCGGAGCTGGAGGACGATCCCGTCGGCGCGCAGCGTGCGGTCGAGCGAGCGCAGCGGTGGGCGCTCGGCGTCCCAGACGCCGACCGGCCAGACCGGGATGCGGTGGTCGACGGCCGCACGCTCGACCGGGCGGGGGAGGAACAGCATCTCGCCCGTCTCGACGTGGGTGCCGGTGAAGCTGAACGGCTCGCCTGACCAGGCGCGGTCGAGGTAGGCGAGGGCGTCGTCGAGCAGCTCGGCGCGCTCGCGCAGGGCCTGGGGCTGGCCGGGGACGGCGGAGAAGCCGCCGTCGTCGAGCACGCCCACACCTACGGGCAGGACGAGACGCCCGCCGGAGAGGTGGTCGACCGTCAGCGTCTGCCGCACGACCTCCCACGGCTTGCGGCGCGGCAGCGCGAACACCATCGCGCCGAGCGTGATCCGCTGTGTGCGTACGGCGGCGGCCGCGAGGATCGCCCACGGGTCGAACGTGTCGACCGGCATCGACAGCAGGCTGAGGCCGTCCCACGAGAAGAAGCCGTCCCAGCCTGCTTGCTCGGCCCCCACCGCCATGTCGACCACCTGCGTGGCGGAGCCGAAACTCCCGACCACCCCGACCTGGATCCCCGTCGATGTACTCATGGACCCGACGCTACGACCCCCCACCGACACCCGCTGAGTGCATGAAATAGTCGCGGTCGAATCGATCCGACCGCGACTATTTCATGCACTCAGCGATTGGTGAGCGACGCGGAGCGTGGGCCGGGCGGTCAGTCCTCGGTGGGTGCCTGCTCGGGGGCCGGCTCCTCGGTCGCCGCCGGTGCGGTGTGCTTGCGGCGGGGGATCAGGTGCAGGACGGCGACGACGATCCCGCCGACGACGATGCCGATGATCGCCGACCCGAGGGTGTCGACGAACCACGCGAGGACGCCGCCGATGCCGGGCACCCCGACGACGCCGTCCTCGAGGTGGTGGAGCAGTTCGTACGGCGCGTGCCAGCCGAGGTCGTTGGCCCCCTGCAGCAGGATGTGCCCGCCGACCCACAGCATCGCGATGATGCCGACGAACGAGATGACCGCCATGACCTTGGGCATCGCGCCCACGAGGCCGCGCCCGAAGGACTGGACCCATCCGGTCCGCCGCCCGGCGAGGTGAAGGCCGACGTCGTCCATCTTCACGATGAGCGCCACGATCCCGTAGACCACGCCGGTGATGAGGAACGCCACGACGACGAGGATGATCAGGCGCGACCAGAACCCCTCCGACGCCACCTCGTTGAGCGCGATGACCATGATCTCGGCGCTGAGGATGAAGTCGGTACGGACGGCGCTCGACACGACGGTGTCCTCGTCGACGGCCTTCTTCTCCGCCTTGTCCGCGACCTCGGCGTGGTGCTTGCCGGAGACCAGCTCCCACACCTTCTCCGCACCCTCGAACGCGAGGTACGTCCCGCCCAGCATGAGGAGCGGCGTGAGCAGGAAGGGCAGGAACTCGCTCAGCAGGAGGATCGCCGGGAGGATGAAGAGCAGCTTGTTCCGCAGCGAGCCGACGGCGATGCGCTTGATGACGGGCAGCTCGCGCTTCGCGGCGAGGCCCTCGACGTAGCGCGGGGTGACGGCGGTGTCGTCGATGACGACGCCCGTCGCCTTGGCGCTGGCGCGGCCCGCGGCCGCCCCGACGTCGTCGATGGAGGCGGCCGCAAGCTTGGCGAACGCGGCGATGTCGTCGAGCAGGGCGGCGAGGCCGACGGCCATGGGAGTCTCCGGTGCGCGGACCCGGGGCGCCGCGATCGGGTCCGCCGGTCGTGTCGGGACGCGGCCGCAGCATCGTATCGGTCGCGTCCCGGCCCGCGCTCCCGGGTCCGCCCGCCGGCCGCTCGTCAGGAGGTCGCAGGGCGCGTGACGACGTTCACCACGTGCGGCGCACGCACGACGACGCGCACCACCTCGCGCCCCGTCGTCGCCCGGGCGACCCCCGCGGTGGCGAGGGCGAGGTCCTCCAGCGCGCGCTCGTCGACGTCGGGGGAGACGCGCACCCGGGCACGCACCTTCCCGTCGACCTGGGCGACCGCCTCGACCTCGTCCGCGACGAGCAGCACGGGGTCGACGTCCGGCCAGCCGGCCTCGGCCACCGACGGCTCGCGGCCGAGGCGTCGCCACGACTCTTCGGCGGTGTGCGGGGCGAAGAGGCTCAGCAGCACGGCGACCGTCTCGGCGGCCTCACGGACCGCACTGGCGTGCGCGGATCCGTCCTCGCCCGGTCCGGGCCTGGACTCGAACGCCCGTCGAGCGGCCGTGACGAGCTCCATGATGCGCGCGACGACGACGTTGAACCGGCCCCGGTCGAGCAGCTCCTGCGCCTCGTGCACCGTCCGGTGCGTCGTGCGGCGCAGCGCGTGCGCCCGCGATCCGGGCGCCACGGTGTCGAGCGGGTCGGAGTCGGGCGTCCCCGGCCTCGCGGCCCGCCCGACGGCGTCCGCGAGCCGCAGCACGCGCGCGCAGAACCGCTGCATCGCGCCCGGGTCGACGTCGGCCCAGTCCACGTCGTCCTCCGGTGGGCCCGCGAACACCATCGCGAGGCGCACGGCGTCCGCGCCGTGCCGGTCGAGCTGCTCGCCCAGGTCGACGCCGTTGCCGAGCGACTTGCTCATGGCCCGGCCGCCGTTCAGGACCTGGCCCTGGTTGAGCAGCGTGGCGAACGGCTCCACGACGTCGACCAGCCCGAGGTCGTGCAGGAACTTCGTGACGAACCGGCTGTACAGCAGGTGCAGGATCGCGTGCTCGACGCCGCCCACGTACTGCGCCGCGGGCATCCACCGGCGGGCGTCCTCGGGGCGGAACGGGACGTCGTCGGGCGCGCCCTCGCCGCCCAGTGAGCAGTACCGCAGGAAGTACCAGGACGAGTCGACGAACGTGTCGAGCGTGTCCGGGTCACGCTCCGCGTCGGCGCCGCAGCGCAGGCACGGCACACGGCGCCACGCGTCGGCGGCGGGGGACGCGAGCGGCGAACGGCCGCGGGGGAGCAGGTCGTCGCCCGCGAGATCGGGCAGCCGGACGGGCAGCTCGTCGTCCGGCACGGGCACGACGCCGCACGCCGGGCAGTGCACGACGGGCACCGGGGCGCCCCAGTAGCGCTGGCGCGAGACCAGCCAGTCGCGCAGCCGGTACGACGTCGCGCGCTCGCCCGAGCCGTCGGCCTCCAGCCGGGCGATCGCGTCCTCGACGTCGGACCACGTCTCGCCCGATCCCGCGGGCAGTCCGTGCGCGGCGGCGAACCGGGCGTCGCGGTCGTCGTGCGCGGGCACGCCCATGACGGCGCCCGTCCCGTAGCCGGGCAGCACGTGGTCGGTCGCCCAGAGGGGCTGACGCTCGCCGGTGACGGGGTGGCGGACCCACGCCCCGAGGAACGTCCCGGCGCTCGGGCGCTGGGCGTTCGTCCGCTCGATCTCGCCCGACGCCAGAGCGGACTCGCGGTGCCGCGCGAGCGCGTCCGCGTGCTCGGGCGCGCGCAGCGCGCTCGCGAGCGGACCGTCCGGCGCGACGGCGACGAACGTCGCCCCGGGCAGCGTGTCAGGGCGCGTCGTGAAGACCTCGACGTGCGACGGACGACCACCCGCCCCGGGCGAGCCGGTCGGCGCGGGGCGCGGACCGCCGTCGGGCACGACCTCGAAGCGCACGCGGGCGCCCGCGCTGCGCCCGATCCAGTTCCGCTGCATCGTCAGCACGCGCGCCGGCCACGCGCCCTCGAGCGCGTCCATGTCCTCGAGCAGCCGGTCCGCGTACGCCGTGACGCGCACGAACCACTGCGTGAGCTCGCGCTGCACGACGACCGCCCCGCACCGCTCGCACCGTCCGCCCACGACCTGTTCGTTGGCGAGCACGGTCTGGTCGGCCGGGCACCAGTTCACCGGGGCGGTCGCGCGGTACGCGAGCCCGCGCTCCAGCAGGCGCAGGAACAGCCACTGCGTCCAGCGGGAGTACTCGGGCCGGTGGGTCTCCAGGCGGCGCGACCAGTCGAACGACACCCCGTACCGGTGGGCGGTCGCGGCCTGCGTCGCGATGTTGGTCTCGGTGAAGACCGCGGGGTTCTCGCCGCGGCGGATCGCCGCGTTCTCGGCGGGCAGCCCGAACGAGTCCCAGCCGATCGGGTTGAGCACGTCGTACCCGCGTAGTCGCCAGTACCGCGCGACGACGTCCTCGAGCGCGAACACCTCGGCGTGACCCATGTGCAGGTCGCCGGACGGGTACGGGAACATCGTCAGCAGGTAGCGGCGGGGGCGCGCGCCATCGTCGCGTGCGCGGAACGTCCCGTGCTCGGCCCAGTACCGCTGCCAGCGGTCCTCGATCTGACGGGTCGACGGGGGAGTGGCGGGGTGGGTTGGGTGTGCGGCGTCCACGGTGAGGCTCCTCGAAAAGGTGGGCTTCGTCGTCGGGCACTCGCCTGAGCCGCGGGGACGCGCAGGCACCGCCGCGCTGAGCGTGCCCGCCCGGCGGGCTCAGCGCGGCCGGCGAAGGAGGAGCCGCAGGTGTCGCATCCCGGACATCGTGACCCGCCCGACGGCGCAGGGTCAACCCTCGCGGGCCCCGCAGGTGTGGCGGACGTCGCCCGCGCGGGCGCGCCACGGCCGATCCCGCGCCAGTACGCTTGAGGCCATGGCATCCCACTACGACGTCGTCGTCCTCGGTGCAGGCCCCGGTGGTTACGTGGCCGCGATCCGTGCAGCCCAGCTGGGCCTGTCGGTCGCGGTCGTGGAGGAGAAGTACTGGGGTGGGGTGTGCCTCAATGTGGGCTGCATCCCCTCCAAGGCGCTCCTGCGCAACGCCGAGCTCGCGCACCTGTTCACCCACGACGCGAAGACCTTCGGTATCTCCGGAGAGGTCAGCTTCGACTTCGGCGCGGCGTTCGACCGCTCGCGCACGGTCGCGGAGGGGCGCGTCAAGGGCGTGCACTTCCTCATGAAGAAGAACAAGATCACCGAGTACGACGGCCGCGGCACCTTCCGCGACGCGCACACGCTCGACGTGAAGCTCTCCGACGGCTCGACCGACCAGGTCACGTTCGACGACGTCATCATCGCGACCGGCTCCAAGGTCCGCCTGCTGCCGGGCGTCGAGCTGTCCGAGAACGTCGTCACGTACGAGAAGCAGATCCTCACGCGCGACCTGCCGAAGTCGATCGCCATCGTCGGAGCCGGCGCGATCGGCATGGAGTTCGGCTACGTCCTCAAGAACTACGGCGTGGACGTCACGATCATCGAGTTCCTCGACCGCGCGCTGCCCAACGAGGACGCCGACGTGTCGAAGGAGATCGCCAAGCAGTACAAGAAGCTCGGCGTCAACCTGCTCACCTCGACCGCCGTCCAGACGGTCAAGGACGACGGCACCTCCGTGACCGTCTCCTACAAGGGCGTCAAGGACGACAAGCCGGGCGAGCTCGTCGTCGACAAGGTCCTCATGGCCGTCGGCTTCGCGCCCAACGTCGAGGGCTTCGGCCTCGAGAACACCGGCGTCCAGCTCACCGAGCGCGGCGCCATCGCGATCGACGACGTCATGCGCACCAACGTCGAGCACATCTACGCGATCGGTGACGTCACCGCGAAGCTCATGCTCGCGCACGTCGCCGAGGCGCAGGGCGTCGTCGCGGCCGAGACCATCGGCGGCGCCGAGACCCTCACGCTCGGCGACTACCGCATGATGCCGCGCGCGACGTTCTGCCAGCCGCAGGTCGCGAGCTTCGGCCTCACCGAGCAGCAGGCGCGCGACGAGGGCTACAAGGTCAAGGTCGCGTCGTTCCCCTTCATGGCGAACGGCAAGGCGCACGGCCTCGGCGACCCCGTCGGCTTCGTCAAGCTCATCTCCGACGAGACCTACGGCGAGCTCCTCGGCGGCCACCTCATCGGCCCCGACGTCTCCGAGATGCTGCCCGAGCTCACGCTCGCGCAGAAGTGGGACCTCACCGTCCACGAGGTCGCGCGCAACGTGCACACCCACCCGACGCTGTCCGAGGCCGTCCAGGAGTCGATCCACGGCCTCGCGGGGCACATGATCAACTTCTGATCGACCGGACTGGTCGAGCCGGGCGAGATCGCCTGCCAGAGGCCCGGAGCCGCGGAATGCCGCGGCGCCGGGCCTCCGTCCGTCTGGAGCTTCGTACACAAACGGGGACTGGCACGAGCTTGGGAGGTGGGGATGGATTGCCGGTAGGTGCTCAGAGGTACCGGGGGAACACCGTGGCGAACTTCTCCGCGGTCGCAACGAGCCACTCGACAAGCTGGGCCGCCTGCTCGTCGTCGCGGAAGTCGCCCTGCCGTCGCAGGATTATCCTGCTCGCCTTCCTCGCGGGCAGCTCTTGCCAGTCGAGGGGCGCGCCCACCGCGGCCTCGATCTCCGCTCGCTTGTCGTAGAGGTCGGCGAAGAGCTGCTTGTCGTTCACGATGTACAGCTCGCAGGCAATGGTGGGTGGTGTCCGCGAGCTCACCGTGAGGCCCACGTGCGCGCGTCCCGTACCGATGCTGATGTCGAGCCAGTGCTGAGGTTGGGGCTTTGGCCAGGACTTCACGACCGTGCCGATTGCTTCTCCGAGGTCGCGTACGCGTCCGTAGAACGCGAGCTGTTGGGCCGTGAGGTTGCTCGTGCCACTCGGCACCGGCGACGAGCCGGACGTGCGCCAACCCCCTTCGTCGACGTCGAGGCCAGTGAGTATGGCCAGCTCAGTAGCGTCCGTGAACTGATCCGGAGAGGCATGACCGGCGTCGTCAAAGGTGAGGCCCTCGGACTTGAGATGCTCCATCGGGTCGTCGGTGCGGTCCGGCTCGTGCCAGCGGAACCCGGGGGAGATAGTCCCTCCGGCCTGCAAGACGCGCCACGCGTTCATCATCGGGTAGCTCCCGATGATGCCGGCGACGGGTTGCGGATAGGTGCCGGCGACGATGGCGACCTCGCCGTAGGAGGTCCACCGCCCTGCTGGGATCTCCGCGACGATGGACGCCACCCTGGTGCTGATCGCGGACGGCGCGTCAGCGACGGGCCCGATGACGGCCTCGTCGGGCCCCGGCCACAGTTCGATGATCTTCTCGGCGAGGGCTGCGCCGCGCGCAACGATCTCGGTCGTTCCCCAGGCATCGTGCGCCGCGATCTCCTGGTTCATCCGGAGGCCGCTCTCGGCGAGCATCGACCGCTTGACGCGGAACTCCTTGTTGCTGAGCTCGCTGTTGTACCCGCTGAGGGTGAGGTTTCCCAGCGTGTGCACGATCCGCTCGTGCTCGTACGTGACGTCCGCGTCGTCGGCAAGTCCGGCGGCGAAGTCGTCGCGGACGGCCTCTGTGAGCGTCTGGGGCAGGATGTGCTCGATCGTGAGGTGCGTCGGGTCGACGGCCTCCTTCGATCTGTACGACTCCTCGATCCACTGCAGGATGAGCTTCTTCTGGGCTGCGCGGCCTTGCCAGTAGAACGGAACCGTGCTGGCGGCCTCGCGGACCTGCTTGTCGGTGGCGAAGTACTTGCGTCCGCGGGACAGGAACTCACGGAGCGCTGTATCCACCGGTTCGTCGCCCGAGATGGCGCCGACAGCCTGGAGGAGGGTGCGGTTGAGGCTGGCTGTGGCACGCCCGATGACGATGCGGCGCACGAAGTAGGACTCTAGATATGTCAGCGCCCGCGCGACCTGCTCCGCGGTGGCGGCGCCCGACGCGCGACTGTCGAGGAGTCGCATCACAACGGGATACACGGTGGTCGACCCCCACGCCCGGATCCGGCCGAGGCGCCGCCGAATCTCGGCGTCGCCCTCGCGCGACGGCTGGAGGATCGTCGCCAGGACGTCGCCAAGTGCGGCGACGCGCACGACCTCCGCCTCGATCTCCTCCGCCGTCGTGAACCTCTCCAGCCGCTTCTGCTGGCCGACATAGGTGTCGGCCTGCTTGGCACGTTCGTCGGACTGGACGAGGTCGAGCCAGAACAACAGCTCGAGGTTGTCCGCGCCGAGCTTCCTCTCCAGCGGGAGCCACACGCTGTCGTAGACGGCATCAGCCCGCTCGCCGAGGCGCATGAACAGGTAGTTCTTGAGGAGGTCGGACTGGTTCAGCTGCAGGCCGGTGTTGTTCAGCGACTCGAAGATGCGGTGGGCGTTGTCGCCCGGTTCCGCGGTCACGACGACGATGGCGAGCCCGCGCACGACGGCGTTCTCGATCGCCTCGAGGTCGTATGGGTCGTCCGGGTCGTCCGCCGCCGCGATCTTCGAGCGAAAGTGGTTGTACGCCTCGCCGACAGTGTCTGCGCCGCCCGCGTGCGGGGCGGAGTGCACCACCGCGAGGTACGACTCGCGGTCCGCCTGGGTGGGGAGGACCTTCGTCGGCTTGCCCTTGTCGTACACGTTGACGAGGTACTGCGCGTGCACACCCTCGGCGCGCTCGGGGTCACCCGTCTCGCCCAGGTGGTCGCGCAGCGCTGCGAGGAGCAGGGTGAGAGTCGTCAGCCGTTGCTGCCCGTCGACGACCAGCAGCTTCGAGACACCGACGACGGAGAAGTCCGGGCTCGCGGCGAGGACCAGCGAGCCGATGAAGTGGGTGGCACCCGGTTCGGTCTTGCGCACCTGGGCCAGCTCGACGATGTCGCTCCACAGCTGGTCGAGCTGCTTCGTGCCCCAAGAATAGGTGCGCTGGTACAGCGGGACCTGATACTGCTTCTTGCCCTCGAGCACTCCTGCGAGATTCGTCTCCGTCGCCTTGACCACCGCATGCCTCCGCATCGCCTGCACGTCCACCGCTGGCTCACCGTAGCGGGTGACCGGCGTTCCGTGACCATGACGTGCCGGCTCCGCCGGTAGGGTCAGTGGAGGTAGCTTCCGACGTCCCGGCGGACGGTCCAGGGAGACGTTGCGACGCGCCGACGACGGCGGGTGACAGGAGAATCAGAGCATGAATCGTGAGACCCAGAGGGCCGAGCTGCACAAGACCATCTGGAGGATCGCGAACGACCTCCGCGGCAGCGTGGACGGCTGGGACTTCAAGTCGTACGTCCTCGGGTTCCTGTTCTACCGGTATATCTCCGAGAACCTCACGGCGTACCTGAACGCGGGAGAGCACGAGGCCGGTGTCGCGGACTTCGACTACGCCACGGTCTCCAATGCGGACGTCGACGACCCGGACCTCGTCCGCGAGATCGTGGCAGAGAAGGGGTTCTTCATCCGCCCCTCGGAGCTGTTCGTCAACGTCCGCGCTCGCGCGTCGCGGGACCAGAATCTCAACGAGACCTTGGAGAGGGTCTTCCGCAACATCGAGGCCTCGGCCGTCGGTACCGATGCGGAGGACGACCTCAAGGGCCTGTTCGACGACGTCGACGTCAACTCGAACAAGCTCGGCGCCACGGTGGCCAAGCGCAACGAGAAGCTGGTGAAGCTGCTGGACGCGATCGGTGACCTGAACCTCGGCAACGGCGCGTTCAGCGAGAACAAGATCGACGCGTTCGGTGACGCCTACGAGTTCCTCATGCAGATGTACGCCTCCTCGGCGGGCAAGTCGGGCGGGGAGTACTACACGCCGCAGGAGGTCTCCGAGCTCCTGGCGCGCATCACCGTCGTCGGCAAGACGAGCGTGAACAAGGTGTACGACCCGGCCTGCGGGTCCGGGTCGCTGCTGCTGAAGTACCGCAAGGTGCTCGGCAAGGATGGCGTCCGTCAGGGGTACTTCGGCCAGGAGATCAACCTGACCACGTACAACCTGTGCCGGATCAACATGTTCTTGCACGACGTGAACTACGAGCAGTTCGACATCGCCCACGGCGACACACTCATCGACCCCGCGCACTGGGACGACGAGCCGTTCGAGGCGATCGTCTCCAACCCGCCCTACTCCATCAAGTGGGAGGGCGACGCCAACCCGCTGCTCATCAACGACCCGCGCTACGCCCCGGCCGGTGTGCTCGCCCCGAAGTCCAAGGCGGACCTGGCGTTCACCATGCACATGCTGTCGTGGCTGGCCGTCAACGGGACCGCGGCGATCGTCGAGTACCCCGGCGTGCTCTACCGCGGTGGTGCCGAGCAGAGGATCCGCAAGTACCTCATCGACAACAATTACGTCGACGCTGTCATCCAGCTCCCGCCCGACCTGTTCTTCGGCACCACGATCGCGACCTGCATCATCGTGCTCAAGAAGTCCAAGACCGACAACGCCGCGTTGTTCATCGACGCCTCGGCTGAGTTCGTGCGTGGCGGGAGCAAGAACAAGCTCACCGAATCGAACCAGCAGCGGATCCTCGACGCGTTCACCGCCCGCGAGGACGTCGCCCACTTCGCCCGGCTCGTCGAGAACGAGGCGATCGGCGAGAACGCCTACAACATCTCGGTCTCGTCCTGGGTCGAGGCCGAGGACACCCGCGAAGCCGTCGACATCACGGAGCTCAACGCCCGCATCGCCGGCATCGTCGAACGCCAGGCCACCCTGCGCGAGCAGATCGACGCCATCGTCACCGACCTCGAAGGCGCAGACGCATGAGCCGCATCGACGACCTCATCAGGCGGTACGCACCCGACGGCGTCGAGTACAAGACGCTCGGCGACGTCGGCACGTTCGTGCGCGGCAACGGGCTCCAGAAGAAGGATTTTGTCGAGGAGGGGTTCCCGTGCATCCACTACGGGCAGATCTATACCTACTATGGCACCTCGACGGCCACAACCAAGTCGGCCGTCTCGAATGAATTAGCCGCGCGTCTTCGTAAGGCCAAGCACGGTGACCTCGTCATCGCGACGACGAGCGAAAACATGGACGACGTCGGCAAGGCCGTCGTCTGGCTCGGCGAGGGTGAGATCGCCTTCGGCGGGCATACCAGCATCTACACCCACACACTCGATCCGCTCTACATCGCGTACTTCTTCCAGAGCGAGTCCTTCCAACAGCAGAAGAAGAAGCACGTCAGTGGTACGAAGGTGAAGGAGCTCCCGTTCGCCGGCATGGCGAAGATCAAGGTTCCCGTGCCGCCGACGGAGGTGCAGCAGGAAGTGGTCCGAATCCTTGCGACAATGGAGGCGCTGGAGGCGGAGCTGGAGGCGGAGCTGGAGGCGGAGCTGGAGGCCCGTAGGCAGCAGTATGCCCATTACAGGGATGCTCTCCTGTCGTTCAATGAGAGAGAGAGAGAGAGAGAGAGTCAGGTGGGTCGCGATGAATGACCTCGGGACGTTCGTTCGAGGTCGGCGCTTCACCAAGGAAGACATGGTTGCTGCTGGCATACCGAGCATCCATTACGGCGAGATCTACACGCACTACGGCGTGTATGCGACAAACGTTCGGTCTCATGTCCGTGAGGAGATCGCAGGAAGCCTGCGATTTGCGAAACCGGGGGATGTGGTGATCGCAGGCGTCGGCGAGACGGTCGAGGACGTTGCCAAAGCGGTCGCATGGCTTGGTGACACCGATGTTGCGATCCACGACGACTCCTTCGCGTTCCGCTCGGAGGCGGACCCGACGTACATCGCCTATGTCATGCAGACGGCCGCCTTTCACGCACAGAAGGAGAAGTACGTCGCGCGCGCGAAGGTCAAGCGTGTCGGTGGTCAGAACCTCGGCAAGATCGTCATCCCGGTCCCATCGCTCGACGAGCAGCGGCGGATCGTCGGCATCCTCAACACGTTCGACGCTCTGGTGAACGACTTGTCGTCGGGGCTGCCGGCGGAGATCGAGGCTCGTCGTCAGCAGTACGCGTACTACCGGGACCGGCTGCTGTCGTTCGAGGAGGCCACAGCATGAGCGAGGTCGTCCCCGCGTCGAGTGGATCGTCGCGGTTCGAGCCGATCGCGCTGTCCTCGGAGTCGACGGTCGTCGCGGAGTTCGAGGCCGACCCGGTGGAGGCGACGCGGTACCAGTCGGAGGCCCAACTCGAGGCCGAGTTGATCCGGCTGCTGCAGGAGCAGGCGCATGTGTACCTGCCGATCACGTCCGAGGAGGACCTCGTCGCGAACCTGCGCGTACAGCTCGAGGCGCTGAACCACATCACATTCACCGACGTCGAGTGGGCGCGGTTCTTCGCCGAGAAGATCGCGGGGGAGAGGGATGGGATCGTCGAGAAGACGGTCCGGATCCAGGAGGACCACGTCCAGCTGCTCAAGCGCGACGACGGGACGAGCAAGAACATCACGCTGCTGGACAAGACCCACGTCCACAACAACCGGCTGCAGGTGATCAACCAGTACGAGGTTCCGGGCGGTCCGGCGTCAGACGTGGACGGTCGGCCGCAGCGTGCGAACCGCTACGACGTGACGATCCTCGTCAACGGACTACCGCTGGTGCACGTCGAGCTCAAGCGACGTGGCGTGGACGTCCGTGAGGCGTTCAACCAGATCAGCCGGTACCAACGTGACTCCTTCTGGTCCGGGTCGGGCCTGTTCGAGTACGTCCAGCTCTTCGTGATCTCCAACGGGACGTTGACGAAGTACTACTCGAACACCACCCGCGCCCTGCACCTCGACGAGCAGGGCAAGGCGAAGCGGGGCAAGAAGACGTCGAGCTCGTTCGAGTTCACCTCGTGGTGGGCGGACGCGACGAACCGGCCGATCACGGACCTGGTCGGGTTCACCAAGACGTTCTTCGCCAAGCACTCGCTGCTGAACGTGCTCACGAAGTACTGCGTGCTGACCGCAGACCGGATGCTCCTGGTGATGCGCCCGTACCAGATCGCCGCGACCGAGCGGATCCTCACGCGGATCGAGACCTCGTCGAGCCAGAGGCGGTTCGGCACGCTGTCCGCCGGCGGGTACGTGTGGCACACGACCGGGTCCGGCAAGACGCTGACGTCGTTCAAGACGGCCCAGCTCGCGTCGAGGCTCGGCGATGTGGACAAGGTGCTGTTCGTCGTCGACCGCAAGGATCTGGACTACCAGACGATGCGCGAGTACGACCGGTTCGAGAAGGGCGCGGCGAACTCGAACTCCTCGACGGCGGTCCTCAAGCGTCAGCTCGAAGACCCGTCGGCGCGGATCATCATCACAACGATCCAGAAGCTCTCGACGTTCATCGCGAAGAACAAGGGCCACGCGATCTACGGCGGGGACGTGGTGATCGTCTTCGACGAGTGCCACCGGTCCCAGTTCGGGGACATGCACACCGAGATCACCAAGGCGTTCAAGCGCTACCACCTGTTCGGGTTCACCGGGACGCCGATCTTCACAGCCAACGCAGGCACGGGGCGCAATCCGCTGCTCCGGACCACGGCGCAGGCGTTCGGAGACAAGCTGCACACGTACACGATCGTGGACGCGATCAACGACAAGAACGTGCTGCCCTTCCGCATCGACTACGTCAACACCGTCCAGGTCGGTGCCGTCGACGACAAGCAGGTCACCGCGATCGACACCGAGAAGGCCCTGATCGACTCGGAGCGCATCCGCAGGATCACGCGGTACGTCTTGGAGCACTTCGACCAGAAGACCCGTCGCAACCAGACCTACGCCCTCAAGGACCGGCGAGTGGCGGGGTTCAACGCGCTGTTCGCCACCGCGTCGATCGAGGCGGCCAAGATCTACTACAACATGTTCGGCCGCCTACAGGGGGACCTGCCGGAGGCCAAGCGGTTGAAGGTCGGGTTGATCTACTCCTACGCGGCCAACGAGGCAGAGGACGAGACTGCGGCAGGGCTGCTTGGCGAGGAGCAGTTCGAGACCGACGCGCTGGACGCCCCGTCGCGAGACTTTCTCGAAGACGCGATCCAGGACTACAACGAGATGTTCGGGACGTCGTTCGACACCAACGCGGACGGCTTCCAGAACTACTACCGGGACCTCTCCCTGCGGATGAAGAACCGCGAGATCGACCTGGTCATCGTCGTCAACATGTTCCTGACCGGGTTCGACGCGACGACGATGAACACGTTGTGGGTGGACAAGAACCTTCGGGCGCACGGGCTGATCCAGGCGTACTCGCGGACCAACCGGATCCTCAACTCGGTCAAGACCTACGGCAACATCGTCTCGTTCCGTGACCTCGAAGAGGAGACGAACGACGCCATCGCCTTGTTCGGTAACAAGGACGCGGCAGGGATCGTCCTGCTCAAGCCCTACCAGGAGTACTTCGACGAGTACGCCGCGCAGGTCACCGAGCTGCGCGAGCGGTTCCCGCTCGGCACGCCGATCGTGGGCGAGCAGGCGCAGAAGGACTTCATCGCCCTCTTCGGAGCGCTGTTGCGGTTGCGCAACATCCTGGTGTCGTTCGACGACTTCGCCGGCAACCAGATCCTGTCGGACCGGGACCTGCAGGACTACCAGTCGATCTACCTGGACCTCGACCAGTCCTTCCGCCGCACTACAGCAGCGGAGAGGGAGTCGATCAACGACGACGTCGTGTTCGAGATCGAGCTGATCAAGCAGGTCGAGATCAACGTCGACTATATCCTCGTGCTCGTCGAGCAGTATCGGGAGTCCAAGGGCGACGGCGACGACAGGGAGATCAGGGCGACCATCGACCGTGCCATCGACTCGAGCCCGTCCCTGCGCAACAAGAAGGACCTCATCGAGGAGTTCGTCGACCGCCTGTCCGTGGACGAAAACGTCGCCGACGAGTGGCGCGCCTATGTCGCGGCCAGGCGCGAGGCCGAGCTCGAGCGGATCATCGCGGAGGAGAACCTCAAGCCGGACGAGGCGCGTGCCTTCGTCGAGCGCGCGTTCCGCGACGGGCAGGTCAAGGCCACCGGCACCGCCGTCACCACGATCCTGCCGCCCGTGTCGAGGTTCGCCAAGAACGCCGGCCGCTCGACGAAGAAGCAGACCGTCCTCGACAAGCTGACCGCGTTCTTCGAGCGCTTCTTCGACCTGGCGTGAGCACCACCTGCTGTCCGGGGCCCCTGGGTGAGGCCACGGGACTTGTTGCTTACCGTAGTCAGGTCTAGCCTTCCTGTATACGGTGAGGAGAGTGGCGGGATGTCGGTCCTGACGATCGAGTCGGCACGTGCGGCCGGCCTGCGCAAGGACGAGGTCTACCGGATGGCCCGAGCGGGTGAGCTGGAGCGGATCGGATTCGGCGTGTACATCCGGCCCGGCGAGGTGGACCCCACGGTGGTATCGCTCGCGGGCGCCACGGCGGTCAAGCCTGCCGCGACGATGTGCCTGACGAGCGCACTGGTGCACCACGGGTTGAGCGACGAGATCCCGCTCGCGACCGACATCGCACTGCCGCGGGGTACCAGGTTTCCCGCGGGCTTCGAGCATGTGACATGGCACGCCTTCGGGAAGGCGACGTTCGAGGTGGGTCGCGTCGCCATGGCGGAGCACCCCGACCTGACGGTGTACTCGGCAGAGCGGACCATCGTCGACTCGTTCCGGATATCGCACCTCGAGGGAATCGACCAGGCGCACGAGGCGCTGCGTCGTTGGGTGCGCCGTCCGACGAGCTCGCCTGCGGACCTCCTCCGCACCGCACAGCACTTCCCACGGACCGTCAGCGCCATCCGCGAAGCGCTCCAGGTGCTGCTGTGAGCCCGAACCCGACACGCGAGACACCAGCGGGCCGCGCGTACAACGACCTGCGCAACCTCGCGAAGGCGCAGGGGCGCGATCCGGCGGAGTACCTGGCGCTGTACGCGCTCGAAGGATTCCTGACCCGCCTCGCCGCCTCAGGCCGTCGCGATGATTTCGTGCTCAAGGGCGGCGTGCTCCTTGCGGCTTTTGCAGCGCGTCGGCCCACCCGTGACATCGACCTGGCCGCCGCGGGGTTCCCCAACGACGTCGACGACGTCGAGCGCCGGGTGCGGGAGATCCTGACCCTCGACGTCGTCGACGGTCTGGAGTTCGAGGCGGGGACGCTCCGCAGCGAGACCATCCGCGACGAGGCGGAATACACCGGCGTACGTGTCCACCTGGTTGCAGCCGTGTCGAAGGCGCGGGTCCCGATCCATGTCGACGTCAACTTTGGCGACCCGATCTGGCCGGCGCCGCAGACGACGACGGTGCCACTGCTCCTCGGGGGCGAGGTGGAGCTGAAGGGCTACCCGGCGCACATGGTCCTCGCGGAGAAGATCGTCACCGCGATCGACCGGGGCGCGGCGAACACGCGATGGCGTGACTTCGTCGACATCGCCTCGATCAGTCAGACTCAGACGATCGCCGCGGGCGATCTCGTCACCGCGATCAGCGTCGTGGCGGATCATCGGCACGTCGAGCTCCGAACCCTCGGGGAGTCACTCGCCGGGATGGCTGAGATCGCGCAGTCGCGGTGGAGCGCGTGGCGGCGCAAGCAGCGTCTCGCCAGCACCACGCCGGAGAGCTTTCAGGCCCTGCTCGACGAGGTCGAGGCGTTCGCGGAGCCTGCCCTGGACGGCTCGGCCAGTGGTCTCACGTGGCAGCCGCCAGTGCGCACCTGGGTGCGCGAGTCGCCCATCGGAGGCAAGCCCAGCGATCCATCGCCTGGATAGAAACCTGGCAGGCGTCAGTCGAGTGTGAGTGAGTCGTATCCACGCCGAGGCCGGTCCCGATCCGTCCTCGAGCTGCCATGGACATTCCTCGGACGCCCCGGAGAGCCTCAACCCCAGAAGATCGGGTCCTCGTGGCTGCCGATGTAGTCGAGCAGGCCCTGGACGTTCTTCGTCGGCCGCTTGCGCTTGTACTCGTGAAACTTCAAGTTTCTGTCACGCCAGTAGATGCTCCACTGCCCAGTCACCGCGGTGTACCGCAGCCGCGCGACCGGGAAGCGGGTCCAGTCGCCCTGGCCGTCCCACGGTGGGTGCGTCTCGATGATCGTCACGTGGCGGTCGGCGATCTCGGCCTCGACGCGCACCTGGTCCCAGAGGTGCTCGGGAACCTGCTCCCGGCACCACCGTCCGATGCGCAGCAGGTCGGCCTCGGGCATCGTCATGCTCGTCATTCTGGATGACGGCGCCGGCGGGCACACGCGAGAACGTCCCGCCTCGCGGCACGATGTCCAGAGAGGGGTACCCGAGGAATCGAGGCGTTCGGCGACGCGAGCCGGTTCGCCGCCTCGAGCGTGGGCCTGGCGAGCCGAAGGCAAGCCCATCCCCCGGGAGAGCTACCCGGGCTGCTCGCCTGCGGGTGATTCGCCCGTGTACGTGCGCTTCTAGCGTTGTTGCTGGTCGCCGATCCGGGCGGCCGCGCAGCGACGGAGGACCTCATGAGCACGACGACCACGGAACCCCTGCCGGACACTCAGAACGGTGATGGGGGTCGCCGGGCAGCCCGCTTCTTCCGGCACCCCCTGACGTGGATGCTGATCGGTGTGGTCGGTGTCGGCGTCGTCGCGGGCCTGACGGCGCCGGCCGAGCCGTTCCTGCTGCTCCCCGTGCTCGGCGCGGCGCTCGCGGTCGTCGTCTACCGGGTGGTCATGCGCTACGTCGCCCGACGCCGCACGCCCGAGATCGCCGCCCGTCGCGCCGTGCCCGAGGCGCTGCTGGGTGCTGCGGTCGGGCTGGGCTTCGTGGGGGCGTCCGCGTCCGTCGTCGCGGCGCTCGGCGGCTACACGTTCCGCGTCGCGGACGTCGACCTCCTCGCCGTGGTGGCGCCGATCGTCGCGGTCACCGTCGGCGTCGCGGTCACCGAGGAGCTCATGTTCCGCGGCTTCGCGCTCCAGGCCCTCGAGCGTCTGCTCGGCAGCTGGGTCGCGCTGGTCATCACGGCCCTGTTCTTCGGCCTGACGCACCTGTTCAACCCGGGCGCGACCCTGTGGAGCTCACTGGCCATCGCGATCGAGGCCGGTGGCCTCCTCGGCGCCGCGTTCCTCTGGCGTCGCAACCTCTGGTTCGTCATCGGTCTGCACTTCGCCTGGAACGCCACGGTCGCGCTGCTCGGCATCCCGGTCTCGGGTCACGCCGCTCCGGGCCTGCTGGTCGCGGACGTCTCCGGGGCGCCCGCGCTGACCGGCGGCGCGTTCGGCATCGAGGGATCCGTGGTGACCGTCGCGCTCGGTGTGCTGATCGCCGTCCCGATGCTCGAGCTCGCCCGGCGCCGTGGGACGCTGGTCCCTGCCCGCCGCCGTCGCCCGTAGGCTCGGGACGTGCCTGCCACCTCCGCCGACGTCCAGGGCGCGCACCCCGCTTCGTCGCCTCGGCGGTGGCACGTGAGCCGACAGGACGCCTGGGACGCGCTGCTGGCGGTGTCCCTCGCGGGGCTCGGGTTCGTCCCGACGCTGTCGACGATCGGCGTCGAGCTCGGAGACCTGCCCGAGCGGCCGGCGGACGCGCTGGCCGCGACGCTCCTCCTCGCGCAATGCCTGCCCCTCGCGCTCCGGCGCCGCAGACCCGGGGCGTGCCTCGTCGTCGTGGGTGCAGCGTTCGCCGCGGACCAGGTCCTGTCGTACCCGTCGACGTTCGCGGGAGTCGGCCTCTATGTCGCGCTGTACACCGCCGGGGCCCATCTGGTGCGGTTCCGGCGGGGTGTCGCCGCCCTGGTGACCGGGGGCTACGTCGTCTTCGCGGCCACGCTGTCCGCCCTCGGTTCGCCCAACCGGCTTCCGGCGTTCCTCGCGTTCTACCTCGTCCTGGTGGTGATCTGGATGGCCGGCACGGGGGTGCGTCGCTGGCGGGCCGAGGAGGTCGAACGCCGACGGCTGGCCACCGCCGTCGCGACGTCCGAGGAGCGAGCCCGGATCGCGCGGGAGCTGCACGACGTCGTCACCCACCACGTGACGGCGATGGTGGTCCAGGCCGACGCCGCGCAGTACCTCCTGCCCGCGACGCCGGACCGTGCGGCCGAGGGCCTCGTCGCGATCAGCGGGACGGGACGACGCGCCCTGACCGAGCTCCGGTACCTCCTGGGCGTGCTCGAGGCGACCGGCGAGACGGCGCCTGCCGGGCGGGCGCCGACCCTCGGCCGGGTGAGCGACCTCGTCGAGCAGGCGCGCCGGTCGGGCCAGCCGGTGGAGTGGACGGAGGACCGCGAGCGCCGACCTCTGCCCGACGCCGTCGAGCTCGCCGCCTACCGGGTGGTGCAGGAGGGGCTGACCAACGCGCTCAAGCACGCTCCCGGGCGCCCGACCGCCGTCCGCCTGCGGTACGACGCCGAGCACGTCGAGACCGAGGTGACCACGGGCGGGCCTGTTCCGTCGGACAGCACGTCTCCCGTCCCGTCGGCAGCCGGGCCGGCCGGCGAGCCGGCGGTCCCGCCTGCCGGCCGCGGACTCGCCGGGCTCCGCGAACGTGTCAGCGTCCTCGACGGGCACCTGGAGGCGGGCCCGACGCCCGACGGCGGGTTCCGCGTGCGCGCCCTGATCCCGACCACCCCCACCAGGAGCAGCTCATGACCGTCGCGCCGTCGGAGGTACCGTCCCCGATCCGCGTCCTCGTCTGCGAGGACCAGGAGCTCGTGCGGATCGGGTACGTCACGATCTTCTCTGCGCAGGCCGACATGGAGGTCGTCGGCGAGGCGGAGGACGGGCGGGCTGCCGTCGAGGCCGTGCGCCGGCTCCGCCCCGACGTCGTGGTCATGGACATCCGGATGCCCGTGCTGGACGGCCTCGAGGCGACGCGGCAGATCGCGGGCCCGGACGTCGAGACGCCGGCCAAGGTGCTGGTGGTGACCACCTTCAACGTCGACGAGTACGTCTACGAGGCGCTGCGCGCCGGGGCGAGCGGGTTCCTGCTCAAGGACGCTCCACCCCCGGAGCTGATCGAGGGCGTCCGGACGGTCGCCCGGGGCGAGTCCCTGCTCGCCCCCACCGTCACCCGCGCGCTCATCGGACGTTACGCCGAGCGGGTGCGCCCGACCGACACGTCCCGGCGGGCCAGGGACGAGGTCGTCCGGGTCCTGACCCCGCGCGAGCGGGAGGTGCTCGAGCAGCTCGCCGCCGGGCTGTCCAACGCGGAGATCGCGAGAGAGCTCGTCATCACCCCGGAGACGGTCAAGACGTACGTGTCGCGGATCCTGGCCAAGCTCGGGCTGCGCGACCGGGTGCAGGCGGTGGTGCTCGCCTACCAGGTGGGCCTGGTCGCGCCGACCGGCCAGTGACGACCCGCCACGGCTAGGCGGTCAGCGCGTGCGGGAAGACCTGCTCGCGACCCTGAAAGCTCAGGATGCTCTCGTTGGTGACCACCCCGTCGTGGATCTCGATCGCACCCGAGATGGTGAGGCTCTTCGCCCAGGAGGCCGGACCCTCCATGACGGTGCGCAGGAACGGCAGGACCGCCTCGCTGATCTCCCACGTGGCCGAGTTCCACAGGTACGACGGGCTGTGGTCGACCGCGTAGTAGTTCACGCCGTGCCCGACGGTGAACATCGGCTCGTCGAAGGTGGTGGGCCTCGCCCACTCGAAGCCCATCCTCTCGTCGCACGAGACGTCGATGATCAGGCTGCCGGTGGCGAACCCCTCCAGATCCTCGGTCCGCAGGTAGGTCAGCGGTGCGGCGACGTCCTGGAGCGTGCAGTTGACGACGATGTCGTGCGAGGCCAGGAACTCCGGGAGCACGACCTCGCCGTCCTGCGTGAGGACCGTGCTGAGGTGGGTCGCGCCCTCGTCGGTGTTGAGCTGGATGATGTGCGCGGCGTGGATCGGCGAGCCGACCGCCGCGACACCGCGCTGCGTGAGCACCTGGACGTCGTGGACCCCGTGCGCGTTGAGCGCGGTCACGGCACCACGGGCCGTCGCCCCGAAGCCGATGACGACGGCGCTCAACCGTGGCCCGTAGTCACCGGTCGAGCCGACGAGGCGCAGCGCGTGGAGCACGGAGCAGTAGCCCGCGAGCTCGTTGTTCTTGTGGAACACGTGCAGCGCGTGCTCGCCTCGACGAGTCCAGTGATGCATCGCCTCGAACGCGATCAGCGTGAGCCGACGGTCGATGGCCGTCTGCGTCATGCCGGCGTCCTGCACGCAGTGCGGCCACCCCCACAGGACGCGGCCCTCGGGGATCGCGGCCACGTCGGCCGCCTGAGGTTTGGGCAGGAGCAGCACGTCGGCGGAGGCGATCACCTCGGAGCGTTCCGCGACCCTGCCCACGCGCGACTCGACGTAACCGGGCTCCAGCTGGAAGTCGGCGCCGTAGCCGCGCTCGACGGTCATCCGCGCGCGCACGTCCGGGTCGATCCGGTCCAGGTGACGTGGGTGGATCGGGAGCCGCCGCTCGTTCTCCATCGAGGAGCCCGCGAGCAGCCCGAGGGTGAGCAGGTCGGTGCTCGGTGAGGCGCCCTGCGGTGACTCGGCAGGAAGGGCCAGGGACAGTGGAGCGGCGCCGGACATCCGGACTCCCATCATCGGGGAACCAAGGTCAGCTCCGGTCTCGACTGTACGCCGACTCGGGACCTGTCAGGTCCGGCGTCAGACGGGCAGGGGAGAGGATGGGAGCGGGGATCGACCCGAGAAGGAGACCCATGCCCGCGCCCACGACGCCCACCCGCCACTTCGTCACCGGTCTCCCCTCGAGCTGCACCTGCACCTCGAGGGGACGCTCGAGCCCGACCTCAAGCTGCGGCTCGCGCAGCGGAACGGGATCGATCTCGGCCAGACGACGGTCGAGGAGGTGCGCACGGCATCGACGCGCACCTCGTCCTGTGCTTCCTGCGCGACCACTCGGCAGAAAGTGCGGCCGAGACGCTGGAGGCTTCCGTGCCGTTCCAGGACAAGATCCTGGGCGTCGGGCTCGACTCGGACGAGCGCGGCAACCCGCCGCAGAAGTTCGCCGAGGTGTTCGCGCGTGCCCGTGAGCTCGGGTACTGGCTGACCATGCACTGCGACATCGACCAGGTCGGGAGCATCGGCAACATCCGCACGGTGCTCGACGAGATCGGCGTGGACCGGGTGGACCACGGGACGAACGTCGTCGAGGACCCGGCGCTCGTCGACGTCGTACGCTCGCGGAGGCGGCGGATCTGACCACGGCGGAGGTCGATCGCTACGTCGCGGCATACGAGCCGCCGACCGCCTGAGGGTCGACGCGCATGCCGCGCCACGCCGTCCGGACGGCCTCGCGGCAGCGTGCGACGGCGTCCGGGTCGTCGAGAGCGACGCCGCGCACGACGTACTGGTAGTAGAAGACGCCGTTGAGGAGGTCGATGCAGGCGTCGACGTCGAGATCATCGCGCAGGACCCCTCGGTCGATCCCCGCCTGCAGGACCGCGACCAGCCCGGCTCGCCGACGCGAGACGTGCGAGCGCCAGTAGGCCTGCGCGAGCTTGCGGTCGGTCATCGCGAGGCGCAGGCGCAGGCGGAAGCGCTGCTCGGTGTACCCGCGGCCGGCGGCCTGTGCGGTCGGCGCGAACGCCGCCAGCAGGTTCTCGAGCAGGTCGCCCTCGAGCGGGATCACGTACGGCTCCCGTCCGCGGTCCAGAGCCGCCGCGACGAGGTCGGTGATGCTGGGCCACCGCCGGTAGATGGCCGCGCGGCTGACGCCGCTCTGCTCGACCACCCGATTGAGGGTGATCTCCTCGCCCCGTTCCACGAGCGCGACGGCGGCGTCGAGGATGCGCTCGTCGTGACCCTCGGCACGGGGGCGACCAGGGCCGCGACGCGCAGTCGCGGCCCCGGGCTGCTCGGCTCCGACCGCGCTCACGCCGCCGTCGGGACGACGGCGGTCTCGCCGAGCGCGCGCTCGCGCAGCCGCGCGACGAGGCCGGCCGTGAGCCCTGCCGCGCGCAGCGGTGCGAGCGGGTCGCCGTGCCGCTCGGCGAGCGCCGCGAAGAGCTCGCGCATCGGCGCGTCGGAGAACTCGGTGCGGACGGCGGCTCGCGCGGCCTCGTCGAGGTCGAGCCCGAACCGCTGCATCAGCGGCTGCATCAGGGGCGCGATGCGCGCCATGATGGCGGCCGAGTTCTCGCCCGTGCGCGCGTAGTCCCCGACGATGTCGTCCTGCTCGGCGCCGAGAGCCAGCAGCAGCGACGCCGCGAGGACGCCCGTGCGGTCCTGGCCCGCGGCGCAGTGGAAGGCGACGGCGCCCGGCGCGTGGGCGATGATCGCGAGCGACGTGACGATCTGCGCGGCTGCGCCCTCGAACATCCGCAGGTAGAGGCGGCCGAACCGGCTCTGGTCGATCATGTCTGCCACGTCGCCCGCACGGTCCGAGGGCATGCCGATGTTCGCCATGAACGGCACGTGGTGGTACGTCACCGTCGGGTGGACACCGAGCGGGCCGCGGCCGGTGAGGGCGACCTCGTCGGCCGAGCGCAGGTCGATCACGGCGCGCAGCCCGCCCGCGACGAGCCGCTGGGCGTCCGCCTCGGTGACGATCGCGAGATCGTCGGCGCGGACGGCGAAGCCCTCACGGACGGCGCCGCCGGGGACGGGGATCCCACCGAGGTCGCGGAGGTTGACGGGGGAGCTCAGGACGAGGTCCGCCGGGACGGCGGACGTGTCGACGGAGGTGTCGGTGAGGGTCACGTGATCTTCCTTCGGATGACGGCGCTGGCCTGGTCGATGACCGTGACCAGCACGATGATGCAGATGACGATCGCGGACAGGTGCCCGTAGTCGTACATCTTCATGGCGGTGGTGAGCTCCAGGCCGATGCCTCCGGCACCGACCATGCCGAGGATGGTCGCGCCGCGGACGTTGCCCTCGAAGAGCAGCAGCGTGTACGACACGAGCAGCGGCCCGGCCTGCGGCAGGACGCCGTACTGCACGACCTGACGCCTCGAGGCCCCGACGGCCTCCATCGCGACCACGGGTCCGTCGTCGACGGACTCCATGGCCTCGGCGAAGACCTTGCCGATCGAACCGATGGAGCCGACGGTCATCGCGAGGATGCCCGCGAACGGGCCGAGGCCCACGGCGGAGACGAACATGAGGGCGAACACCAGGTCCGGGAGCGAGCGGATGATGTTCATGACCCAGCGGGTCGGGTAGTACAGCCATCTCGGGGCGATGTTCGACGCGGCGCCGAACGCGACGACGAGGGAGAGCACGGCGCCGAGCACCGTGCCGACGATCGCCATCTGGAGCGTCTCGACGAGGAGCTCGAGGATCACGTCGAGCTGGTCCCACGTGGGCGGGAACATGCGCGAGAGGAACTCGCCCATGTTGGCCGCTCCCTCGCCGAGCTTCGCGAAGTCGAACTCCGCCCCGACGAACGACCACACGAGCAGGACGAGCGCGATCGGGACGCCGAGCATGAACCGCGCGCGGGGCACCCGGAAGGCGCGCTCGAGGCGTTCGCGCTCGCGCGGGTCGAGCTGAGGACGGTCGGCGGCCCGACCGCGCGGTGGGCTCTTCGACGACGAGGTGGTTGCGAGGTGCGCGTCGGCGCCGGGCGAGGCCCCGGGCGTCGTCTCAGGCGAGGTCAGCGTCATGGCCGTCCCCCTCGTCGTCGTGGGCGTAGAGCGCGTCGAGCTGCCCGGCGTCCAGGTCGCCGGTCGGCGCGCTGACGATCACCTCGCCGTGCCGCAGCCCGACGATGCGGTCGGAGTGCTCCAGGGCGAGCGGCAGCACGTGCAGGCTGACGAGGACCGGGATGCCGTCCTCGCGGGCGATCTCGTGCAGCAGGTCGAGCACCGAGCGCGACATCGTCGGGTCGAGGGACGCGACCGGCTCGTCGGCGAGGAGGAGCCGAGGCTGCTGCATCAGCGCACGGGCGATCGCGACGCGTTGCTGCTGCCCACCCGACAGCGTCCGGGCCTGGTCCGGGGCCTTGTGCGCGATCCCGACGCGGTCGAGCAGCTCCAGGGCACGCGTGCGGTGCGCGCTGGTGAACCCACCGCCGAGGTTGATCGGCCCGGCGTCGTGCAGGGCGCCCGTGAGCACGTTCGTCAGCACGCTGAGCCGGCCCACCAGGTTGAACTGCTGGAAGATCTGGCCGACGGACGCCCGCAGGCTGCGCAGCTGCCCGCGCCGCAGGTTCGTCAGGTCGTAGCCCGCGACGCGCACCGAGCCGGCGTTCACCGGTGCGAAACCGGTGAGGCTCTTCATGAGCGTCGACTTGCCCGACCCGGAGGAACCGAGGAGCGCGACCATCTCGCCGGGGTACAGGTCGAGGTCGACGCCGTCGAGCACGAGGGGACCGTCACCGTAGGCGACCTGGAGGTCGCGCACCGCGACGAGGGGGAGCCGTGGACCGCCGTCGGCCGCAGGGGGGTCGCCCGCCGTGGCCGTGGGGCCGGGGAGAGTGGTCCCGGGGCTGGTCGTCATCGTCGGTCAGCCCAGGTCCGAGATGTCGACGTCGGCGATCGCCGCGAGGTCGACGAACGGCTGGAAGATCTCGTCACCGGGCTCGAGGATCGGCTCGGTGCCCTGCATCGCCTCCATCATGGCGCCGAGCGCCTCGGCGTTCTCCTCGCTGAACACGTTCGGGAGCGCCTCGAGGAGGAGCTCGCGCTTGTCGGCGGCGATCTCCTGATCGGCGAGGACGGTGACCGCGACCGGCATCGACGCGCTCTCACCGATCGAGCGGGTCTCACCGACCTCGAACGGGAACATGCCGTTGCCCGTCCCCGCCATCGTCGGCATGATCGTCGACGTGCAGGCCACGTCGACCTGACCCTCCTTGAGCGCGATGAAGCTCATGTCGTGGCCGCCCGAGAACGTCGCGGTGTAGTCGACGTCCTTCTCCAGGCCTGCCTCGTGCAGCATCGCGACGGGCATGAAGTACCCGGAGCTCGACGCCGGGTCGGCGAACGCGACCACGGTCTCGGGCGTGACGTCCTCGAGGGACTGCAGGGGCGAGCCGTCGAGCACCAGGCACGTGGAGACGGGGTCGTCGTTCCCGGGCCACGCGACGAGGGAGTCCACCTCGCCGGTGTTGACGGCTAGCGCGGACGGGAACCCGCTCATGAAGCCGATGTCGACGTGGTGGTTGCGCAGCGCCTCGACGACCGCGGTGTAGTCGGGGACGTCGACGATCTCGACCTCGCGACCCGTCTCGGCCTCGACGAGCTCGGCGAACGCGTCGATCGGGTTCTCCGCGGTCGGGTCGTCGCCGAGGGGAGTGGTCGCAAAGGTGATCGGTGCGTCGGGCTCGGCGTCGGGCTCGGACGCGGACGAGCTCGAGCAGCCGGCGAGGACGACGGCGGCGCCGACGCCGAGGAGGGCGAGGGCGGGGAGGGCGCGGGCGCGCATGGGAGTTCCTTTCGAGGTGGGCCGTGCCGGCCCGGCGGGGTATCGCGACTGGCGATGCCGGAATCACACCTCCCGAAGGTGACCGGAAATTACGAGACTGCCGGACGTGGAAAGGAAGACTCGATGAACGGCGGATGACTCGCGACGGCGGCGAGGTCCGTGTGGTGGTCCTGTGGAGGACGTGGCGCGAACGCGCTCGCCGGGCTGCCAGCGGTGTCGAGAGCGCGGCAGTGGGTGAATAATCTCCGGGTGCCTCGTGTTGGCGCACGAGGGCACGGGTCTCGTCCGGCCCTCGGAACCACCCCGCTGTCGAGAGGGCTACCTGAGCTGATGAACGACGTGCTGTACGTGAACGGCGGGAACCCGCTGGACGGGACGATCACCGTGCGGGGCGCGAAGAACTTCGTGTCCAAGGCGATGGTGGCGTCGTTGCTGGGGGAGTCCCCGAGCGTGCTGCGCAACGTGCCGCAGATCCGCGACGTCGGCGTCGTGACGGGGCTGCTCGAGCTGCACGGTGTGGCGGTCAAGTCCGACCCGGACGCGGGGATCCTCGACCTGGACCCCTCCAACGTGGAGTCGGCGCACGTCGCGGACATCGACGCGCACGCCGGCTCGAGCCGCATCCCGATCCTGTTCTGCGGCCCGCTGCTGCACCGTCTGGGCGAGGCGTTCATCCCCGACCTGGGGGGCTGCCGGATCGGCGACCGGCCGATCAACTACCACCTGGACATCCTGCGCCAGTTCGGCGCGGTCGTGGACAAGCGGGAGAACGGCATCCACATCCGGGCGCCGCGCCGCCTGCAGGGCACGAAGATCGCGCTGCCGTACCCGTCGGTGGGCGCGACCGAGCAGCTGCTGCTCACCGCGGTGCGCGCGGAGGGGATCACCGAGCTCGCGAACGCGGCGATCGAGCCCGAGATCATGGACCTCATCGCGGTCCTGCAGAAGATGGGCGCGATCATCTCGGTCGACACCGACCGCGTGATCCGCATCGAGGGCGTGGACCGCCTCGAGGGGTACACCCACACCGCGCTCGGCGACCGCATCGAGGCGGCGTCGTGGGCGTCGGCCGCGCTGGCCACCGGTGGCGACATCACGGTCAAGGGTGCGACACAGCCCGAGATGATGACGTTCCTCAACACCTTCCGCAAGGTCGGCGGCCGGTTCGACGTCGCCGGCGACGGCATCCGCTTCTGGCACCCCGGCGGCGACCTCGACCCGATCGTCCTCGAGACCGACGTCCACCCCGGCTTCATGACCGACTGGCAGCAGCCCCTCGTCGTCGCGCTCACCCAGGCCAAGGGCCTGTCGATCGTGCACGAGACGGTCTACGAGAACCGGTTCGGCTTCACCGACGCGCTGCGCGGCATGGGCGCGACCATCCAGGTCTACAAGGAGTGCCTGGGCGGGCGCGACTGCCGGTTCGGGCAGCGCAACTTCCACCACTCCGCCGTCGTCTCCGGCCCGACGCCGCTCGTCGCCGCCGACATCGAGGTCCCCGACCTGCGCGGCGGGTTCTCCCACCTCATCGCCGCGCTCGCCGCCAAGGGCACCTCGACCGTGCGCGGCATCAGCCTCATCGACCGCGGCTACGAGAACTTCCAGGACAAGCTCGTCGCCCTCGGCGCCGACGTCCGCCGCGGCTGAGGCCCGCCCGGGATGCGGCGCCGCCGTCGGCCGCGCCCGACGTCGCACCTCATGACGACTGTCACGGCGTCGCGCGCTCCGGGCGTGCGACGCTGGACGTCGTGATCACCCGTCCGCGCACCTTCCTCGAGGTGTGGAACCGCCGGACCGCGCCGGAGCGGTTCGACGCCTACACGCGTTGGTCGCTCTACCTGCTCTCGGCGTCCGAGCCGCTCGCCGCGCTCGCCGTCGTCGGCATGGACCCCACGTTCGACGTGACGGCGGTCCGGTACTGGCTCCTGGTCGTCCTGGCCCAGACGGGGGTGTGCGTCGCCGCGCTGCGCGCGGGGATCGTGCACTTCCTCGGCGGGCCGAACGTCCCGCGCGTCCTGCTCGGCGTGCTCGGCGTGCTGACGGTCGCCGCGGCGGTCCTCGCGTTCTGGGCGTTCCCCGTCGGCTCGTCCGACGACGTCGCGGGCAGCGGGCGCTACTTCGGGTTCCTCGTCGGCCTCGGCTTCGGGACCCTCGCCCTCGTGCCGCTGCTCACCTTCGGACGGCTCAGCGCTGTCGCGGTCGTGCTGGCCACGCTCACGGGGTGCTCGGTGTGGGTCGGCACCTGGCCGGTGACCCCCACGACGGCCGGCGTGGCGCTCGCGCTCGCGCTCTCGACCGGGGTCATGCTCGTCGCGATCTTCGGGTCGTACCGCGTCTCGGTGTGGATGCTCGGCATCGTGTGGGAGCAGGAGCGCACGCGCGTCCTGCACGCGCGGCTGGCCGTCGCCGAGGAGCGCCTGCGGTTCTCGCGGGACCTGCACGACGTCTTCGGTCGTACGCTCTCGGTCGTGGCCGTGAAGAGCGAGCTCGCGGCCGAGCTCGCGGCCCGGGGTCGCCCCGGGGCCGAGGAGCAGATGCTCGAGGTGCGCCGCATCGCGCAGGACGCGCTGCGCGAGGTGCGCGCGGTCGTGGCCGGGTACCGCACCGCCGACCTCGCCGCCGAGCTCGTCGGCGCCCGCTCCGTCCTGCGCTCCGCCGGGATCGAGACGACGATCCACGGCGAGGAGACGCCCGTCGGCCCGGCCGCGCAGGAGGCGCTCGCGTGGGCCGTGCGCGAGGGGGTGACGAACGTCGTCCGGCACTCGACCGCGCGCACGTGCACCATCACGGTCCACCGCGACGGGGAGGCCAGCGTCGTGGAGGTCGTCAACGACGGCGTGCCCACGGGTGTCGCCGCGACCGGCGGGCGTGCCCGCAGCTCGGGCTCGGGCCTGGTGGGCCTCGCTGAGCGTCTCGACGGCGCCGGCGGGCGCCTCGAGACCTGGTCCGACGGCGGCCGGTTCGGCCTCGTCGCTCGGGTCCCCGACAGCACGACGTCCCCGTCCTCCCGTTCCGCACGTACCCCCGAGAGGACCACCCCCGCGTGATCCGCATCCTGCTCGCCGACGACGAGAACCTCATCCGCGACGCCGTCGCCTCGCTGCTCGCCCTCGAGGACGACCTCGAGGTCGTCGCCCTGGCGGCGTCCGGGCCGGAGGCGGTGGCCGCCGCCGTCAAGCACGCGCCCGACGTCGCGGTGCTCGACCTCCAGATGCCCGGCCTCGACGGTGTCGAGGTCGCGGAGCGGCTCGCGACGGAGCTGCCGGGGTGCGGCGTCGTCATCGTCACGAGTCACGGCCGTCCCGGCTACCTCAAGCGGTCGCTCGAGGCGGGAGCCCGCGGGTTCCTGCCCAAGACCGTCTCGGCACGCGTCCTCGCGGACGTCGTGCGACAGGTGCACGACGGCGGCCGGTACGTCGACCCGGAGCTCGCCGCGGAGGCCATCGCCGCGGGCGCGAGCCCGCTCACCCCGCGCGAGGCGGACGTGCTCGAGCTCGCCGCCGACGGCTCGCCCGTGGAGGAGATCGCGACGCGCGCGCACCTCGCGCCCGGCACCGTGCGCAACTACCTGTCATCGGCCGCCGCGAAGCTCGGTGCGGCGAACCGGCACGAGGCCGCGCACACCGCCCGACGGCACGGCTGGATCTGAGCCGACGGCCGGGCTCCGACCGGTAGGCTCGGTGACCGTGCCGAGCCTGCCCGAGACCCCGCGCGCCTACCGCGTGATCGCGTTCCTCCTCATCCCGATCCTCAACCTGATCACCCGTCGGGACTGGCGGGGCGCCGAGAACCTGCCCCCGCGCGGCTTCATCGCCGCGGCGAACCACGTGACCGAGGTCGACCCCGTGACGCTCGCGCACTTCCTCTACAAGCAGGGGCGTGCACCCAAGATCACCGCGAAGGCGTCGCTGTTCACGGTCCCCGTCCTCGGCGGCATCCTGCGCCGCACGGGGATGATCCCCGTGCACCGCGGCACCGCGGGCGCCGCGCAGTCGCTCGTCGACGCGACGGCGCGGCTCGACGAGGGCGAGTGCGTCGTCTTCTTCCCCGAGGGCACGCTCTCGCGCGACCCCGACGGCTGGCCCATGGTCGGCAAGACGGGGGTCGCACGCCTCGCCCTGACGAGCAGGGCGCCCGTCGTCCCGATCGCGCAGTGGGGCGCGCACGAGCTGCTCGCGCCGTACGGCAAGCTGTTCAAGCCGATCCCGCCGAAGCGCGTCTCGGTCCACGCCGGGACGCCCGTCGACCTGTCCGACCTCTACGACCGTCCCCAGGACACCGCGACGCTGCGCGAGGCGACCGAGCGCATCATGGCGGCCGTCACGAGCCAGCTCGAGGAGATCCGCGGCGAGAAGGCACCCGCCGAACGGTTCGACCTGCGCAAGAACCCCGGCTCGGAGAGCCACCGATGAGCGCCGACACCACCGCGCCTCCCGCCGAGCGGGTCGTCGCCGCGGTCCTCGGGTCGGGAAGCTGGGGCACGACGTTCGCGGCCGTGCTCGCGGACGCCGGGTGCGAGGTCCGCCTGTGGGGCCGCGACGCCGACGTCGCCGAGCAGGTCAACACCACGCACCGCAACGAGAAGCGGCTCCCGGGGGTCGACCTCCCCGAGGGAATCCGCGCCACCACCGACGCGCGCGAGGCGCTCACCGGGGCCGGGCTCGTGGTGGTCGCGGTCCCGTCCCAGATAGCCCGGGCGACGCTCGCCGACCTCCGGACGTTCCTGGAGCCGGACGCCGTCGCGGTCTCCCTCATGAAGGGCGTCGAGCTGACCACGGACCGCCGCATGAGCGAGGTCGTCGCCGACTCCCTGGGGCTGCCGCTCGAGCGCGTCGCGGTGGTCTCGGGCCCCAACCTGGCGCCCGAGATCGCGCACCGCCAGCCCACGGCGACCGTCGTGTCGTGCGTCGACGAGGACGTGGCGCGCTACGTCGCGCGCGCCTGCTCGTCGTCGTACTTCCGCCCGTACACGAACCGCGACGTCGTCGGGGTCGAGCTCTGCGGTGCCGTGAAGAACGTCATCGCGCTCGCCGTCGGCATCGCGCAGGGGCGCGGCTTCGGCTGGAACACGACCGCGACCGTCATCACGCGCGGCCTCGTCGAGATCACGCGTCTCGGTCTCGTGCTGGGCGCCGACGCGGTGACGTTCTCGGGCCTCGCGGGCATGGGCGACCTCGTCGCGACGTGCTCGTCGCCGCTCTCGCGCAACCACACGCTGGGCAAGCACATCGGCCAGGGGATGACCCTCGACGAGGCGATCGCGGCGACGGGAGGGACGGCCGAGGGCGTCAAGTCCTGCCGGGCCGTCCTCGAGCTCGCGCAGAAGGTCGGCGTCGAGATGCCCATCACCGCCGGGGTCGTCGCGGTGCTCCACGAGGGCATGCCGGTCGACGACATGGCGCGCGGGCTGCTGTCGCGGCCCCAGAAGTCCGAGGGTGTCTCGGCGGAGCGCTGAGAAGCGCCGACGTCGCTCAGTCGTCGTCGCGCACGTCGACGACGACGCGCGTCGGGTCTTCGAGCGCGAACACGCGGAAGGGGCGACGCTCGTCGTCCACGCCGACGAAGGCCTGCGTGTATCCCTCGAACACGCCGCGCAGCAGGACCTCCTCGACCTCGCCGTCGTCGGGCCCGACCACGGGGTTGGGCTCGGTGTACTCCTCGACACCGGTGTCCATGGGGTAGCCCGAGCCGGAGATCATGACCTGCAGGTAGGCGTCCCCGGCGACCGTCGCCAGGTTCCCGCTGCCGTCGTCGGTCGGCTGGTCGACGTACTCGACGCGCCAGCCGGGGGTCCCGGTGCCGCCGAGCTCGAGCACGACGCGGTCGAAGCCCTCGTGGTGACCGATGCGGATGTCCGTGACGTTCAGCGCGGCGTCCGCGGACGGGTCCTGGGTGTCGGGATCGGTGTTCGCGGGGAACGGGACCGGCGCCTCGGTCGCGTCGTCGGCCGGGTTCGTGCCGTCGTCCGCGGGGGCGGGGGACGCCGTCTCGTCGGGGGTCTCGGTCGCGCCGGGCGACGTCGTCGCCGTCTCGCTCGGGTCGGTCGTCGGCGAGTCGTCCGTGCCGCCGCCCGTGCCGCACGCGGCGAGCGCGAGGACCAGCAGCCCGGCGGCCGTCGCCGTGAGCGGTCGCGGCCCGAGCGCCCTCCGGGATCGTCCGCTCTCGGACCGGGTCGCCGACGGCACCGCTGCTCGTGTCCTCATGCCACGATCCTAGAAACGGCTGGTCACGCCCGCGCGGCGGCCCGGGCACGGTCCGGTTCCGGTCCGGTCGCGGCGCGGTGACGGTCGGTGACGTTCGAGCCTCGTACACCCCCCAGCGGTACGCTCGGACGATGCTCCAGGGGACCGGTCCGGCCGTCGGTGGCGCGCTCGTCGTCGTGGCGCTCGTCGCGCTGCTCGTCCTCGGGATCATGCGCTACACGTCCGGCGCCGAGGCGCGCGCACGGCGCGACGCCGAGGGTGGCGAGAGCGCGGGCTCGGGGATGTTCGGGGAGATCGTCGAGATCTTCCAGCCGAGCCGGACGCACGTGACGGAGGAGAAGGAACGCCAGCGTCTCGACATCGTGCAGCGCCCGGCCGAGGGGCGGCCGTTCGACGTGGACCTCGACGACGGCGTGTTCTACGTGCCGCGGGCGGAGCCGCCGGACGGCGGGCGCTAGCGGGCCGCGCGGAGCGCCTGGTCGAGGTCGCGCCACAGGTCCTCGACGTCCTCGATGCCGACGGACACGCGGAGCAGGTCCTCGGGGACGGTGTGCGACTCGGTCGCGAACCGGCGGCGGCGCTCGAGGCTGGACTCGACACCCCCCAGGCTCGTCGCGGGGACCCACAGCCGCACCGCCGCGGCGACGGCGTCGGCCCCCGCGGCCCCGCCGCGCGGCCGGAGGCCGAGGATCGACCCGTACCCCGCCATGAGGCGCGTCGCGCGCTCGTGGCCCGGGTCGTCGGGCAGGCTCGGGTGACGCACCTCGACGACGTCGGGGTGGTCGGACAGGCGGCGTGCGAGCTCGACCGCGTTCGCCTGCGACCGTTCCACGCGCAGCGCGAGCGTGCGCAGCCCGCGCAGCGCGAGCCACACCTCGAACGGCCCGGGGATCGAGCCGTGCAGCGTCCGGTACGCGCGCAGCGCCGCCGTGAGCTCGCTCGTCCGCGCGACGGCGGCGCCGAGCACGACGTCGGAGTGCCCGGCGAGGTACTTCGTGACCGAGTGCACGACGACGTCCGCGCCGTGGGCGAGCGGCTGCTGCCCGAGCGGGGTGGCGAAGGTGTTGTCGACCGCGCTGAGCACGCCACGCTCCCGCGCCGCTGCGAGGAGCGCGGGCAGGTCCGCGACCTCGAGCATGGGGTTGGTGGGCGACTCGACGAGCAGGAGGGACGCACCGTCGAGCGCGCCGACGACCTGGTCCGTGTCGGCGATGTCGACCCGGACGACCTCGACCCCGGCGCGCGCGAGGTCGTCCGCGAAGCCGAGCGTCACCTGGTACGCGTGCCGCGGGAGCACGACCTTGCCGCCCGCGGGGACGAAGGAGAAGACGGCGGCGATCGCCGCCATCCCCGAGCTGAAGACGACCCCGGGGTGCTCGCTGTTCTCCAGAGCCGCGAGCGCTTCCTCGAACGGGTGCCACGTCTCGGTGTCCATGCGGGTGTACAGCAGCTCGCCCGGCTGTTGTTCACCCTGTGAGACGTACGTCGACGACAGGACGATCGGCCCGTTCACCGGCGCGCCCTGCGCACGCTCGGGCCGCCCTGCGGCGACGACGACGGTCGCGGGGGAAAGGACTGCGGGGACCGGTGCGTCGCTCATGAGCGGCAGGCTACGCTGCTCGCGCGACGCGTGCCCCGGGCGACCAGGACCTGGCCGAGCATGCGGTCGCGGCCCGTCGCCGTCGCAGGTCAGTCGAGCGGGCCGAGGAGGGACTGCGCGAGCGTCGAGTGCGCGGACTCGTCGTCGGACGGGTGGAAGATGCCGGCGAGGACGTCGCGGTACAGGCGGCCGAGCTCGTTCCCCGCGAAGTAGCTCGACCCGCCCGCGACCCGAACGGCCTGGTCGACGACGGTCTTCGCCGTCTCCGTCGCCCGGACCTTGAGCCCGGCGGTCGCGCGGAACCAGCCCGCGCCGCGGTCCACCAGGGCGTCGATCTCGCCCGCGGCGACGTCGATCTGCGGCCAGACGGCGTCCAGCGCCAGCGCGGCGTCCGCGAGGCGCCAGCGGATGTCCGGGTCCTGCGAGAGCGGCGCCCCGTCGTTCTTCATCGACGTCCGACGCCGGGCAGCTGCGACACCGAGCTCGAGCGCCCGTTCCGCGATCCCCGTGTACACGGACGCGAGCAGGATCTCGAACGTCGTGAAGATGCCGACGACGAGCGGGTCGAGCGTCGGCCCGGGAGCGAGGCGCCGCACGACACGGTCCGCCGCAGCAGGAGCGCCGTCGAGCACGGTCGAGCGCGACTGCGACGCGCGCATGCCCATCGTGTCCCAGTCGTCGAGCACCTCGACCCCGCCCGCGTCGCGGGGCACGAACGCGTGCACGAGGCGCGGGGCGTCGTCGGACACCGAGTCCAGGCCGAGCACGCCGAGACGGGTCCACGCGGGGGAGTTGGACGTGAAGATCTTGCGGCCGTGGAACGTGTACCCGCCTGCGCCGTCGGGGCGGGCCTCCGTGCGCGAGCCGAGCAGCACGAGGTCGTTGCCGCCCTCGGAGTACCCGAACCCGAAGACCTCGCCCCGGCCGGCCTCCTCGAGGAGCCAGTCGAGGGAGTCGTCACCGCGCTCGTGGAGGTAGCGCGCGACGCCGGTCCACACGTGGTGCATGTTCACCGCGAGCGCCGTCGCCGGTGCCGCACCGGCCAGCCGAGCCTGCTCGTGCGCGACCTCGCGCAGCCCGAGTCCCGCACCGCCGAACGATTCCGGCACGAGAGCGCGCAGGTAGCCCGCGTCGGCGAGCGCGGCGAGGTCCTCCGTGAAGAACGCGTTGTCACGGTCGTACCCCGCGGCGCGGGAGCGGACCTCTTCGAGAAGGTCGTCGGTGAGGAGTGAGCGGGGCACCTGGAACGGCACGGCGAACGGGCGAGCGAACGGGACGGGCGTGGGCATGGCCTGCCTTCGGTCGAGGTGTGCGGAAGGCCCCGGCGACTCGTGTCGCCAGGGCCTTCCCACCGTACGCCGCGTGTCAGCCGACGAGCGCGGGCTCGTCGGGGCGGGGGAGCAGACGACGCAGCACGTCCGCGAGCGTGACGACCCCGACGACATGCCCGTCGCGCGTCACGAGGGCGAGCTGCTCGCTCGTCTCGCGCATGCGTGCGAGCGCGACGTGCACCGTCGTCGACGCGTCCAGGAGGAACGGCGTGCGGGCGAGCGGCGCGACGGGAGCGTCGTCGGGCTGGAGGAGCGTGTCGCGCACGTGCACCACGCCGCGGACGCCGTCGCCGGACCCGAGGAGGATCCGCAGGTGGCCCGACCGGACCGACGCCGCGCGGACGTCCGCAGCGGTCGCGTCCGGCGACACCGCGGTGGGCGCGGACCCGCTGGGGACGAGCTCGTCCACCGTGAGCGTCTCGATCTCGAGCGCGCTGGAGATCTGCGCCGTGTACGACGCGTCGAGCGCCCCGACGTTCGCCGAGTGCTCGACGAGGTGCCGCAGCGCGGCCGGGTCCTGCCCGTTCTCGACCTGGTCCACGGGCTCCACGCCGACGGCGCGCAGGCACCTGTTCGCGAGCGCGTTGAGCCAGCGCAGCACCGGGCGCGTGACCCACATGAAGGCCCGCATCGGCAGCGCGAGGAGCGTCGCGGACGTCTCCGGGTGCGCGATGGCCCAGGACTTCGGCGCCATCTCGCCGACGACGAGGTGCAGGAACGTGACGATCATCAGTGCGAGGACGAAGCCGGCGACGTCGGCGCCCCATGGGAGTAGGCCCCACGACTCGAAGACGGGCGTCAGCCAGTGGTGCACGGCCGGCTTGGTGATCGCGCCGAGCGCGAGGGTGCACGCGGTGATGCCGAGCTGGGACCCGGCGAGGAGCAGCGTGAGCTCGGCAGAGCTGCGCAGGGCGGCCCGCGCCGAGCGGCTCGTCGCCGCGGCGTCCTCCAGCCGGTGCCGCTTGGCGCCGAGGAGCGCGAACTCCACGGCGACGAAGAACGCGCTGAGCGCGATGATGAGGACGGTCGCGACGACGACGACCCAGGGGTTGCTCATCGGGACTCCTCCTCGGGGGTCGTGCCGTTCGGGACGGGTCGCTGGTCCTTTCTCTGGCCCTGTGGTGCGTCGTCGACGAGCCGGACCCGCACGAGCCGCGGCACGTGCCGCTCGACCGACAGGACGTCGACGACGAGGCGACGGACCACGGGCTCGTCGTGCACGAGGTCCGCCGGGTCGGCCGGGAGTTCCACGACGACGGTGTCGCCCGCGCGGGGCAGCGACCCGAGCTGGGAGATGAGCAGACCGGAGACGGTCTCGTGGTCCCCGCGCGGCAGGTCGTGCCCGACCGCGCGCTCGGCCTCGTCGAGGTGGACGTCGCCGCCCATGATCCACGCGCCGTCGTCCTGGGCGGACACGGTCACGGGCTGCTCGGGGTCGTGCTCGTCGGTGATCTCGCCGACGAGCTCCTCCGCGAGGTCCTCGAGCGTGAGCACGCCCGCGAACCCGCCGTACTCGTCGACGACGCACGCGAGCTGGTTGCTCGAGCTCGAGAGCTCGGCGAGCGCGTCGGGCAGGGCCATGAGCGTCGGCAGCACCGCGACGGCCCGCATGAGGTCCGTGACGGGGGCGTCGTCGGGCAGCGAGGTGCGGAGCAGGTCCGCGAGCTGCACGACGCCGACCGCCTGGTCGGTCTCGTCGACCACCGGGTAGCGCGAGTGGCCCGTGGCCATGAGGACCCGGACCGCGCCGACCGTGGCCTCGGGACGCACGGTTCCCACGCGCGAGCGCGGGATCATGGCGTGCTCGACGTCGTGCTGCGGGAAGTCGAGGATCCGGTCGAGCAGCACGGACAGCTCGTCGGGCAGGTCCCCGCTCTCGCGCGAGTCGGCCACGATGTGCTCGAGGTCGCGCGCGGTCGCGGAGTGCTCGACGTCGTGCACGGGCTCGATGCGCAGCGTGCGCAGGAGCACGTTCGACGCCTTGTCGAACACGGCGATGAGCCAGCCGAAGACGGTGAGGTAGAGCGTCGTCGAGCGCGCGAGGCGCAAGGCCGTGGGCTCGGGGCGGGAGATCGCCAGGTTCTTCGGGAACAGCTCGCCGAAGAGCATCTGGACGAGCGTGGACAGCACGAGGGCGAGCACCGTCCCGACGGCGACGCCCACGCCGGTGGGCACGCCGACCCCGCCGAGCATGGTTCCGAGCGCGTCCCCGACGAGCGGCTCCGCGACGTAGCCGACGAGCAGGCCCGTCACGGTGATGCCGAGCTGGGCGCCGGAGAGGACGAAGGACGTGCGGCGCGTCACCGCGAGGGCGCGCTGCGCCGTCGGGTCACCGGACTCGGCGCGCGCCGCGAGGCGCGAGCGGTCGACGGTCATGTACGCGAACTCCTGCGCCACGAAGTAGGCGGTGACGGCGGTGATCGCCAGGATCACGACGATGCCGAGCAGGAGGGAGAGCAGGGGGATCATGAGGTCCGCACCGCCCTCGGGTGGCGGGCTGCCGGAGCAGCGCCTGCCGGGTCGGGGCCGGTGCGGCCGGGACTATGGTCGGGGTCGTCGGCCGAGGGGGCCTCGACGGAGGTGTCTTCCACGGCACCCTCAACGCGGATCGCGCGCGAAAGGTTCCCGAGGCACCGAGCCGCGTGCGGGCGGGCGTCCGGTAGGGTCGTCCGCGATGTCCAGCCAGAGCCCAGAGCCGACCGTGCCGACCGTGCCGACCGCGTCGAGCGCGCCGTCCGCCGACGGTCCCGCCGCCCACGACGCCGCCGCACCCGGCGCGACCCGCAAGCCCCGCGTGCTCGTGCTGTTCGGGGGGCGGTCGGGCGAGCACGCCATCTCGGCCGCGACCGCCGCCGGTGTCCTGCGCGCGATCGACCGCACGCGCTACGACGTCGTCCCGGTCGGCATCACGCCCGACGGCGAGTGGGTCCTCGCCGCCGACGAGCCCGCCCGCTGGGAGATCACCGACGGGCGCCTTCCGAAGGTGGAGTCCACCGGCGAAGAGGTCATCCTGCCGCTGTCCACCGGCCGCCGGGACCTGCGCGTGATCACCCCCGGCGAGGTGCCCCGCGTGCTCGGCGACGTGGACGTCGTCTTCCCGCTGCTCCACGGCCCGTACGGCGAGGACGGCACGCTCCAGGGGATGCTCGAGCTCGCCGACGTGCGCTACGTCGGCGCCGGCGTCCTCGCCTCCGCGGTCGGTATGGACAAGCACTTCATGAAGCTCGTGCTCGCGGGGGAGGGCCTGCCCGTCTCGCCGTACACCGTCATCCGGCCCGGCGAGTTCGAGCGCAACCCTGCGGCGTGGACCGACACGGTCGCGGCGCTCGGCCTGCCGGTCTTCGTCAAGCCCGCGCGCGCCGGCTCGAGCCTCGGGATCTCCAAGGTCGACGACCTCGCCGACCTGCCCGCCGCGATCGCCGCCGCGCAGGCGCACGACCCCAAGGTCGTCGTCGAGGCGGGCGTCGTCGGGCGCGAGATCGAGTGCGCGGTGCTCGGCGGGCGCGGCGGGTCGCGCGCTCGTGCCTCGCTACCGGGCGAGATCGTCGTCACCGGCGAGGCGCACGACTTCTACGACTTCGAGGCGAAGTACCTCGACGAGGCGGGCGTCGAGCTCTCGTGCCCCGCCGACCTGCCCGAGCACCTCGTGGAGCGCGTGCGCGAGATCGCGATCCGGACGTTCGAGGCGGTCGGTGCCGAGGGGCTCTCGCGCGTCGACGTGTTCGTCACGCCGGACGAGCAGGTGGTCGTCAACGAGATCAACACCATGCCGGGGTTCACGCCGTTCTCGATGTACCCGCGCATGTGGGAGAAGTCGGGCCTGAGCTACCCCGACCTCATCGACGAGCTCGTCGCTCTCGCGCTCGAGCGGCCCACCGGCCTGCGCTGAGCGGCCCGGCCACGGGCGCTCAGCCGAGGTCGCTCACGCCGACGCACGCGCGCGTCTGGGGAACCTCCATGACGGCCCGGCCGAGGTCGGCGACGAACGCCGTCGAGTGGGTCTCGGTCACGGCGGGCGGGACGACGACCTGCACCGCGGGGTCCCGCCCGTAGGTCGTGAACGTCCACGTCCCGTCGTCCTCGACGACGAGCCAGTCCACGGTCCCGGCCTCCGACTGGACGCTCTGGCACTCCGTCGTCGTGGGGCCGGGCACCTCGACGCCGCACCGCAGCGTGACCGCGGCCCCCGGCTCGCCCCAGGCGGCCGTCGCCTGGCTGGTCGTGCCGACCTTCGGAAGGTCCTCTGCGAGCGAGTCCGGCAGGGCGAGGACGACGTCCGCGCACAGGGGGTTCGCCGCGTCGTCGGCCACCGGGACCCCGATGGTCGGTGCGCACGCGCTCGTGACGACGACCGCCGCGAGGAGCGGCACGACGGCGCCCGCGCGGAGGGCCCGGCGACGCACCGGGTGGTGCACGGCGCGGCGGGGCTCGTCGGACGGACGGGACGGGAGGGGACGGGCGACGCGCACGCGACCACCGTAGCCGCCCGGCCGGGGTGCCGGTGACCGCTCGCGCGACGACTAGGGTTGCCGGGTGAGCGAGACGCCCCTGCTGGTCCGCGACGTCACCGAGGAAGCGCTCCTCGCCCGGATCTTCCCCCTGCTGCCCGCGGCGCCGACGACGCTCGTCGGTCCCGGCGACGACTGCGCGGTCGTCGCCGCGCCGGACGGGCGCTACGTCGTCTCGACCGACGTCCTCGTCGAGGACCGGCACTTCCGCCGGCGCTGGTCGACGGGGTACGACGTCGGGTGGCGGGCCGCCGTGCAGAACCTCGCCGACATCGCGGCGATGGGTGCCCGCCCGGCGGCGCTCGTCGTGTCCCTGGTCATGCCGGGAGACCTGCCCGTGGAGTGGGTGACGGGGCTCGCGCGCGGGCTCGCGGCGGCGTGCACGCCGCACGGTGCGGCCGTCGTCGGCGGGGACCTGTCCGGGGGTGACCAGGTGGTCGTCGCGGTGACCGTCCACGGCGACCTCGAGGGCCGTGACCCCGTCCTGCGCTCGGGCGCCCGTCGAGGTGACGTCGTCGCGCTCGCGGGGACGCTCGGACGCTCCGCCGCGGGGCTCGCACTGCTCGACGCCGGGCGCACCGACGTCGACGACGCGCTCGTCTCCGCCTACCTGCGTCCCGACCCGCCGCTCGCCGCCGGGCCCGCGGCGGCCGACGCGGCCGCGACGGCCATGATGGACGTCTCCGACGGGCTGCTGCGCGACGCCGGGCGGATCGCCCGGGCGAGCGACGTCGTCGTCGACCTCGACCCGGCCGCGCTCGACGCCGACCGCGAACGCCTGCGCGCGGCGGCCGCCGCGCTCGGGGGGGACGGTGTGGCCGACGACGCGACGGGCGCGCACGACCGGGCCGACGGGTGGGTCCTGTCCGGGGGCGAGGACCACGCGCTGCTCGCGACGTTCCCCGACGGTGTCGCTCTCCCTGCCGGGTTCCGGGCGATCGGAACCGTCCGGCGTGCAGGGCGCGACGGCGCGGACGTCCGGCTCGACGGCGCGGTCCCGCACCGCGGGACCGGGTGGGACCACTTCCGCGCCTGAACCTGGTCCGTCCGCACCAGGACCAGGTGTGACGTCAGCTCCGGCGGTAGCGGACGGCGGTGAGGTCCTTGCCGCCGATGTCGTCGCGGCGCTCGACGCCGTCGGGGGAGAAGCCGTGGCGACGGTAGAAGCGGCGGGCACGCTCGGCGTCGGCGAGCACCCACAGGGTCACCGTCACACCGGGCCGGACGTCCGCGAGCATGGTGCGCATGAGGTCGCGCGCGACGCCCCGGCCCCACGACTCCGGGTCGAGGTAGATGGCGTAGATCTCGAGGTCGCCGGGCTCGGCGTCCTCGTCGCGGCTCGGACCGAGCGTCGCGAAGCCGATCGTGCGGCCGTCGGCGTCGGCGAGCCACGTTCGGGCCCCGGGAGTGTTCAGGCTCTCGACCCAGTGCTTCTCGCGCTGGTCGTGGTCGAGCGAGGCCAGGTACTCGTCCGGCACGATGCCCGCGTAGGCGCCCCGCCAGGACGCGATGTGCACGGCCGCGATGTCGCTCGCGTCCGTGGGATGGGCCGGGCGGATCGTTACCTCGCTCAGTTCCGTCACCATGGACAAAGACTGCCACCGAGGCCCTGATCTACCAAACCGGTTTGTCCCGATCTTCAGGAGATCTCCGCAATCCGGACGGCCGCTCGTCGATGTGGGCGGACCAGGAACGACGAGAGCGCCCGCCGGAAACCGGCGGGCGCTCTCGAAGATCGGCTCGAGCGAGCTCAGGCGGGGCGGGTGACCTTCCCGGCCTTGAGGCACGAGGTGCACACGTTGAGGCGCTTGGGCGTCCCCGCGACCACGGCGCGCACGCGCTGGATGTTCGGGTTCCAGCGGCGCTTCGTGCGGATGTGGGAGTGCGAGATGCTGTGCCCGAAGCCCGGGCCCTTGCCGCAGACGTCGCAGTTGGCAGCCACGGTTTCTCCTGATCGTCGTGCACGTCGCGCAGGCAGCGGCGACGTAGTGAATGGTCTGTAGGGTGTCTCGCCCGGTGAGCCCCTACGGGCGGCAGGGCGCGCGAAGCACCCGGGCAACCTCGTCAGGGTACCGGATCCGACCGTGTCGACTCAAGCCGACGGCGTCGAGCGCCCGTGACGTGCGGCACGGAGCCGTCGGCAGAGCCTGCACGAGGGCTCCGACGGCTCGCCGCGGACTACGGTGTTCTCGACGACCGCCCGGTCGTCCGGGCCGTCGCACCGACCGTGCGCGTCCGCCGTCCGCGAGCGAGGAGCCGGACCGACGTGAGACCGGGAGCCGAGGTGGTCGACGCCTCGGCCGTCGTCGCGTGGGCTCGCCACGGGGTGAGCGTCCTGCACGCGGCCCGCGGCGCCCTCGACCGCGTGAACGTGTTCCCGGTCGCGGACGCGGACACCGGCACGAACATGTACCTCACGTTCCTCGACGCGGCGCGCGCGCTGCCCGGCACGCCGGCGGAGGGCGACGGGGCGGGCGACCTGCTCGTCCGGATGGCGCGAGGGGCGCTCGTCGGGGCGCGCGGCAACTCCGGCGTCATCCTCAGCGAGTACCTGCGCGGCATGGCGGTCGAGCTCGCGGGGCACCGCGAGGTCCCGCCCGAGGCCCTCGCCGGAGCGCTCGACCGCGCGGCACGCACCGCGCGCGGTGCCGTGGCCCGTCCCGTGCCCGGGACGATCCTCACTGCGGCCGACGCCGCGGCCCGGTCCGCCGCGGAGGCGGTCGCGGGTCTGCGTCGCGACGTCGACGGTGTCCTGCCCGGGGGCGGTGCCACGGCCGTCGCGGCCGTGGTCGCGGCCGCCCGGGACGGCGCACGCGCCGCAGCGCTGCGCAGCCCCGGAGAGCTCGACGTCCTCGCCCAGGCGCGCGTCCTCGACGCCGGGGCCCTCGGCCTGGTGCTCGTCCTCGACGCGCTCCTCGCGGCGCTGCGCGGTACCACCCAGGACGCCCCCGGCAGTGCCGTGTCGGAGGTGCTCGGCATGATGTCCGCGATGGAGCCCGTACCCGGGGCGGTCGACGTCCCGGGCACCGCGCAGCGGGCCGCGCACGAGGGGGGCGAGTTCGAGGTGATGTACGTCGTCGACGGGTCGGCCGTCGCGCAGGCGCCGCGGGGCCACGGGGAACGGCGACCCCGCGCTCTCGACGCCGACCCCGCCGACCTCCTGCGCGCCGAGCTGGCCCGCATCGGCGACTCGGTCGTCGTGGTCGGCGGCCCGGACGCCACCGGTGCCGAGGGTCCAGGTCTCTGGCAGGCCCACGTCCACACCGACGACCCGGGGGCCGCGGTCGCCGTGGGCCGGGCGGCGCTCCCGAGCTTCCCGGGCGGCGTCCAGGGCGAGGCGGCGACCCTGCGCCAGGTCCGCGTCCGCCACCTGCCCGGTCGGCACGGGCACCCGCCGGGACCGTCCTCGGCGGACGTCGGGTTCGTGGCCGTCACGTCCGCCCCCGGCCTCGTCGCCGACCTCGCCCGCGCGGGCGCCGTCGTGCTCCTGCGCGAGCCCGGCAGCGCCCCCGACCTCGCCGCGCTGCACCGCGCGGTGCTCGACGCGCACGCGGCTCACGTCGTCGTCCTGCCCGGCGCCGATCTCCTCGACGACGACGTCCACGCCGTGCGCGTCGCCGTGCAGGGCGACGCGGTCGACCGGCTCGACGTCCTGCCCGCCCGGACCGACGTGCACGTCGTCGTCGGGCTCGCGGCAGCCCTGCTCGCCGAGGACGACGGCGCAGGCGTGGGCGTGCGGCATCTGCACGCCGCGCGGGCGGCGGTCGCGGGCGTGCGGGTGGTCGGCGCCGACGCGAGCAGGTCGGCGACCGCACTGCGGCACCTGCTCGCCGAACCTGCCGAGGTCCTCACGGTGCTGGCCGACGACGACGTGCCCCAGGAGGTGCTCGACTCCCTCGCGGCGACGGCGTCCGACGCGGGGGCCGAGGTCGTCCCGCTCCGCTCGGGCCGCCCCGGTGGCGCGCTGATGCTCGGTGCCGAGGCACCTGTCCACCACCCGGTCGAGGAGGGCCGCGCATGACCGATCGTCTCGCCGAGCCGCTCAGCAGGGCCCTGGGCGCACGGAGCGCGGGTCCGCTCGCGAAGCTGGGCCTGGAGACCGTGGGCGACCTCCTGCGGCACTACCCGCGCCGGTACGGCGACCCCGGTCGGCTCACCGACCTCGGCGGGCTCGCGCTCGGGGAGCACGTGACGATCGTCGCGCAGGTGCGCAGCGCGACCGTGCGGCGGATGCGTGCCCGATCCGGCGCGATCCTCGAGGCCGTCGTGACCGACGGCCCGCAGCAGCTCTCGCTGACGTTCTTCGCGAAGAGCCCGAACGTCCTGCGGTACCACGAGCAGCGGCTCGCGCCCGGTCGGCACGGGCTGTTCACCGGCGTCGTCGGCCTCTACCGCGGCACGCGGCAGCTCACGCACCCGGACTACAAGATCATCGGGATGGACGACGACGCCGAGGACACCGAGAGCGCGCTGCTCGAGGCGAGCCGTCCCATCCCGATCTACCCGGCGAGCGCGAGCATCCCGAGCTGGAAGATCCAGCCGGCCGTGCGGACCGTGCTCGACCCGCTCCAGGAGGAGGACGTCCCGGACCCGATCCCGGAGGCCGTCCGGGCCGGGCACGGCTTCGGGTCGCGCCTCCAGGCGCTGCGCGACGTGCACGAGCCGTACGACGAGCGCCAGTGGCAGCGCGGCCGGGACCGGCTGCGGTACGAGGAGGCGTTCGTCCTGCAGGCCGCGCTCGCGCAGCGACGGGCACGCGCCGCGGCGGAGCCCGCGACCGCGCGCCCGGCCCGGGCGCCGGGGGAGCCGAGCATCCTCGCCGACTTCGACGCCGCGCTCCCGTTCACCCTGACGCAGGGGCAGCGCGAGGTGGGGGAGGAGATCGCCGCGGACCTCGAGCGCTCGCGCCCGATGCAGCGGCTGCTGCAGGGCGAGGTCGGCTCGGGCAAGACGGTCGTCGCGCTGCGCGCGATGCTCCAGGTGATCGACGCCGGGGGGCAGGCGGCGCTGCTGGCGCCGACCGAGGTCCTGGCGGCCCAGCACGCTCGGACGCTGCGCGCGCTCCTCGGACCGCTCGCCGAGGGCGGCTTCCTCGGTGGCGCCGAGCACGGGACACGGGTCGCGCTGCTCACCGGGTCGCTCGGCGCGGCCGCGCGCAAGGAGGCGCTGCTCGACGCGGCGAGCGGCGCGGCGGGCATCGTCGTGGGCACGCACGCGCTGCTCTCGGAGAACGTGCAGTTCGCCGACCTCGGGCTCGTCGTCGTCGACGAGCAGCACCGGTTCGGCGTCGAGCAGCGCGACGCCCTGCGCGCCAAGGCGCGGACCAGCCCGCACCTGCTCGTCATGACGGCGACGCCCATCCCGCGCACGGTCGCGATGACCGTCTTCGGCGACCTCGAGACGTCGTCGCTCACCGAGATCCCGGCCGGCCGTGCGGGCATCACGACCCATGTCGTGCCCGCGGGGAACGCGGCCTGGATGGACCGCACGTGGGCACGCGTGCGCGAGGAGGTCGACGCCGGGCACCGCGCCTACGTCGTGTGCGCGCGCATCCACCCCGACGAGCCCGACGCGGCGGGCGCAGCGAAGTCCTCCGCGCCGAAGGGCGCCGACGACTTCGACGAGGTGCCCGACTTCCTTCTCGACCCGTCCGAGCCCGAGGTCGAGCGAGAGCCGCTGCGCGCGGTGCTCGAGGTCGCGGAGGAGCTGCGCGCCCACCCGCGCCTCGCCGGGCTGACGGTCGGCGTGCTGCACGGTCAGATGCCCCCGGCGGACAAGGACGCCGTCATGGCGGACTTCGCGTCGGGCGCCGTGCAGGTGCTCGTCTCGACGACGGTCGTCGAGGTCGGCGTCGACGTCCCCGACGCCACGGTGATGGTCGTCCTGGACGCCGACCGGTTCGGCATCTCCCAGCTCCACCAGCTCCGCGGTCGCGTCGGCCGAGGGTCGGCCGCCGGACTGTGCCTCCTCGTCTCGACCGCGGAGCCCGGCACGCCCGCCGCCACGCGGGTCGAGACGCTCGCCCGCACGACCGACGGCTTCGAGCTCGCGACCGTGGACCTCGAGCTGCGCAGCGAGGGCGACGTGCTCGGCGCGGCCCAGTCGGGTCGCACGAGCTCGTTGCGGCTCCTGCGCGTCGTCAAGGACGCCGACGTCATCGAGACGGCCCGCGCCGACGCGGCTGCGGTCGTGGCGCAAGACCCCGACCTGGTCGAGCACCCTGCGCTCGCGGACGAGATCCGTGCGCAGCTCGACCCCGAGCGCGAGGAGTTCCTCGAGCGCGCGTGAGCGTCGCGACCCGCGCGTCTAGGCTGTGCGCGTGACGAGGATCGTGGCGGGAGCTGCCGGGGGACGCACGCTGCAGGTCCCGCCGCGCGGTACACGCCCGACGAGCGAGCGCGTGCGCGAGGCGATCTTCTCCCGTCTCGAGCACCTGGGCGTCGTCGACGACGCCCGCGTCCTCGACCTGTACGCCGGCTCGGGCGCGCTCGGGCTGGAGGCGGCGAGCCGGGGGGCCGCCGACGTGACGCTGGTGGACTCCGCACGCGTCGCCGCCGACGTCGCCCGGCGCAACGTCGCCTCACTGGGGCTGAGCGGTGTGCGCGTCGTCGCGCAGCAGGCCGAGTCGTTCGTCGCTGCCGCTGCCGCTGCTGCTGCCGCCGCAGCAGCCGCAGTCGCGTCCGGTCGGTCGACGGACGGGTCCACCGACGGACACCGCGGGCCGGCGCACCCTGGCACCGCTGCGAGCGAGCCGTACCACCTCGTCCTCGTCGACCCTCCCTACGACGTCACGGCCGAGGCGCTCGAGCGCGTCCTCGATCATCTTGCGGTGCCCGGCGTGCTCGACCCGACGGCCGTCGTCGTCGTCGAGCGCTCGACCCGCACCCCTGAACCGACCTGGCCGGCAGGCTGGGAGGTCGTCGCGCGCAAGGACTACGGCGAGACGGCCGTGTACTTCGTCGGCCCCGAGCTGCCCGACGACGCCGCGACGTAGAGCCCGTCTGCCGAAGTGGACCCGGGTCGGCCGAGGTAGAACCCTGGTCACGCGAGGTAGCTCTCCGGGTGGCCGATGGCCCCACCATGGCGGGGCGGAAGACGAACACCGCGCCCGCCGTCATATCTCCGCAGGTGGGAGCGGTGCGGTGTTCTTTTTCCGAGCCAGAACCGTGGT
>NZ_JBZGBY010000013.1:0-105587 GCF_059159975.1 Cellulosimicrobium sp. BMG9.22 | reverse complement strand
CGACTGTTCCATGCTCATGTGCGTCTCCTTCTCGTGACTGGCCCGCCGTGACGACGGCGGACCGAAGCTGATCGGTCAGGGGCGACGGACGACGACGCTGCCGTAGCCCGTGCTGGCGTGGATCTCCGCCGTGGCCTCGTCGTCGACGGGTGCCTCGGTCGGGGTGAGCTGGTTGCGGACGCTGCCGTGCTGCGAGGCGACGTCGAGCCACGCGGCGGTGCCCTCGGGCACGCCGACCTCGATCGAGCCGTAGGAGGTGGTGAGCGTGACCGAGCCGGACTCGACCCGGTCCACCCGGATACCGCCCGATGCCGCCTTGGCGGTGAGGGTTCCGCGGACCTGGCCCACGACGATGTCGCCGTGCGCGCCGGCAACCTCCAGGGACCCGTTGACCGCGCCGACCGTCGTCGTGGCGTTGGTGCACCGCACGCTCGCGTCGCCGACGACCTCGCCGATGCGCACGGCCCCGGCCGTCGCCTTGATGTTCGTCGGGCCGGTGGCACGGTCGACGACGACGGATCCCGCCGAGACCTTGAGGTCGACGCGGGCGGCCTCGTCGAGCCGGGCCTCGCCGCCGTTGAGGGTGAGGTCGACGGTGCCGAGCCGGCCCTCCGCGTACAGCGACCCGGCCTTGCCGCTCAGCGACGATCCGGTGGGCAGCTCGATGGTGACCTTCGCGCCGCCGGCGGCGAAGGGGAGGACGTACTGCTTCCAGGACGCCGGGTAGATGATCCTGACCGCGTCGCCGTCTCGCTCGACGCGGGTCTCCTCGGCGGCGCGGACCGAGCCCGACTTGGACGGGTCGGCGGGAAGGACGGTGACGACGACGTCGTCCCGCTCCCCGGCGACGACGTGCAGGTCGCCGAAGGGCACGTCCACGACGACCGGGACGGGGGCAGGCGCGGGGAAGGTAGGCATGAGGGCTCCAGGTGAGGTCGGGTGGTGTCAGTGGTGTCAGCGGTGTCTGGGGTGTCTGGGGTGTCGCTGTGGGGACGGGTGTGCGCTCAGCGCACCCAGCCGGTGAGGCGCGTCTGGCCGCCGCGCTGCTGCGGGCGGGCCTGCGCGGCGGGCCGTCCCGTCGTCTGCTCGAGCGCTGCGGCCACCGCACGCACGAGCCACGTGTTGACCGAGACACCGTCGCGCGCGGCCCCGACCTCGACCTGCGACTTGAGGTGGTCGGGCAGGCGCAGGGTGGTGCGGGTGGTGGTGCCCTCCTCCGCGTCGACGCTCGGCAGGGGCGCAGGTCCGGCGGCCTGCGCGGGGACGGCGCCGGACGCCGCCTCGGCGACGGGACCGGGTGCTGCGACCACGAACTCCGGGTCCCCGCCGCGCAGGCGGACGTCGACGGAGCCGGGTGCGAGCTCGGCGGAGATCTCTCCGGCCGCCGCGGAGAGCGCGTCCAGCAGGACGAGTCGCACGGCGGCGTCGAGCGGGGCGGTCAGGCGCTCGGCGAGCTGCCGCGCGTCGGAACCGGCGGCGTCGGCCGCGGTGCCCAGCCGGTGCTGGAGGTCGTTGACGTAGGGCGTGAGATCCATGACGCCATTATGACACCATAGGTGGTGTCATGGCAACTCCCAGTGATGTCATCGCGACACCGCGTGGCGTCACCCGGGCGTCAGGCGGTCAGATCATTGATGACGTCGTAGCCCAGCTTGAGGATCAGCGCGCCGACGACCACGACGAAGACGACGCGCACGAACGAGCTCCCCTTGGCGACGGCCATGCGCGCGCCGATGTAGGCACCGAGCAGGTTCGCCGCGCCCATCACGAGGCCGAGACCCCACAGGACCGCGCCGTACGGGACGAAGAAGATCAGCGCTCCCGCGTTCGTCGCGAAGTTCGCGATCTTCGCGAGGGCCGACGCCGGCAGGAACGCGTACCCCAAGATGCTCACGAGGGAGATGACGAAGAACGTCCCCGTCCCGGGGCCGAGCAGGCCGTCGTAGGTGCCGATGACGAGGCCGATGCCCGCGGCTGCCCAGCGGTGGCCGTTGCCCTCCCAGCGCAGGTTCGTCGCGTGCCCGAGCCGCGGCTTCGCGATCGTGTACGCAGCGACCCCGAGGAGGACGACGAGGATGATCGGCTCGAACAGCTCCGCCGGGATGCGCGACGCGAGGGCCGCTCCCCCGACCGCGCCGACGAGCGCGGCCAGAGCCATCGGCCCGGCCGTGCGCAGGTCAGGGCCGACGCGTCGGTAGAAGGTCGCCGCGCTCACCGACGTCCCCATGATGCTCGAGAGCTTGTTCGTCGCGAGCGCCTGGACCGGGCTGATGCCCGGCACGAGCAGGAGCGCCGGGAGCTGGATCAGCCCACCTCCCCCGACGACGGCGTCGATCCAGCCCGCCGTGAGCGCGGCGAGGATCAGCAGGGCGACGGTCAGGCCGTCGATCTCGAGCCCACCGGAGGCGGGAAGGACGAAGGTCGGCAGCACCCCCCAGTGGTACCACGGTCCGCCGCCCCTCCCCCGCGCGGTGGCCGGCGTGCATGCCGCGCTCGCCGTCACGGCGACAACGGGTAACCGATCAGTTACGCTTTCTGGATGGACGCGTTCGAGGCCCTGTCCGATCCGGTCCGCCGGGAGCTGCTCCTCGCGCTGCGCCGCACGGATCTCACCGCGGGCGAGCTCGCAGGCACGCGGGACGACGTCTCACGGCCAGGTGTGAGCCGGCACCTGCGGGTGCTGCGCGAGGCCGGGCTCGTGGCCGTCGTCGCGGACGGCAGGCGCCGGGTGTACTCGCTGCGACCCGACGGTCTCGACCAGGTCCGCGGCCTCGTTGCCGCCCTGGGCCGTCCTGCACCGCCCGTGCCCGCACGGGTCCTCGACGGCCTCGACCTCGAGGTGCGTCGCACGGCACGAGAGCGCCGCGCCCAGCCCGGCGCGGACCGACACGAGGAGAGCGCATGAGCGACCGGACGCCCACGAGCGACACCGCCGACACCGCCACCGGCGCCGTCCCGGCGCGAGGGGCCACGGCCCGTCCCGTGCCGCACGGGACCGTCGAGCACGGGGCCCGTGGCACCGAGCTCGTCGTCACCCGCACGTTCCGAGCGCCCGCCCGCGACGTCTGGGCGAGCCTCACGGAGCCCGACCGCCTGGCACGGTGGATCGGCCGGTGGGAGGGCGACCCCTCGACGGGGAAGGTGACGTTCTTCATGACCGCCGAGGGGGACGACGTCGAACCCGAGGAGTACACGATCACGCGGTGCGAGGCCCCGCACCGGTTCGCCGCGGACACCGCGATCGGCGACGACACGTGGCACCTCGCGTTCGACCTCGACGAGGCCGACGGTCTCACGACCCTCACGTTCCGCCAGCTGCTCGGCCTCGCCGACGACGCGACCTCCGTCGGGCCGGGCTGGGAGTACTACCTGGACCGCCTCGTCGCGACGCGGGAGGGCCGGGACCCCGACGAGCTCGACTGGGAGCACTACGTCTCGAGCCTCGCCGAGCACTACCGGCGGGCGGCCGACGGGTCCTGACGGTCAGGACTGCAGGGCGTCGTACTCCGCCTCGGCGGCGACGTCGTCGTCCACGTCGAGCCGCAGGTGCGCGAGGGCGCCCTGCAGGACGCGCAGGGCGCTCGCCGCGCGCTCGCCCCAGAGCGAGACGTAGGAGAACTGCCACCACCACAGACCCTCGAGCTCGCGCCCGCCCTCGTAGTGCTGCAGGCCCTTCGCGAGGCACTCCGCGACGCAGGCCAGGTCGCCCGACAGCGAGGCGGCACCCACCTCCGCGCCCACGAGCGGGTCGGTGATCTCGGCGTAGTCGTCGAACCCGTCGAAGAGCCGCGAGAGCGCCGTGCGCAACGGGTCGACGTCGGTGTCCGGCCCGGCGTCGGGCTCGAAGCGCTCGACCGGGACGACGTCGCCCATCGCCCCCAGGCGGGCGCCCGCGGCGAGGACGTCGGAGAGTGCGAGGAGCAGCAGCGGGAGCACGGCCCCGGGCGCGGCACCGCTCGCGACCTGTGCCGTCGTCGTGAGGTAGGCGCGGGCCTGCCCGGCCATCCCCTCCGCGATCTCGCGCAGGTCGGGGTCGTTCTCGATCTCGCCCATGTGCCGGTCCCTTCCGTCAGCCGCCGACGAGGCGGCGGCCCTCGAACGCCCGGCCGAGGGTCACCTCGTCCGCGTACTCCAAGTCTCCCCCGACCGGCAGCCCGGACGCGAGGCGGGTCACGCGCAGGCCCATCGGGCCCAGCATGCGCGCGAGGTACGTCGCGGTGGCCTCGCCCTCGACGTTGGGGTCGGTCGCGAGGATGACCTCCGTGACCTGGCCGTCGGCGAGGCGGGTCATGAGCTCCGCGACGCGCAGGTCCCCGGGGCCGACGTTCTCGATCGGGTTGATCGCCCCGCCGAGCACGTGGTACCGGCCGCGGAACTCGCGCGTGCGCTCGATCGCGACGACGTCCTTGGGCTCCTCGACGACGCAGATCACCTCGACGCAGCGCCGCGGGTCGGCGCAGATGCGGCACTGCTCGGCCTCCGCGACGTTCCCGCACGTGTCGCAGAAGCGGACGCGCGCCTTCACCTCGGTGAGCGCGTCGGCCAGACGGCGCACGTCCGCGGCGTCCGCGGCGAGCAGGTGGAACGCGATCCGCTGCGCGCTCTTGGGCCCGACGCCGGGAAGGCGGCCGAGCTCGTCGATCAGGTCCTGGACCGCGCCTTCGTACACGCCCCCAGCCTACGGGTCGCGGCCCACACCTCCGCCGCGCCGTGAGAGGCGACGACGCCCCGTCTCGGAGGGACGTCACGACCCTGGTGCCCGGGACGACGGGACACCCAGGCTGCGAGAACCATCCCGCGATCGGAGAGTGCCATGACCACGACGACCCTCACGACCACCACCACGGCCCGACACCGGCGCCCCGCCTGGTTCCTCGCCCTCTCGCCGGTCCTCTTCTTCGCCCTGATCGTCCCGCCCTGGGCGCTGGTGTGGACGATGACCGGGATCGAGGACCTGGCAGAACTCGACCCGACGGACCTTGACGCGGTCAGCGCCCCGTGGATCGTCTACCACCTGGCGTGGCCGACGATCTTTGCCGCCGGCGCGATCGCGCTCGCACTCCTCGTCCGTGACGTGCCTGGCGTCACGGCACGGCGGTTCGCGCGAGCGAGCACGTCCGCCGGCGTGCTGTCCGTCGCCGCGGGGATCAGCGTCGCTCTCGTCCGCATCCCCATGGTTCGCCTCGACGCAGCGACGCTGGGCGATCACCCGTTCTACGACCTCCCCTACCTGCTCAGTGCACTCACGGTCTGGTTCGCGATCGCCGCCGTGGGTCTCGCGGGGGTGGCGGTCCGGCTCAGCGGGCTCTTGCGACGCACCGGGTTCGTCGTCGCCGTGCTCGGCGTCCCGTACCTGCTGCTCGATATCGTGACGTTCGGTGCGCTCCCGCCGTTCCTGGTCGCGTTCCTGTGGTCTCTGATGGGCATCGCCTGGCTCCGACGCGGCACACCGGCGCCGGACAGCACCCCGCGCGTAGCATGGACGACGTGACCGCGGAGCTCCCGCTCGGCACATCGGCGCACGCGCCGCCGCGTGAGTGGTATCCGGCCGCCCGCGCCGCAGCGCATGTCCTGATCTGGACCTGCGTCACGGCGACCGTGGCCATCCACGTCGTCACGCTCGCGGCAGGTGACGCCGCTCCGTACCTCGACGGCTGGAGCCGCGCCGAGCTGCAGAGTGCGGCAGCAGGGCTGGGAGTCCCGGCCGAGTGGTGGCTCCGGTACGCGCTCGTCATCGAGCTCGCCGTCATGGCGGTGTACGCCGCCGCGGCCGTCCTGGTGCTGCGCGCGCCGGTCTCCACCCGCCGCGAGGACGCCTTCCGCCTCTACCTGGCGGTCGCCCTCGTCCTGCACGGCTGCTTCCAGGGTGGGGCAGGTGGTGCTCTTGCCGCCGCGCTCCCGCAGGGGGAGGCGGCCCTTGCGCTCCAAGCGGTGGCATGGGTCCTCATCCTCCCCGTCGCCTACCTGTTCCCCGACGGACGTTTCGTCCCGCACTGGACCCGCCCGCTGCCGCTGGCCTGGGTGGCCCTGGCCGTTCTCGCGCCGGTGCTCGGCGCGTCCAGCGGGGTCGTGACGATCGGAGGCATCGTCCTCCTCGGGACGTGCGTCGCGGCACAGCTGCACCGGTACCGCACCTCGGGCCGGGTCGTCCGGCAGCAGATCACCTGGATCGCGGTCGCCGTGACCGTGAGGTTCGCGTACATCCTCGCGGTCGTGGCGACGCCCCTCGGTCGGCGCATGGAAGAACCGACCTCCCGCGGTCTTGTCGTGAACGGTGCGGCGTACCTCCTCAGCTACTCCATCAGCGCCTTCCTGGCGATCGCGATCACGGTCGCCATTCGCAAGCACCGGCTCTACGGCGTCACGACGATCCTGACCAGGGCCTTCGTGTACGGCGTCCTGACCGTGTTCGTCGTCGGTACGTACGCCGCCGTCCTGGTCGCCGCCGGGTTCGCGACCCGCACGGTCGATCCCCTCTGGGTACCGCTCCTCGCGACAGCGGTCGTCGCCGTGGGATTCGATCCCATCCGCCGGCGCCTGCAGCGTGCGGCAGGTCGCTGGGTGTACGGGCTCCGTCGCGAACCCTACGAGCTGGTCGCATCGCTCGGGGACGAGCTGGCGCACGATCCGCTCCCGTCGCGGATCGTGACGAGCCTCGCGGGGTCGCTCAAGCTGGCGTACGTGGCGCTCAGCGCCGACCCGGGTGCGATCCACCGGGACCCGGGGTTCTCCGCCCCCGACCCGGACACGCTCGTCCGGTTCCCTCTCGGCGGCGTCCGCGACGATCCCCGACTCGGGACGCTGGACGTCGCGCTGCGTGGCGGCGAGCGCCTCTCGGAGTCGGATCGCCGACTCCTCGGTGAGGTCGCACGTCAGACGGGACTGCTCCTGAGCGTGGCACAGCTGCTCGACGACCTGCGCACGTCTCGACGTGACCTCGTGCTGGCCCGCGAGGACGAACGCAGCCGCCTCCACCGGGACCTGCACGACGGGTTGGGACCCACCTTGTCGAGTCTCTACCAACGGCTCGACGTCGCCGCGGGACTGATCCGTCGCGATCCGGACGCCGCTGCCCGCCTCGTCGGCGAGGCACGCGACCACCTGCGGGCGACCGTCGACGAGATCCGCAGGATTGTCTACGACCTGCGCCCTCCCGCGCTCGACAGGTCGGGCCTCCTGGGCGCCGTCGAGGAACTCGTGAGGAGCTGCTCGACACCCGGTAGCGCACCCGTCGTGGAGCTGCGTGCGGCCGGACCGCCCGCCCACGTCGCCCCGGGTGTCGACGTGGCGGCCTACCGCGTGGTGTCCGAGGCGCTGGCCAACGCGCTCCGGCATGCGCGTGCGTCGCGCATCGTCGTCACGCTCGCGTCGCGGACCGAGAAAGACCGCCCGATGCTGGTCGTCGGCGTGAGTGACGACGGCGGAGGGTTCGACCCGTCGGTGCGACGCACGGGCACGGGGCTGCGGTCGATGGTCGAGCGCGTCGACGAAGTGGGCGGCTCGATCGACGTCCGTTCCCGCCCCGGCCACGGGACGACCGTCGACGTGCTACTGCCTCTCGCCGACGATCGGGGACGTCCACGAGGCGCACCGTGATCCGCGTGCTGATCGCCGACGACCACGTCTTCTATCGCGAGGGCCTGCGGTCGCTGCTCGTCGCGCACGACGTCGAGATCGTCGGCGAGGCCGGCGACGGGCAGGACGCCGTGAGACTGGCGGACCGGTTGCGACCCGACGTGATCCTGATGGATCTCAAGATGCCGCTCGTCAACGGCATCGACGCGACGGAGCGGATCGTGCGGACCGTCCCGAGCTGCCGCGTCCTGATGCTCACGATGTTCCAGGACGACTCCGTCGTCGCGGCGATCCGTGCCGGCGCACGGGGCTACCTCGTGAAGGACGCCACGCCCGATGACGTGCTCCACGCGATCCGCGCGGTCCACCGGGGTGAGCTCGTCGTCGGCCGGGGAGTCGCCGACCGGATCCTGCAGGTCGTCGCGGATGCGCCACGGCACCGCGAGGACGGGATCCCCGGGTTGACGTCTCGCGAGAACGACATCGCGCACCTCGTGGCCGGCGGCCGCGGCAACGCCGAGATCGCCCGCGAGCTGCGGCTCTCGGCGAAGACCGTGAGGAACTACACGTCGACGATCCTCGCCAAGCTCGGAGTGCGTGACCGCACCGAGCTCCGGGAGGTCCTCCACGCTTCGGGATTCGTCCGGCCGGACGCCGCGCCGTCGGCGCGCCCGTCAGCGGACGCTACGCGCCCGGGTCCTGGATCTCCTCGATGATCTTGCCGCCCAGGAGGCTCACGACGAGGGCGGTGCCGACGAGCCCGGTCGACACGATCTCGGGGTCGTCGTCGGACGAGACGTCGTCCATCGGGTCGATCGCCGCCGGTGCTGCGCGGCGCGCCGGCTCCGGCGCGGGTCGCGCGGTGGCTCGCGCGGAGGTCGCCGCCGCGATCGCCGCCCGCGCTGCCGACGCACCGCGCAGCGACGGCGAGCCGGCCTGGCGGGTCGGAGCGGCCGGAGCCGCGGCCGCCGCGCCGGCCGGCGTCGGCGTCGGCGTCGGCCGGGACGGCGCGGAGGTCGGGGACGGCGCCGGCTCGAGCACAGGCTCCGGCTCGGGTCCGTCGTCGAGGTCGGCCGGGGGCTCAGGCGCCTGCGTGCCGGCGAGCCAGGCGTCGTCCGCGGTGCCCGGGCCTGGGGCCGGGGCGGGAGTACCGGCGAGCCAGGCCTCGTCCGCGGCGTCGATGACCGCGACGGGCGGGGCGTCGACCGCGACGAACGGGGCGTCGACCGCGACGGGGCGCTCCTGGAGCGCGACGGCGCCACGCATCGGTGCACCGGCTTCGGCCGCGCCCGAGCGAGCCGTGGGGGCGAGTGGCCCACCGGGAGCGTCGCCACCGGCCGGCGAGGTCGGCACGGCGACCGGCACCGGGGCCACCACCGCGCCGGCGACGCCCCCGCTCCCGCGCGGACTCGCGGCGCCCTCAGGCGCGGCGCTGCTCGCGGCGGCGCCTGCGGCCGCCCCCGTCCCGTCCCCGTTCCCGGGTGCGGTGGCCGGTCGCGGCGAGCCCGCGGACCCGGCCGGACCGACGGGGCCAGTGGGGCCGTCCTCCGCGAGACGCGGCTCGATCCGCACCTGCAGTCCGAGCGTCTGGTAGACGACGTCCTGGACCGCACCGGTGTGCCGCGACGAGGAGAAGGTGCGGGCAAGCCCGGGCGACGGGAACGCGAGGTAGAGCACGTCGGCGCCCAGCTCCGCGACCTGCGCGTTCGCGCTGACGAGCGACCACGTCACCGGGCTTGCCCGGAGGTTCTCGAGGACCTCGGGCCAACGCCGCCGCAGCTCCTCCGTCGTGAGCGCCGACGACGGTCCGGACGCCGCCGTGGGCGCGGGCGACCCGCCGCCCACCGGCGCCTCCTCCCGGGCGGGTACCGCGGCCGATGTCTGGGGTGCGGCGGCGGGCGACGCATCGTCGTCCGCCGGGGAGTCGACGGGGTGCACGCGCTCGGTGACCGCAGCCGTCGCGGCGCTCGCGTCCGGCACCTCGGGGGCACCCTGGCCCGGCGACGGCTGCCCTGCCTCGACCGACGCGGCGTCGGTCTCGGCCACCGGCGCGTCGACGGCTGACGACGGCGCCTCGACGACCGGCGGTGGCGCGGCGGGCTCGGCCGGCGCCTCGACGGGCAACGCTGTCGGGACGGGTGCGGAGGCCGACGGCGCGGGCTGTGCTGGACGCGGGGGACGGAGCGCCGCACGGACGGCGGCGGGTCCGGTGAGCCCGGACGAAGCGGACGTCGCACCGGACGACGGGGCGGGAGCGCCGCCGTCGGACACCGCCGGCGCGGGCCGGCCGGGGGCCGCGGGCGCCACGGCGACCGTCCCGAGGCCGCCGCGCTCGAGCCGGTCGAGGCGCGCCGCGAAGCCCGCCGCGCCGTCGTCCGACCCCGGCAGGAGCAGGCGCGCCATGAGCAGCTCGAGGTGCAGGCGCGGCGACGTCGCGCCCGTCATCTCCGTGAGCGCGGCGTTGACGAGGTCGGCCGCGCGCGAGAGCTCCGCGACGCCGAGGTTCTGGGCCTGCGTGCGCATGCGCTCGAGCTGGTCGGCGGGCTGGTCCCGCAGCACCGCCTGCGCCTCGTCGCCGGACACCGCGATGACGATGAGGTCGCGCAGGCGCTCGAGCACGTCCTCCACGAACCGGCGAGGCTCGTGACCGGTCGCGATGACGTGGTCCACGACGCGGAAGATGCTCGCGCCGTCGCGCGCCGCGAGGGCGTCCACCACGTCGTCGAGCAGCGTCGCGTGCGTGAAGCCGAGCAGCGCGACGGCGCGCTCGTACTCCACCGCCCCGCCCTCGGCACCCGCGATGAGCTGGTCCAGGACGGAGAGGGAGTCGCGCACCGAGCCGCCGCCGGCGCGGGTGACGAGCGGGACGACGCCGCTGCCGATCGTCACGCCCTCGGCGGCGCACAGCTCCTCGAGGTACGGGCCGAGCACGTCCGGCGGGACGAGACGGAACGGGTAGTGGTGCGTGCGCGAGCGGATGGTGCCGATGACCTTGTCGGGCTCCGTCGTCGCGAAGACGAACTTGATGTGCTCGGGCGGCTCCTCGACGATTTTGAGGAGCGCGTTGAACCCCGCGGGCGAGACCATGTGGGCCTCGTCGATGACGAAGATCTTGTACCGGTCGCGCGTGGGTGCGAACGTCGCACGCTCGCGCAGGTCGCGGGCGTCGTCCACGCCGCCGTGCGACGCGGCGTCGATCTCGACGACGTCGAGGCTGCCCGGGCCCCCGCGCGCGAGGTCCGTGCACGACGGGCAGACCCCGCACGGCGTGTCGATCGGGTTCTCCGGCGTGTTCCGCGCGCAGTTCAGCGTGCGCGCGAGGATGCGCGCGCTCGTCGTCTTGCCGCAGCCGCGGGGGCCGGAGAACAGGTAGGCGTGGTTCACCCGACCGGTGCGCAGCGCCTGCATGAGCGGCGCGGTCACGTGGTCCTGACCGATCACCTCGGCGAAGGTCTCGGGCCGGTAGCGGCGGTACAGGGCGGTGCTCACCCCCCGCACTCTAGACGTCGCGACCGACACGCACGAGGCCGCCACCACGGCGGTGGACGGGGGCCGAGGTCAGCGGTGCAGGGCCTTGCGCGCGAGCCAGTTGCCGAGCAGCTGGGCCACCTGGACGATCGCGATCATGATGAGCACCGTGACGATCACGACACCCCAGTTGTAGCGCTGGTACCCGAACCGGAGCGCGAAGTCTCCCAGGCCGCCGCCGCCGATCAGCCCGGCGATCGCGGACATGTCGAGCACGGCGATGAACAGGAACGTGTACCCGAGGATGAGCGGCGCGAGGGCCTCGGGGACGAGCACGGTCGTGATGATCCGCCACGACGACGCCCCCATCGCCCGCGCCGCCTCGATGACGCCCTGGTCGATGCCCACGAGGTTCTGCTCGACGATGCGGCTCGTGCCGAACGCCGTCATGACCGACAGCGGGAAGATGAACGCCTCGGTGCCGAGCGTCGTCCCGACGACCTGGAGCGTCACGGGCCCGAGGAGCGTGACGAAGATGATGAACGGGATGGGCCGCACGACGTTGACGAGCACGTTGAGGACGCCGAAGACCCAGCGGTTCTCCATCAGGTTGCCCCGACGGGTCACGTAGAGCGCGATGCCGAGCGCGAGCCCGGCGAGCCCGCCCGTCAGCAGCGCGACGGACACCATCTGCAGCGTCTGGCCGAACGACTCGACCAGCGTGGGCCAGAGGAGCTCCCAGTCGCCGTTCATCAGCTGCCTCCGAGGTTGCCGTGGCGGAAGAGGGTCTCGCGAGCGGTGCCGTACGGGTCGCCGAGGTCGTCGCCCACGGCGGGGCCGTCGTCGTCCACGGCCTGGCCGGCGCCGAGGCGCGCGACGCGCGGGTCCTCCAGCGGGTGCTCCGCCGTGCCGAGGTCCACGACGTCGGCGCGCTCGGCCAGCGCCGCCAGGAACGACGCGACGCGATCCTCCGGGGCGCCGAGCTCGACGGTGAGCGACCCGAACGGCCGCTCCCCCACCTCGGAGATACCGCCGTAGACGACGGACCCGTCGACGTCGTGCTCGCGCAGCAGGCGGAACAGGTCGGTGCCCGTGCTCGCGCCCTCACGCACACCGACCGTGACGAGGCGGCCCGGGTGCCGCTCGCGCAGGCGCGCGAGCGTCTCGCGCGACGGGCGGTCGTGCAGCGCGGTACCGACGAACCGTTGCGCGGCGTCGGCGCTCGGGGCGGAGAAGACGTCGTACACGTCGCCCGTCTCGACGACCCGCCCGTGCTCCATCACCGCGACGCGGTGGCACGTCGAGCGCACAACCTCCATCTCGTGCGTGATGACGACGATCGTCAGGCCGAGCTCGGCGTTGACGCGGCGCAGGAGCGCGAGCACCTCGCGCGTCGTCTCGGGGTCGAGCGCAGAGGTCGCCTCGTCGGCCAGGAGGATCGTGGGCTGCGCCGCGAGCGCGCGGGCGATGCCCACGCGCTGCTTCTGGCCCCCCGAGAGCTGGCGCGGGTACGCCTTCGCCTTGTCCGAGAGCCCGACGAAGTCCAGCAGCTCGGCGACGCGGGCCGCGCGCTTCTCGCGCGGCCAGCCGGCGACCTTGAGCGGGTAGGCGACGTTCCCCGCCACGCTCCGCGACGACAGCAGGTTGAACTGCTGGAACACCATGCCGATGCGCGAGCGCACCTCGCGCACGCGCCGTTCCGGCAGGCCGGTGATCACCTGGCCGTCGACGACGACCTCGCCGCTCGTCACCGTCTCGAGCGCGTTGACGAGGCGCACGAGGGTCGACTTTCCGGCTCCCGAGTAGCCGATGACCCCGAAGATCTCGCCGCGGCGGATGCTCAGGGACACGTCGTCGACGGCGCGCACGGCGCCGTCGCCCTCGCCGAACGTCTTGCTCACGTGGCGCAGCTCGATCGCGGGCTGCTCGTCACCGCCCGGGGTTCGGGGGCCGTCGGTCACGGTCTGTTCCTCTCGTCGGAGGGAGCGTCCTCCGTGGTGCGGTGATCGTGGTGCTGCGTTCGTGGCGCTGCTGCCCGAGTCCTCGTTCATGCCCTCCGCCATCGTCCCCTCAGGGACAGGCAGGCGCGCGCGGGCGGGCACGACGGCGCGTGCCCGCCCACGTGCGGAGCGTCGGGAGGACGAGCTCCGGGGGCCGGTCAGGAACCGGCGCGGATGTCGTCCTCGAGCCCGGCGAGGATCTCCTGGAGCTCGGCGGGAGTGTTCTCCTTGATGACGGCGGTGCCGCCGGACGCCTTGTCCTCAGCTGCGACGACCTCGTCCGAGTGGGAGATCTCCGCGAGCTTGAGGAGGTCCGGGTCGTCGGCGTCCTCGGCGCGCGCGACCCACACGTTGATGTAGGGCTTCGCCGCGTCGGAGTCCGGGTCGTCCTCGAAGAGGGCGTCCTCGGGCTTCAGGCCGGCGTCCTCCACGTAGTCGTTGTTGATGATCGACGCGTCGACCGACTGGAGCTGGATCGGCGTCTGCTCCGCCGAGACGGGCGTGACGGTGACCTTCGAGCTCGGCAGCACGTCGAGCTCGGTCGAGAGCGCGCTCCCGCCGTCCTTCAGCTCGACCAGGCCCGCCTCCTGGAGCACGAGGAGCGCACGGGCCAGGTTCGTCGGGTCGTTCGGGACGGCAACCTGCCCGCCGTCGGGGATGTCCTCGAGCGAGGTGTGCTTGCTCGAGTAGAGGCCCAGCGGGTAGACGGCGGTCGCGCCGATCGGGGTGAGGTCCTCGCCCGCGTCGACGTTGTAGCCCGCGAGGAACTGCAGGTGCTGGAACTGGTTCACGTCGAGCTCGCCCTGGGTCACCGCCGGGTTGGCCTGCGTGTAGTCCTGGAGGTCGACGATCTCGATGTCGAGGCCCTCGGCCTCGGCCTGCTCCTGGAAGACGGCCCACTTGTCGTCGGACGCGCCGACGACGCCGATGCGGATCGGGCCCTCGTCGTCGCCGCCTGCGGCGCCGTCGGAGCTGCCACCGCCGCACGCGGTGAGGGTAAGTGCCGCCGTCGCGGCGATCGCGGTCCAGGTCAGTCGCTGGCGGGTGGTGGACGACATGGGGGTTCCTTCCGGGTGGCGGAGGTCGCCGCGCACGGGTGGCGCGAGCGGCGGAGCCGGGTGCAGGGGAGGCCCTGCGGGGGTGGGTGATCGGGGTGCTTCCGGCGGGCCATCAGCCACGCGGCGAGCGGGGGGCCGGTCGTCGGGACGACGCGGCGGGTGCGGCGCAGGTCTCCCTGCGGGTCACGACGGCGTCAGCGGCCGCACATTCGACCGGTGCGCTCGCCGCGACAGCACGGCATGCCGGCGCAGCGTGCTGCGCAGGGAGCCGTGGAGGCGACGTGGTGCCGGGTCATGCCGCCATCATGGGCACGCCGAGCGCGTCGGCGCCAATCCCGACGCCGAATCGTCCACGATGCGGACGCAGATCTGCTCGCATCGCAGGATTCGCCGTGAACAAGCCGGGCACAACGGGCGGCGGACGGCCCCCGACGTGCCCTCGACGGGTTCCGCCGGGAGATCTGCGCCACACCGCCGACGGCGCGCGCGGACGCAAAGGACCCCTCGCGCACCCACCAGAGCTCACCTACCCTTGCTGCCTTCCGGCCCTGGGGGAGTTCGGCGAGATGATGCCGCACGAGGGGTCTGGTCCAACCCTAGCCCAGGACCGGGCCGTCCCCGAAACCCGGGCCGGGTGGACGCCGTCGGGGGCACGATTCGGTCAGGGCACCGTGGTCCGGTATCCTCGTTGCGCTACCCCGGTCCATGATCACGACCGGAGTACACCAGGAGGATTCGCCTAGTGGCCTATGGCGCACGCTTGGAAAGCGTGTTGGGTTAAAAGCCCTCGGGGGTTCGAATCCCCCATCCTCCGCAGTACCGAGACGGCCCCTGACCTGCACAAACACCGGTCAGGGGCCGTTGTCGTACCCGGCCGCCGACGACATGCCCACAACCGCCAGCGACCGCGCGCGATCCATGGCGACCGCAACGCCGTCAGATCGTCGTCGAAGAGGCTCCCTCAGACGTCGAGCATCCTGGCCGGGGACGCGTGCGCTGGCCTGCTCGACCGCGGCCGCACGCCGCGTTCTCCCCGCACTCGCCCACCCGTCACGTGACATCAGACCTTGGGCGGTCGCGCGACTACACCGGGCGCCGATAGCCGATGCTTCGCGACGGACCGTCGGACACTTGAGCGGCGCGAGGCTTCGGTGGGACGGGTAGCGAGACCGGCCCGCTGAGCTGGTCCGCAGTCAACGTGACCTCGTGCGGGACGGGGGATCCCTCCGTGGCGAACGCATGATGAACTTGTGCCCGCTCAGCGGACCCAGCGAGATGCCGTCCGGCACTTGACGATTGACGGTAGGTGCTTCTCGATGTGAACGCCCGTGGCTTCGTTCGTACCGACGCTCCGAAGGACCCGTGCGTCGCCGTCGTAGTAGTCGAGTTCGAACGCGACATCGGGTGTCCCGGCCGGCAGAGCGCCCGTCGCTTCATCGAATCGAGCCGCTCCTCAGAAAGCGCCTGGGCCCATTCTCACTAAGAGATGCAGCAGGGCCGAACGCGGCGGCGATGTCCGCACGGACTCTCGAGACGTCTCGAGTGCGCCACGTCGGCCTTGGAACTGCCTCACATCGGCCCGGGTCCGCGAGGATCACACCTCCTGGAGCGCTCCCGACCTGACGTCACTCACACCGTCGGGCGAAGCCGTGAAGCTGAGGAAGCCCTTGACGCTCGGACGGATCTGGCGCAGCAGCTCGACGACGTCGGAGTGGATGTGAAACTCAGTGCACAGGCGCGTGTACGGGATATCCGCGTCAAGGCGAAGCACCTCGATACCGACCGCGACACGATTCTCGTCCATGTCGATCGCCACCGAGTCGGTGACATCGACGGTCTCGACGACCACCTCGTCCGACAGCGAGATGTAGGCAGCGTCGGCGGCGGTATCAACTTCGACCGTGATGCTGGGCCTGGTCATCGGCCCCTCCCTTCCATGCGGTCGACTTGATGATCCAATCGTCAGCCTTCGACGGTGGCCAGACCACCCAGACCTTCAAGGTGCCGTGCTCAGATCGCTTGTGGAAACCCTGCTTCCCTGAGGGACGTCGTCGTACGTCAGGTCCGGGTCGAGAAAAGTAGCACGCACCTGATCCTCGCTGACCCTGCGCTGAGCCATTCGCTGCCGCACGTGGCGCGTGAACCGAAACTGCACGTCACAGCACCGAGACGTCAAACTTGAGAGTTCGGGCGCGCTGTCCGTCCACGGTCAGCTCGACCACGTGGAGGCCCTCGCTGGTGAACGTCAGCATCGCCTGCGCAGCGAACAGAACACCCTTCTTCCCGTCGTACGGTTCAGCATCAGGTGCGTCCACCGGTCCCTCGAACTGTATTGTCCACTGCGCATCCGGCGCCGAGATCGCGATCTCCAGATCGAAGCTGCTCTCACTCGCAGGAATACGCACTCGACCCGCGATCGCTACCGCGCGACTGTTGGGCAGCCCAGGAACTCGGAGGTGCGTAAAGCTCGCGCCTACGGCGGTGAGCCGTCCGCCCTCCACCGCGGCGTAGTCCGCCAGATACGCGTAGTCGAGTGTCGCCATGGGCGGAGCGTACTGTCGCCGACCCAGACGAGAGCGTTGGCTCGCCATGGCGGCACGGACGGTGAGCCCACGCCTCCTGTCACTTGGCCGAGGCGACGTCCCCGCGCTCTCAGCCTCCGGCCGTCGAGGTCGGCGACTGACCAATCGGCACCGAAAAGGCCCGTCGCACGGGTGCGACGGGCCTCTCGGACGTCCCGACGGTCCGACGCGCCGGGACGTGGCGCCGGCGGTGCCGCCGACGGCTACCCCCAGCCTACGGGTCCCAGAGCCGCAGCGGCAGGGGTCGACCACCGCGAGACGCACCGCCCGGCGCGATCCGGATCACACCCGGTGCGGCGCGCGCGGTCACACGACCCGGCACGGGGCGCCGTCGAGCGTCACGAGCTGCGGCGCGCCACCCGGTGCGCCGGAACCGACGAACCCGAACGTCACCGCGCCGCCGGCCGGCACGCGCGCGTTCCACGACAGGTTGCCGGCCGTGACGGTCGCCCCGTCGAGGCTCGCGTCGGCGCCCCACACGTTCGTGAACCGCTGGTCGCCGTCGAAGGTCCAGCGCAGCGACCAGCCGTCGATCGGCTCCGGGCCGTCGTTGCGCAGCCACACCTGGGTGATGAAGCCGCTGCCCTTCTTGCCCTGCCACGTCCCGTGGACGGTGTACCCGACCTCGCACGTCGGGCGGGTGACGGGCGGCTCCGCGAGCGCGAGGAGCTCGGCCGCCTGCTCGACGAACCACTCGCCCGCGGCCGGGTCCTCGATGCCGCGCGCGGGGTCGAGCGGGCCGCCGGTCCCGCGGTAGCACTTGCCGTCGGACTCGCCGGGGACCTTGATCCACAGGTAGGCGTCGACGAACGGGTCCCCGGTGTCGGTCGTGGGCCGCTCCCCCAGGCCGCGGTCGGGCGGGTTGCACCACACCTCGGGGTCGGGGAACGCGCCGGGGGGCGCGGTCCACGGACCCTGACCGTTGCGGCTCGTGTCGATGACGACGTGCTTCTGCGCCGCGGGGTCGCGCACGACGCCCGTGTCGGCGTACGCCTGCGCGTACGCGGCGTCGGTCAGACCCCACGTGGAAAAGTCGTCGGGGCTCGCCGGGTAGTACTGGCTCGCGCAGTACGACGGCTCCCACCAGCTGTTCACGGAGAGGTTCAGGCAGTCGCTGATCCACGTCCCGTACTTCACGAGACGCTCGGTCTCGACGTAGTTCGACGCGTTGACGAACACGCCGTCGGCGCGCTCGACGCCCGCCTTGATGAGGCGGTCCGTGATGTCTCCGACGCCCAGCCAGCCGCTGTGCGTGCCGTCGAGGTAGACGGACGTCCCGGGTAGGGCCGTGAGCGCGTCGACGGCGTGGTTGAGCTGCTCGAACCGGTCCGCGGCGGCGGTCGCCGGGTCGAGCTCCGCCGGCTGGCACCACTCCGGGTTGCCGTTGATGTCGGTGTACCAGGGGATGATCCCGAGGGCGTCCGGCTCGAGGATGACGATCGCCGGGTCGTCGCCGATGCCCTCGGCCACGGCGTCCACCCACGCGGTGTACGCGGCGGTGTCGGCCGCGCCGCCCGCGGAGTACTGGGCGCAGTCGCGGAAGGGCAGGTTGTACACGACGACGGTCGGCACCGACCCGTCCGCGGCGGCGGCCTGCACGACGCGCGCGACGTCGTCGCGCACCTCGTCGGGGGTGCCCTCGGTGAACCACGACGCGGACGGGAACGACCCGAGGAGCTGCGCGTCGGCGCGCGCCTGGTCGGTGAGCGAGGCCGCAGCCTCGAGCGTCGTGGAGAACGGATCGACGAACAGTCGCGTCCCGGGCTCGACGACGTCGCTCGCCGCCTCGGGCGGAGCGGTGGACGGGGAGGCGGCCGCGCCGGCGAGGGCCGGGGCGGCGAACAGGGTGGCGGCCAGCAGGGCGTGCCCGGCTGCGGCGGACAGAGCGGTACGACGTCTCACGTGGATCTCCTTCGATCGGCACGGCGAGCGGCGATGTGGGAGCGCTTCCACATCTCGCTTCCTCCTACTCAACCGCTCGCGGGGTCGCCGGTCAAGGGCGCGCGAGCGGGAGAGCGCTCACCCTTCGCACGGGCACCGACCAGCGAGGGGTAGACACCGATTGAACGCATGTTTAGCATGTTGAACATGCGTTCAGAGCACGCTGCACCAGCTCGCCCCGGCCGCCCCGCGGCGTCGGGCAGCGACGACCTCACGACCCGAGCCCGCATCCGCGACGCGGCGATCGACCGCTTCGCGCGCGACGGCTTCGGGGCGTCGCTGCGCACGATCGCGGGGGACGCCGGGGTGAGCGCGGGGCTCGTCCTGCACCACTTCGGCTCCAAGGACGGGTTGCGCGAGGCGTGCGACGAGCACGTGCTCGAGACCGTGCGCTCGACGAAGCGGGACGTGATGACCGACGTCGAGGGTGCGACGCCGATGGCCGCGTGGTTCGCGCAGGTCGAGGAGTACGCGCCCACCGTCGGCTACGCCCTGCGCAGCCTGCAGGCCGGCGGGCCGCTCGCGCGCGCGTTCGTCGACCACATGACGGCCGACGCCGCGGCCTACCTCCGTGAGGCCGTCGCCGCCGGGACGCTGCGCCCGAGCCGCGACGAGGAGGCACGCGCCCGCTATCTCGTGCGCGCCTCGATGGGCGCCCTGCTGCTCTCGCTCACGCTCGACCCGCCGAGCGGCCCCGACGACCTCGCAGCGGCGACGCGCCGCTACGTGGACTCGGTCGCGCTGCCGTCCCTCGAGCTGTACACCGAGGGGCTCCTGACCAGCCGTCGGATGCTCGACGAGTACCTCCTCTACGTGGGCGACCCGCCGGGAGAGGCCGGCGCGGCGACCTCCTGACGCCGCCGGACCCCTCCCCCGCCCCCACGACCAGAGAAGAGAGCACGATGACCACCAGCTCCGCCCGGACCGACGCGCCCGCCGTCGAGATCCGCGACCTCCACAAGTCCTTCGGCGCCGTCCACGCGCTCGACGGCCTCGACCTCACCGTCCGCACCGGCGAGGTCGCGGGCTTCCTCGGGCCCAACGGCGCGGGCAAGTCCACGACCATCCGCGTCCTGCTCGGGCTGCTGCGCGCCGACTCCGGGACCGTCCGGCTGCTCGGCGGCGACCCGTGGCGCGACGCCGTCGCGCTGCACCGCCGGCTCGCCTACGTGCCCGGGGACGTCAACCTCTGGCCCAACCTCACGGGCGGCGAGGCGATCGACCTGCTCACGCGGCTGCGCGGGAGCGTCGACCCCGCGCGCCGGAGGCTGCTGCTCGAGCGGTTCGAGCTCGACCCGACGAAGAAGGCGCGCACCTACTCCAAGGGCAACCGGCAGAAGGTCGCGCTCGTCGCCGCGCTCGCGTCCGACGTCGAGCTGCTCGTCCTCGACGAGCCCACCTCCGGGCTCGACCCGCTCATGGAGGCCGTCTTCACCGAGTGCGTCCGCGAGGTCGTGGCCGAGGGGCGGTCCGTGCTGCTGTCGAGCCACATCCTCGCCGAGGTCGAGAAGCTCTGCGACACCGTGACGATCATCCGCGCGGGCAAGGCCGTGCAGTCCGGCACCCTGCAGGAGATGCGGCACCTCACGCGCTCGTCGGTGACCGTGGTCACCGAGCAGGACCCGACCGCCCTCGGGGACCTTCCGGGCGTGCACGACGTCATGGTCGAGCGCACCGACGACGGCCCGCGGGCCCGGTTCGACGTCGACAACGACCAGATGTCGGGGCTCGTCACGGCGCTCGGCGGGTACGGCGTGCGGTCGCTGCAGGTCGCACCCCCCTCCCTCGAGGAGCTGTTCATGCGCCACTATGGCGACGAGCTCGCCCGGCTCGACACGGCAGGTGCGCTGTGAGCACCACGACCCTCGCCCCCCGCACCGCCCCGGCGCACCGCGACGACGAGCGCGGCTCCACGCTCGTCGGCACCGGCACGCTCCTGCGGTTCGCGCTGCGCCGCGACCGCGTGCGGACGGCAGTCTGGGCGCTCTCCATCGCGCTCCTGTTCCTCTACGCGGCGACGGCGCTCGACGCGATCTACCCGACCGCGGCCGACCGGCAGGTGCGAGCCCAGCTCGTGTCGAGCCCGGCGGCGATCATGATGTCGGGGCCCGGCTACGGGATAGAGGACTACACGCTCGGGGCGATGGTCGCGAACGAGTTCACGCTGTGGGCGATGCTCGCCGTGGCGATCATGAACATCATGCTCGTCGTGCGGCACACGCGCGCCGAGGAGGAGACCGGACGGTCCGAGCTCGTGCGCGCGGGCGTCGTCGGGCGGCACGCGCCCGCGACCGCGGCGTTCCTGCTCGCGGTCGTGACGAACGCGCTCGTGGCCGTGCTCAGCGGGCTCGTGCTCGTGGCCGCCGGGCTGGACGCCATGGACTCGTTCGCGCTCGGCATCGCCGTCGCGGTGACGGGCCTGGTCTTCGCCGCCGTCGCCGTCGTCACGAGCCAGCTCACCGAGCACGGGCGCACGGCGTCCGGCCTCGGACTCGCCGTCCTCGGCGCCGCGTTCCTGCTCCGCGCGGTCGGGGACGTCCAGGAGCCGCACGGGAGCTGGGTCTCGTGGCTGTCGCCGATCGGCTGGGCGCAGCAGATCCGCGCGTTCGTCGACCTGCGCTGGTGGCCGCTCGGGCTCTCGCTCGTGCTCGTGGTGCTCCTGCTCCTCGCCGGCTCGGCGCTGGCCGCCCGGCGCGACGTCGGCGCCGGGCTGTTCCCGCCGCGCGCCGGGCGCCCCGAGGCCCTGCCGTCGCTGCGCAGCCCGTTCGCGCTCGCGTGGCGCCAGCAGCGCGGCTCGGTCGTCGCGTGGGGCGCGGGCATCGCCGTCATGGCCTACGCGTCGGGGACGTTCGTCGACTCGGTGAGCGAGACGATGGACGAGCTCGCCGCGACCAACCCCGCGATGCTCGAGCTGTTCGGCGAGGACGACATGGTCAACGGATTCGTCGCCGTGATGAGCGTCTTCATGGCGCTCGCGGTCGGCGGGTTCGCCGTCGCGTCGGCGCTGCGGGCGCGCGCCGAGGAGACCGCGGGCCGCGCGGAGCCCCTGCTCGCGACGGCGACGAGCCGGACCCGCTGGTTCGGTGCACAGCTGGCCGTGACCGCGCTCGGGTCGCTCGCGCTCCTCGTCGTCTCGGGCGTCGCGCTCGGGCTGGGCGCGCTGAGCGTCGGGGCGACCGAGCCGTCGGTCGGCGAGTTCGTGCTCGCCTCGGTGGTCTACCTGCCGGCCGTGCTCGCGCTCGTCGGCCTCGTGTGGCTCCTGCTCGGCTGGCGCCCGGGGCTCGCGGGGCTCGGGTGGGTGCTGCTCGTGTGGGCGTTCGTGGTGGGCATCTTCGGGGGACTGCTCGACGACGTCCCCGACGCCGTCAAGGGCGTCTCGCCCTTCTGGCACGTGCCGCAGCTTCCTGCCGCGGAGGTCGACGGCGCGGCGCTCGGCCTGCTCGCGCTCGTCGCCGTCGTGCTGCTCGCCCTGGGGTTCCTGGGCTTCCGACGGCGGGACGTGTCCTCGACCTGACCGGCCACCTGACCGTCGTGCGGCCCGTCCTCGTGAAGGTGGGCCGCACGACGTAGGTGGACCCAGCCCGATGTTAGTGACTAACATTGGGCTATGGAGATCTCGACGACCACCGCAGGCACGGCCCGGCGGGAGCGGACCCGTGCCGCGCTCGTCGCGTGCGCGCTCGACCTCTTCGAGCGCCAGGGCTACGACGCGACGTCCGCCGCGGAGGTCGCGCGCGCCGCGGGCGTCACGGAGATGACGTTCTTCCGGCACTTTCCCGCCAAGGAGCGCGTGCTCCTCGACGACCCGTACGACCCGGTGCTGGTGGAGGCGGTCGCCGCGCAACCCCGCGCGGCCACCCCGCTCGTCCGCGCGGTCCGCGGCCTGCGGGCCGCGTGGCAGGACATCCCCGCCGAGGCCGTCGACGTCGTCCGGCGACGCACGCGGGTGGTCGCCCGGACACCGTCGCTGCGCGGCGCCGTCTGGCACAACAACCTGCGCACGGAGGACGCCGTCGTCGCCGCGCTCGCCGCGGACGGCGCCGACCCGCTCGAGGCCCGCGCCGCCGTCGGGGCGACGCTCGCGGCGCTCACCGCCGCACTGCTGCACTGGGCGGACACCGACGCGAGCGTCCCGCCGGGCGTCGGTCCCGACGCGGGCGACCGCGACCTCGCGACCGTCCTCGGCCGGGCGCTCGACGTGCTCGACCCGCCCGGCCCGCGGTCCGACGAACCGCCGGCCGGGACGTCGTCGGTGGACGAGCTCCGGTCCGTTCACCCCGTAGAGCGGGACCGGCGCCGTGGGTGACCCGACGCGCTCGCCCGCGCCGGCCGTCCGCGCGGTGGCCCTCGCCCGGTCCTTCGGCGACGTCGCGGCCGTCCGGGGCGTGGACCTCGAGGTCCGCGCGGGCGAGGTGCACGCCCTCGTCGGGCTCAACGGCGCGGGCAAGTCCACGCTCATGCGGCTGCTCGTCGGGCTGCTCCGGCCGGACGCGGGCGCCGTCGAGCTGTGGGGGACTCCGGCCTGGGGTGCGCCGGCGCCGGTCCGTGCCCGGGTCGGCTTCGCGAGCGGCGCCCACGCGTACGGCGATCTCACCGTCCGCGAGAACCTGCGCACCGCGGCCCGCCTCCACGGGTGCCGACCGGCCGAGGCGCGCCGGCGCGCCGACGATCTCCTCGCCGCCCTCGCGCTGGACCGGTGGGCGGGCCGCCGTGCCCGCACCCTGTCCGACGGCAACCGGCAGCGCCTCGCGCTCGCGTCCGCTCTCGTGCACGACGCCGACCTGCTCGTGCTGGACGAGCCCACCACCGCGCTCGACCCCGCCGGCGTCATCGAGGTGCGCGAGAACGTCCGGCGCCGCGCCGCCGAGGGAGCCGCGGTGCTCGTCTCCAGCCACCACCTCGACGAGGTCGCGCGCGTCGCCACGACGATCACCGTCGTCCACGACGGCCGTGTCGTCGGCACGCTGCCGCCCGACGGCGCCGACCTGGAGCGCCAGTTCTTCCGCATCGTGCACGAGGCGGCGACGGCGGGGGTCACCCGATGAGCGCGGTCGTCGAGGCCGAGCTGCTGAAGCTCGCGCGGTCGACCGTCGCACGGGTCGCCACGGCGGTCCTCGTGCTCGTGGTCCCGCTCCTCTCCGTCGGCTTCGCCGCGGCGGCGGCGCAGGGCGGGGACAGCACCCTCGCGCAGAAGGTGCGGCCGATGGTCCAGGGATCGGGCTGGGACGCCGTGACGTCGACGACCGGTCAGGTCCTCACCGTCGCCGTGCTCCTCGCCGCGGGCTTCGTCGTGAGCTGGACGTTCGGGCGCGAGATCACCGAGGGCACCGTCGAGCCGCTGCTCGTGAGCCGCCCGTCCCGGGCACAGGTCGTCTCGGCCAAGTTGCTCGTCGTCACGGCGTGGGCCGTCACCGCGAGCGCCGCGAGCGTCGTCGTCGCGCTGGTGCTGGGGCTGGTCCTCGCTCCCGGTGGCGGGTCCCCGTGGCCGGGAGCGGCGCGGGCGCTCGTCGGCGGGGTGCTCGCAGCGCTGCTGGCTGTGCCCTTCGGCCTCGTGGCGACCTGGGGCCGGGACGCCCTCGCGGGCGTCGGCGGGGTGCTGGGGATCGTCGTCGTGACCCAGGTCGTCACCGTCGTCGGCGTCGGCGCCTGGTTCCCGTGGGCGGCGCCCGGGCTGTGGCTCGGGATGGGCGGCGCCGACGTCGTCGTGACCGGGTGGCAGCTCGCGACGGCGCCGGCCGTCGCGGCCGTCGCCTGGGCCGCCACGGTCGGGTGGTGGCGGCGCGCCGAGATCACCGGGCGGTGACGGGCGAGGTCACGTCTCGAAGCGGTAGCCCATGCCGGGGGTCGTGAGGAGGTGGCGCGGCGTCGCCGGGTCGTCCTCGAGCTTGCGCCGCAGTTGCGCGACGTACACGCGCAGGTAGTGGGTGTCCCGCGTCGCCGTGGGACCCCACACCTCGCGCAGCATCTGCTCGCGGCTCACGACCCGGCCGCGGTACCGGACGAGCAGCTCGAGCAGCGCCCACTCCGTCGGGGTGAGGCGCACGACCTCGCCGTCCCGGCTCACCTCGCGGCGCGCGAGGTCGACCCGCAGGTCACCCGCCTCGACGACGGGCTCGTCGGCGCCGGGCTCGTGCGCGGCGCGGCGCACGGCGGCGCGCAGGCGGGCCATGAGCTCGGGCATCGCGAACGGCTTCGTCACGTAGTCGTCCGCGCCCGCGTCGAGGGCGTCGACCTTGTCGTCGCCGAGCTGGCGCGCCGACAGGACGATGACCGGGACGCGGCTCCACCCCCGGATCGCGGTGAGCACCTCCAGCCCGCCGACGTCGGGCAGCCCGAGGTCGAGCAGCACGACGTCGGGGTGCGCGGACGCGGCGGCGTCGATCCCCTCCCGGCCGGTGGCCGCCGTCGTGACGTCCCACCCGTGCACGCGGAGCGTGATCGCCATGGCGCGCAGGAGCCCCGGGTCGTCGTCGACGACGAGCACGCGGTTGCCCTCCACCTCGCGGTCCGGGCTCATCGCGACTCCTCCTCCGCCGGTGCGCGCCCGGGCTCCTCTCGATCCGACGTCGTGCTCGCCGCCGGGACCGTGACCACCATCGTCAGCCCTCCGCCCGGGGTGTCCTCGGGGACGAGGGTCGCGCCGACGGCGCGCGCGAACCCCTGCGCGACCGCGAGCCCCAGCCCGACCCCGCCGCCGCTCTCGTCGCCGAGCCGCTGGAACGGCTCGAACATCAGCGCCTTCGCGTCGTCGTCGAGGCCGGGCCCGCGGTCGACGACGCGCAGCTCGACGCCGTCGCGCGTCGCCGCGGCTGCGACGCGCACGTCGTGCGGCGAGAAGCGCACGGCGTTCGCCACGACGTTCGCCACGACGCGCTCGAGCAGGCCCGGGTCGGTCCGGACGAGCGGGAGGTCGTCGGCGACCGCGAGGTCGACGTGGTCGAGCACCGGCTCGACGGCGAACGGCACGACCTCGTCGAGCGAGACCACGCGCAGGTTCGGCACGACCGCGCCCGTCTGGAGTCGCGAGAGGTCGAGCAGGTTGTCGATGAGCTGCTCGAGCCGGCCGGTCGACGCCGCGACCGTCTCGACGAGCGCCGCCTCGTCCTCGGCGTCGAGCGCGACGTCGGGTGAGCGCAGCCCGTCGACGGCCGTTCGGATGGCGGCGAGCGGCGTCCGCAGGTCGTGCGAGACGGCCGCGAGCAGCGCCGTCCGCGTCGCGTCCGCCTCGGCGAGCACGGCGGCGCGCGCCGCCTGCTCGCGCAGGCGCCGGTACTCGAGCACGATGCCTGCCTGGGCGCCGAACGCGTCGAGCACCTGGCGGTCCCCCGCCGCGAGCGGGCGCCCGTCGAGCACGAGGCGGCGGTCGTCGTCGACCCGGACGAGGGTGCACGCCTCCGGGGGCTCGTCGCTCTCGCCCGGTCGCCCGGTCTCGGCGACGACCGACCAGCCGCCGGCCGCTGCGCCGCTCCCCGTGCGGCGCCGCTCCTCGAGCGCGACGTGGCGCAGCGAGAACGTCTCGGCCAGGCGCGACACGACGGCGGCCGCGGTGTCCTCGCCCGAGAGCACGGAGCGTGACAGCGCGGCGAGCGTCGAGGCCTCGGCGCGCGCCCGTGCGGCCTGGACGGAACGGCGCGCGGAGAGGTCCACGACGGACGCGACCGCCGCTGCGACCAGGACGAACAGCAGCAGCGCGAGCAGGTTCTCCGGGTCGGCCACGGTGAGCCTGCCGGTGGGCGGGGTGAAGAACCAGTTGATGCAGACGAACGACACGACGGCGCACGCGAGCGCGGGCCACATGCCGCCCACGAGGGCGACGCCCACCGTCAGCGCGAGGAACAGGAGCATCTGCGTCGGCAGCCCGACGAGCTCGCCCGAGACGGCGAACAACGCGGTGAGCAGCGCCGGCGCGACGACCGCGACCACCCAGCCCGCGATGCGCCGTCGGGCCGACAGCGGGCTGATCGCGCGGCGCGAGACGCGCCCGGCACGGGCCCGCTCGTGCGTCACGAGGTGGACGTCGAGCGTCCCGGCGAGGCGGGCGATCTCGGCGCTCGTGGACCCGAGCAGCGCCTCGCGCCAGCGCGAGTGCCGGGACACGCCGACGACGACCATCGTCGCGTTGACGCCGTGCGCGAAGTCGACGACGGCGGTCGGGACGTCCTCGCCGACGACCGTGTGGAACGTCCCGCCGAGCGACTCGGCGAGCGCGCGGTCGGCCGCGAGCGCCGCCGGCGACGCCGTGGGCAGGCCGTCGGTCGCGAGGACGTGGACCGCGAGGAGCTCCGACCCGGCGGCCCGCTCGGCGATGCGCGCGCCCCGTCGCAGCAGGGTCGCCGCCTCCGGCCCGCCGGTGACCGCGACGACGACGCGCTCGCGCACCGGCCACGTGCCGGAGATCGCGTGCTCCGAGCGGTAGCGCGTGAGGGCGTCGTCGACGCGGTCGGCGAGCCACAGGAGCGCGAGCTCGCGCAGCGCGGTGAGGTTGCCCTCGCGGAAGTACGACGAGAGGGACGCGTCGACCTGCTCGGCCCGGTACACGTTGCCGTGCGCGAGGCGGCGCCGCAGCGCCTGGGGCGACAGGTCGACGAGCTGGATCTGGTCGGCCTCGCGCACGACGTGGTCGGGCACGGTCTCGCGCTGCCGCACGCCCGTGACCGCCTCGACGTCCTCGGTGAGCGACTCGAGATGCTGGACGTTGACCGTCGTGACGACGTCGATCCCGGCGTCGAGCAGGTCGTGGACGTCCTGCCAGCGCTTGGGGTGGCGCGAGCCAGGCGCGTTCGTGTGCGCGAGCTCGTCGACGAGCGCGACGTCGGGGCGTCGTGCGAGGACCGCGACGACGTCCAGCTCGGTGAGCTCGACCCCGCGGTGCCCGACGACGCGGCGCGGCACCACCTCGAGGTCCCCGATCTTGGCGGCCGTCGCGGCGCGGCCGTGCGTCTCGACGAGGCCCACGACGACGTCCGTCCCGCGGGACCGGCGCCTCTGGGCCTCGTCGAGCATCGCGTAGGTCTTGCCGACGCCCGGCGCGGCGCCGAGGTAGACCGTGAGCCTCCCCCGGCGCCGCGCCTCGTCCGCACTCATGTGCGCAGTCCATCACGCCGCACGTCAGGACGCGTCCGTCGGCGCCAGCCGCTCGAGCGCGAGGTTGAGCGCGAGGACGTTCACGCGCTCGTCGCCGAGCACCCCGAGCACCCGCCCGGCCGCCTGCTCGTCGACCAGGGCACGCACGGCGTCCGGGTCGAGACCGCGCGCGGCCGCGACCCGCTCGACCTGCTGGTCGGCGTAGGCGGGCGAGACGTGCGGGTCGAGACCGGAGGCCGACGCCGTGAGCGCGTCGGCCGGGACGTCGGCCGGGTCCACGCCGTCCTCGGCGGCCACCGCCGCGCGGCGCTCCTCGATCGCGGCGACGAGGTCGGGGTTGTTCGGGCCGAGGTTCGAGCCGGCCGACGCGAGCGTGTCGTACCCCTCGCCCGCGGCCGACGGCCGACCGTGGAACCACTCCGGCGCCGTCCCCGGCTCGCCGAACGCCTGGCCGACGATCGACGACCCGACCACGGGTGCGCCGTCGGCCCCCGCGTCCGTGACGGACTGCGCGTGCGTGCCGTCGGCGCGGACGAGCGAGCCGTTCGCCTGCCACGCGAACGCCGCCTGGCCCACGCCCGCGACCGCGAGGGGGTACAGGCCCCCGAGCAGGACCGTCATCAGGAGCAGGACGCGAAGCCCCGCCCAGGACTGCCGGACGAAGGAGACGGTGCCGCCGGCGGCCGACGGGCGCGGCCCGCGCGCTGAGGAGGTGGAGGTGGTGTCGTGCACTGGAGTTCCTTTCGGCACCCGGCTCACAGGCCCGGGACGAGCGAGACGACGAGGTCGATGAGCTTGATGCCGACGAACGGCGCGACCAGCCCACCGATCCCGTAGATCAGGAGGTTGCGCTGCAGGAGCGCGGAGGCGGAGGACGGGCGGTACCGCACGCCGCGCAGCGCGAGCGGGACGAGCGCGACGATGACCAGCGCGTTGAAGATCACCGCGGAGAGGATCGCGGACTCGGGGCTCGACAGCCGCATGACGTTGAGCACGTCCAGGGCCGGGAAGACCCCGACGAACATGGCCGGCAGGATCGCAAAGTACTTCGCGACGTCGTTCGCCACCGAGAACGTCGTGAGGGCGCCGCGCGTGATGAGGAGCTGCTTGCCGATCTCGACGATCTCGAGGAGCTTCGTCGGGTTCGAGTCGAGGTCCACCATGTTCCCCGCCTCCTTCGCGGCGGTGGTCCCGGTGTTCATCGCGACCCCGACGTCCGCCTGCGCGAGCGCGGGCGCGTCGTTCGTGCCGTCACCGGCCATCGCGACGAGACGGCCGCCCTCCTGCTCGCGCCGGATGAGCGCGAGCTTGTCCTCGGGCGTCGCCTCCGCGAGGACGTCGTCGACGCCCGCCTCGGCGGCGATCGCGCGCGCGGTGATCGCGTTGTCGCCCGTCACCATGACGCTGCGGATGCCCATCGCGCGCAGCTGGTCGAACCGCTCGCGCAGGCCCTCCTTGACGACGTCCTTGAGCCGGACGACACCGAGGACCCGCGCCGGTCCGTCGCCCACCTGCTCGGCGACGACGAGCGGCGTGCCGCCCTGACCGCTCACGGTCTCCACGTGCGCCGCGAGCTCGTCGGCCTCGGGGCCGGTCGCGGCCCCGCCCGTCGAGTGCACCCACCGCTGCACGGCCGAGCCGGCGCCCTTGCGCAGGCGCCGCGTCGCACCGTCCTCGAGCGGGAGGTCGACGCCCGACATGCGCGTCTGCGCGGTGAACGGGATGGGCAGCCCCCCGGCCGGGTCCCGCTCCAGGCCGGACCCGCCGGCACGGGACTGCGCGCGCATCGAGTCGACGAGGTCGACGATGCTGCGGCCCTCCGGCGTCTCGTCCGCGAGCGAGGCGAGGCGCGCGGCGTCCGCGAGCTCGGCGCCGCTCACGTGGCCGACCGGCAGCACCTCGGTGGCGAACCGGTTGCCGTGCGTGATCGTGCCCGTCTTGTCGAGCAGCAGCACGTCCACGTCGCCTGCCGCCTCGACGGCCCGGCCCGACATCGCGAGCACGTTGCGCCGCACGAGCCGGTCCATGCCCGCGATGCCGATCGCGGACAGGAGCGCCCCGATCGTCGTCGGGATGAGGCACACCAGCAGCGCGACGAGCACGACGAGCGACTGCTTCGCGCCCGAGTACGCGGCGAACGGCTGGAGCGTCGCGACGGCCAGGACGAACACGATCGTCAGCGACGTGAGGAGGATGTTCAGCGCGATCTCGTTCGGCGTGCGCTGGCGCTCGCTGCCCTCGACGAGCGCGATCATCCGGTCGACGAACGTGTGCCCCGCAGGCGCCGTGATGCGCACGACGATCCGGTCGGACAGCACGGTCGTCCCGCCCGTCACGGCGGAGCGGTCGCCGCCGGACTCGCGGATCACCGGGGCGGACTCGCCCGTGATCGCGGACTCGTCCACCGACGCGACGCCCTCGATGACGTCGCCGTCACCGGGGATCGTCTCCCCGGCCTCGACCACGACGACGTCCCCGACCGCGAGCCGCGACGACGGCACGTCCACCGTGGGCAGCAGGTGCAGCCCGGTGCCGTGCTCCAGCGTGGCGACGGGCGCGTCGACCTTGCGGGCGGTCGTGCTCTTCTGCGTCGCGCGCAGGCTCGACGCCTGCGCCTTGCCACGCGCCTCCGCGACCGACTCGGCGAGCGTCGCGAACAGCACCGTCGCCCACAGCCAGGCGGTGATCCACCACGCGAAGGCGGACGGCTCGACGACCGCGAGGACCGTCGTCGCGACGGCACCGAGCTCGACCACGAACAGCACCGGCGACCGGTACAGCTCCCGCGGGTCCAGCTTGCGCAGCGCGGACGGCAGCGCCGCCCGCACCTGCGCCCCGGTGAGCGCCCGCGCAGGCCGACCACCGCCGTCGGGCACGGCACCGCCCGGCCGACCACCGCCGTCGGGCAGCGAACCGCCAACCTGCCCACCGCCGTCGGCAACCTGCGCACCGGACTGCTCGGTGCCGCGGGGCACGCCGATGCGGCCGGCGACGGCGACGGACGAGCGGCCGCCGGACCGGGAGGGGTGGCGGGTCGTGGCGGGTCTGGCGGGCGGCCGAGGAACGAGGTCGCCGGGCAGACCCGCCGCCCCTCCCGGGGAGGCGGCCGCGGAGGTGAGCGCCTCTCCGGACGCGACCCGCGTCTCGGGCGACGAGGAACCGGACTGAGAACGGGAACTGCTCATGACAAGGACTCCACGACGGGACCGAGTGACAGGACGGGGATGAAGGTGAGGCCGACGACGACCAGCGCGACCGTGCCCAGCAGGCCGACGAACAGCGGCTGGTGGGTGGGGAGCGTGCCGGCGGACGCCGGGACGGCCTTCTGCGACGCGAGCCGGCCCGCGAGCGCGAGCACGAGCGCGATGGGCACGAACCGGCCGACGAGCATCGCGAGGCCGAGCAGGGTGTTGTAGTACGGCGTGCCGGTCGTCAGGCCGCCGAACGCGGAGCCGTTGTTGTTTCCGGCGGACGCGAAGGCGTACAGGACCTCGGACAGGCCGTGCGGGCCGCTCTCCTGCTGGCCGGCGAGGCCGGCGGGCAGGACCACGGACAGCGCGGTGCCGACGAGCACGACGGCGGGCGTCGTGAGGATGTACAGGGCGACGAGCGTGATCTCCTGGCGGCCGATCTTCTTGCCGAGGTACTCGGGAGTGCGCCCGACCATGAGGCCGGCGATGAACACGGCGACGATCGCGAGGACGAGCATCCCGTAGAGCCCGGCTCCCACGCCGCCCGGTGCGATCTCGCCCAGGAGCATGTTGAAAAGGACCACTCCCCCGCCCGGTGCGGTGAGCGAGTCGTGCATCGCGTTCACGGCACCGGTCGACGTGCCGGTCGTGGCGGTCGCGAAGAGCGCGCTGGCCGCGAGGCCGAAGCGCGTCTCCTTGCCCTCCATGGCCGCGCCCGCGGCCTGGGGTGCGGCGCCGGGTCCGGCGAGCTCGGCCCACGTCACGAGCGTGAGCGCGACGGCGAAGAGGCCGCCCATCGCGCCGAGGATCGCCCAGCCCTGGCGGCGGTCGCCGACCATGAGGCCGAACGTGCGCGGCAACGTGAACGGGATGACGAGCAGCAGGAAGATCTCGAACAGGTTGGTGAACGGGTTCGGGTTCTCGAACGGGTGCGCGGAGTTCGCGTTGAAGAACCCGCCGCCGTTGGTGCCGAGCTCCTTGATCGCCTCCTGGGAGGCGACCGGGCCGCCGAGCACGTGCTGCGTGCCGCCGGCGAGCGTCTCGACGGCGGTGTGGGGGTTCAGGTTCTGGATCACGCCGTTCGCCACGAGGACCACGGCGGCGACGAACGCCATCGGCAGCAGGACCCGGACGACGGACCGCGTGAGGTCGGACCAGAAGTTGCCGATCCGCGCGTCGGTGCCCGAGCGGGAGAACCCGCGCACGAGCGCGATCGCGACGGACATGCCGACGGCCGCGGAGACGAAGTTCTGGACGGCAAAGCCCGCCATCTGGAGCAGGTGGCCGGCGGCGGCCTCGCCCGAGTACCACTGCCAGTTCGTGTTCGTCACGAAGGAGACGGCGGAGTTCCACGCGCCGGCGGGGTCGAGGCCGGTGAACCCGAGGTCGAGGGGCAGGTGCGCCTGCAGGCGGCCGAGGCCGTACAGCAGCAGGAGCGACGCGAGCGAGAAGCCGAGGAGCGAGAGCAGGTACGTGCTCCAGGTCTGCTCGGCGTCGGGGTCGACGCGCGCGACCCGGTACCCGGCGCGCTCGACCCGCAGGTGCTTCGGCGACGTGTAGACGCGAGCCATGTACGCGCCGAGGGGCAGGTGGACGGCCGCGAGGACGGCCACGAGCAGCGCGACCTGCCCGACGGCGGTCCACACCACGACGGGATCTGTTCCGTTCACGAGGCGATCACCGGATCCGGTCGCCGCGCAGGAGCGCGACGAAGAGGTAGCCGAGCACGCCGACGACCGCGACGAGCGCGATCCAGTCCAGGGCCATCATCGGGTGCCTCCCGACGAGCCGTGGCGACGCGCGACGAGCGCGACCGCGGCGAAGAACGCCACGGTGAGGATGAGGTAGGCCAGGTCGGCCATGGTGAGGGCGCCTTCTCGACGACGGGCGGCCGCCGGGTCCGGTCTCCCGGGCCGTCGGCCGACGTGCGGGCTCTGCACGTACTTGCCGTTCTACGTCCGCCGCGACCGCGCGCGGCGGTGTCCTGACGGAACCCTGACGCCCTCCGGGCCGACCTTGACGGGATCCTGACGGCGGCCGCCGTCGCGGAGGGGTGGAGGAGCGCTCGTGGGGAAGGCGTGACGACCTCGTGACCGCCACCCGGGCTCGGGCGGCGAGGCGCGCCGTCGGGCACCTAGGATGTGCCGCATGATCTTCAAGGCCGTCGGTGACGGGCGCCCCTACCCGGACCACGGCAAGGTGAGCGCCAAGGACTGGGCCGAGGTGCCGCCGCGACAGGTGCGTCTCGACGAGCTCGTGACGACGAAGCGGACGCTCAGCCTGGACGCCCTCCTCGCGGAGGACTCGACCTTCTACGGGGACCTGTTCGCGCACGTCGTCGAGTACGAGGGGGTGCTCTACCTCGAGGACGGGCTGCACCGCGCGGTCCGGGCGGCGCTGCAGCAGCGCGCGATCCTGCACGCCCGCGTCCTGACCGTGCGATGAGCGGCCTGTCGGGTAGGTTTCTGGCGTGACCACCCGACCGGACGCCGCGCGCTCCGTGCGCCGCCGGCGCATGCACGAGCGTCAGGCCGTCGTGTTCGGGCTGCTCATCGCCGCGCTGGCCGTCGTCGGACTGGGGGCCCTGGCCATCTTCACCGGCGCTGTGGACGCTCCCTTCGAACGGGCGCTCTCCTCGCCCGAGGTCACGGACGACCTCGCGGACGTCGATGTCCCCTGCCTGCCCGAGGGGACGCTCCCGGTCCCCGCCGTGGACGTCCAGGTCAACGTCCTCAACGCGTCCGGTACGGGCGAGCCGCTGGGCCGGCTGAACCAGGACGTCCTCGCGACGCGGGGGTTCACGGTCCTCTCGACCGGCAACGCTCCCGACCTGGACGGTGACGACGAGCCCGACCCCGCGCCCCGGACCCAGATCCACTTCGGGGCGGCAGGCCTCGCCCACGCCTATACCCTCGCCGCGCACTACCCCGATCCCGGGCTCGTACTCGACGCGCGCCAGGACGCGACGGTCGACCTCTACGTGGGCGCGGACTTCGAGGACGTCGTCGACCCGGAGCTCGTCGGCCTCTCGGGCGAGGTTCCGCTCGAGAGCCGCGCAGGGTGCGTGCCGATCGAGCAGATCACGCCTCGCGCCCTGCCCGTACCGCCCGCCGAGGGCTGATCGAGCGACCGACCTCGGCGCCGCCGAGCCCTGCGACACCTGAACGGTAGCCATGACGCCCCTGCCCATCCGGCCTGCGCGGACCACCGACCCCACCGAGGTCGACCGTCTCTACGAGATCTGCCTGCGGACCGGCGCCTCGGGCGCCGACGCGACCACGCTCTACGCCGACCCGCGACTCCTGGGCGAGGTGTATCTCGGCGCCTACCTCGCGCTGGAGCCGGACCTGGCGTTCGTCGTGGAGGACGGGGGCGGTGCGGGTGCTGCGGGCACGGCGCTGGGCTACGTGCTGGGGGCGCACGACACGGCGTCGTTCGAGGCGCGCTGCGAGCGGGAGTGGTGGCCCTCGCTGCGCGCCCGCTACCCGCTCGGGAGCTTCCCCGAGAGCTCGCGCGACGAGGCGCTCGTCCGGCAGATCCACGAGCCGCGCCTCACCGACCCGTCCGTGCTGGGCGCGTACCCCGCCCACCTGCACGTCGACCTGCTGCCTGCAGCGCAGGGCGGGGGGAACGGCCGTCGCCTGCTGGGCACGCTGTTCGACGCGCTGCGCGCCGACGGCGTCCCGGGCGTCCACCTCGGCGTCGCGCCGGACAACGTCTCCGCGATCGGCTTCTACGAGCACCTCGGGTTCCGCCGGCTCGACGTGGCCGAGGGCCTCGTCCTGGGCCTGCGCCTCTAGCCGGCCGACCGCCCCGGTAGGTGCCGAACCCGTGGTCGCTCCTCATGCGCGGCGATTTCTGGGGAGAGCCCCCGGGTTGGCGCCGAACCCTGGGGCGTTCCCCACCGTCGCGCGAACCTGAGGATCGACCACGGGTTGGGCGACGTCGCGCGCGGCGGCAACGTCCGTGAGCGAGGGAAGTCCGACGTCGTCGCCATCCACAGGCCCACGACACGAGAGTCCCTTCCACAGACACCCCCCGAGCGCTCATCAGCGAGGGCGAAGTTCGCTGGGATGCGGACCATGCCCCCACGTTCCCCCGTACCTGGAGCGCTGCGTGCTCGCGCGGCCCAGCAGGAGTCCCTCGTCTGCACGAGGCAGTGCCGAGAATCAGGGGTGGGTCCCAACGTTCTGACACGCCTGGTGCGCTCAGGGTCCTGGTCGCGGATCACCGCCGGCGTCTACGACCTCGACCCCACGCCCCTGCACGCGCGGCCACCTGACCACCGGCGCCGACGAGCGGCCTGGGCGGCGCTGCTCGCCTTCGGTCCCGAGGCGATCGCGGTGGGGCCCTGCGCGCTCGCGCTGCTCGGCGTCACAGGGCTGCCGTCGCGCGTCGTACCGCAGGCAACGCTGCCCGGAGCCCGCGCACTCGAGTCGCGGGACGGCGTCCGGCTACGCATGTTCGACGACGGCATGACGGTCGTGCGCGTGGGCGACCGGTACGTCGCGAGCCCGGAGTGGGCGCTGGCGCAGGCCGTCCCGGAGCTCGATCGACCGCACGCCGTGTCGGTGATGGACTCAGCGCTCCACCTCGGGCTGCTCACCGCGGAGGGGCTGGCGCTGGCTCACGACCATGCGCGGGGTCGACGAGGCGTCGCGCGGACCCACGCCTGGTGGGAGCTGGCGGACGGTCGCGCCGAGTCACCCCTCGAGACGTGGGTCCGGCTCGACTGCGCCGACGGCGGCGTCCCGCCCGACAGCCTGCAGGTCCCGCTGGTCGGAGCGAGCGGCCGGCACCGACGTGGTGACCTCGGCTGGCGGATCGACGACGGGCGCTGGGTGATCGGCGAGGCTGACGGCGCGGAGTTCCACGGGACGCCGGTCGCGGCGTTCGCCGACCGGGAGCGGCACAACGACCTCGTGACTGCCGACGTCGCGGCAGTGCTCCGGTTCACCTTCGCCGACGCGCGTGTGCCCGGCCGCGCCGCGACCACGGTGCGTCGGGCGCTGCGGTCGGCCGATCGTCGTCGGGCCGTGTGACCACTCGGTGGCATCCCCCGACCCCCGGAACTCTCCCCACAGCGAGCGTCGGGTGGGGAGAGATCCCGGGTTCAGCATCGGGGCGTCGTCAGTGGGCGTCGTGGACCGCGTGCTCGTCTCCGCCCGGGGCCGACGCCGGGCTGGCGGGCTCCTGGCTCGTGCCGCGCCACCGCGCGATGTTGCGCATGAGGTGGTAGATCACGAGCGCCGCGGCGGTGCCGAGCGCGATGCCCTCGAAGGTCAGGTCGCCGGTGGCCCACGTGAAGTTCGCGATGCCGATGACCAGCGGCACGGCGGCCGTCGTGAGGTTCACCGGGTCGGAGAAGTCGACCTTGTTCTGCACCCAGATGCGGGCGCCGAGGATGCCGATCATGCCGTAGAGCAGCGTCGTCGCGCCGCCGAGGACGCCGGCGGGGATCGTTGCGATGAGTGCGCCGAACTTCGGGGAGAGCGAGAGCACGAGCGCGGTCGCCGCGGCGACCCAGTAGGCGGCCGTGGAGTAGACGCGCGTCGCCGCCATGACACCGATGTTCTCGGCGTACGTCGTCGTGCCGGACCCACCGCCGACGCCGGCGAACGTGGTCGCGAGACCGTCGGCGAACAGGGCGCGGCCGGTGAGGTCGTCGAGGTTCTTGCCCGTCATCGCGGCGACCGACTTCACGTGGCCGACGTTCTCCGCGATGAGTACGAGCACGACGGGGACGAACAGGCCGAGCACCGCGATGTCGAACGTCGGGGTGACGAACTCGGGCAGCCCGAACCACGCGGCGTCGCGCACGGCAGCGAAGTCCACCTCGCCCTGGACCATCGCGGCCACGTAGCCGATGATCACGCCGACGAGGATCGACAGCCGTCCGAGGATGCCCTTGAACAGCACGGTGACGAGGATGATCGACACGAGCGTGATGGTCGCCGTCACGGGCGCGGCCCGGAAGCCGCTCGAGCACGTCTGGACGATCTCTCCGTCCACCACGGACGACGAGCACGTCCCCCAGGCCGCCGGCGCGAGGTTGAAGCCGATGAGGGCGACGATGGTGCCGGTGACGACGGGCGGCATGACGACGTCGATCCAGCGCGGACCGGCGAAGTGCACGATCGCGCCGACGGCGGCGAGCACGAGGCCCGTGACGAGGATCCCGCCGACCGCGACGGACTGCCCCTGCGACGCCGTCGCCGCGCCGATCGGCGCGATGAACGCGAAGCTCGACCCGAGGTAGCTGGGCAGCCGGTTGCGCGTGATGAGCAGGAAGCCCACCGTGCCGATCGCGGAGAAGAACAGCGTCGTCGCGGGCGAGAACCCGGTGATGAGCGGCACGAGGAACGTCGCGCCGAACATCGCGACGACGTGCTGCATGCCGATCCCGATGGTCCGCGGCCAGCTCAGCCGCTCGTCGGGATCGACGACGTCCCCCGGAGCGACCGTCTTGCCGTTCCCGTGCACCCGCCAGCCGATGGCGCTCATGGCTCTCCCGTCCGTGAATTTCGTGTGAAGACCCCCGGAGCAGGGTAGTGCCCCGCCGAACCCGGGGTTGTGCGCCACCAGGCGGCTCGGCTGGCGCACAACCCCGGGTTCGGCAGGAGAGTCAGCCCGACGCGTGCGTCAGGAGCCAGGCGAGGAGGTAGCTGCGCGTGCTGCCGTCGTCGATCCGCTCGTCGGGGAGCGACCGTGCGACGTCGAGCGCGGCCGCGGCGTCGTCCGGCCCGGCGAGCGCCGCGTACATGAGCAGGTAGTCGCCGAACATCACGTCCCACGACGCCGAGACGTCCCGCGGTCCCGCGAGCGCCTCGTCGAGGTTGGCACGGATGCGCTCGGGGTCTCCCGCGAGGTACTCGGCGACGGGGTGCATCGGGAGCACGAGGATCCCGAGCATCGCGCTCGGCTCGGGGCTGAACCACGTGGCCCAGTCGCGCTTGCCGCCCCACACGAGCGACGTCACGGTGTGGTCGAACCCCTCGTACGCCGGGTCGTCGCGGTCGAAGTCCGTCCAGTACGCCTTCGCCGACGCCGCCTCGGCGGACAGCAGCCAGCGTGCCTGCCCCTCGAGCCCGTCGTTCCCCGACGCCGCCGCCCACAGCGCGAGCCCGTTCCACGCGGACACCGCCTCGGACGCCGACTCCTGGTTGTTCCCGTCCGCGAACGGCGAGTAGCCGGACGCCCACGAGTGGCCTGCATAGGCGTCGAACGCGCGCAGCTCGGGAAAGTCCGCGCTGCCGGCGCCCGCCGCGACGTCCGCCGCGAGCAGGTCCAGGACGGGAGCGAGGTCGTCGGCCAGCGCCGGGTCGTCTGCGGCGAGCACGCCCGCGGCGTACAGGAAGTAGCCGTAGTGGAAGTGGTGGTCGTTGAACTCGTCCGAGCCGAACGACGGCGTCCTGCCGACGACGCCGCGCACCGCCGGGTCGTAGACGAAGCACCGCGCGTCGCGCGCCTCGCAGCCGTCGGGCTCGGCCCACTCGCGCAGCGCGGCGGCGAGGTCCTCGCGCAGCGGCGCCGCGACGTCGTCGAGCCCGAGCTGCTCGGCGAGCCAGAGCAGGTTGGCGTCGCGGGCGAGGGCCTTGCCGCCGAAGTAGGTGTCGGACGGCAGCGGTTCACGAGCCGCGACGTCGGCCCGCACCTGGTCCGTGAGCTCGGCCTTCTCCTGCTCCCCCAGCCCGGTCACGTCGAGCGTCCCGGCCGGAGCGACGGCGGGGCTCGCCCACGCGAGCGTGCTCGCCGTGCACACGTCGACGGTCCCGCGCACGGTCGCGTACGTGCCAAGGTCGCACGTGGCTCGGCTCTCGCGCTGGTGCGGCAGGCGCACGACGACGGTCGCCGCGGCGCCGTCCCCGGTCTCGTAGGTGATCGCCGTGGTGACGGCGTCGTCCGCCACGCCGTAGGCGAGGGACGTGCCCGTGACCGGGGTGGCCGCCGCCTCGGCGAGCGTCGCGACCGCGCCGTCCGGGGCGTCGTCGGGCACGGGGAACCACGCGACGGACTCGTCGGCCGCGAGCGCGACCCCCCGCCCGCCGTCGGCGAGCACCGGCTCCCCGCGGGCTGGGCCGCCCGGCCCGACGAGCACGTACTCGCGCCCGCCCGCCTCGGCGACGGCGACGCCGTCGGCCGCCACGAACGCCTGGGTGAGCGTCGCGGTCTGGTCCGTGGCCGCCGTGTAGCGCAGCACGGGCGACCCCTCGACGAGGGTGACGCTGCCGAGGAGCTCGCCCCCGTCGTCGAGCAGGTCGAGCGTGACCGACGCCGTGTCGTACGCCGAGACGACGACCGACGCCGCCCCCACGTCCACGCCGACCTGCGGCACGAACGGGCCGAGGATCGACTGCTCGGTGACCTCGACGTCCGGCAGCCCGAACGCGAAGCCGCCGTCCATGACGCCGAACGCGAGCGGCACGGGGAACACCGGGAGCGGCTCGTCGCCGAAGACCAGCCCCGAGAACCAGCGGTTCGTCGGCGGTACGAGCCCGTCGGCGAGGCGGGTGGGCGGCATCGCCTTGACGGAATCCTGCGGCAGGATCGACGGGTCCACGTCGGGCGCGGTGCCCGTCCGGTCGGCGTCGGGGTGCACGACGGCGGCGCCCGCCCCGGGCGAGCCCGTCGCCCCGGGTGACGCCTCCGAGGCGAACAGCCCGCACCCGGCGACCAGGGCCGCCGACGCCAGGACCGTCACGAGCACCCACCCGCGAGATTGACCCGAGCGCTCGAGATCGACCTTCGGTGGGTCGACGTCGCGACGCACGGGTCGACCTCGCGAGGCGGTCACAGCCCGACCTTCCGCAGGAACTGCCCGAACGTCTCGTTGACGCCCGTGAGCACGCCGTCGTCGTGGAGCTCGATGCTCGCCGTGACGGGGGTGCCCGACGCGACGAGGCCGTGCTCCGACCCTCGCTCCAACCCGTCGCTCGTGATCTCCACGGTGGCCTCCGCCTGGTTGTCGGTGTTCTGCACGGAGATCGACGCGACCTCGCCCGCGACCTCCGCCTGGTTCGGCAGCACGACCGTGACCTCGGCACCCTGCCGGACCCGCGCGAAGTCGCTCGGGTCGAGCGTGAGCCGCGCGTCGACGAACAGCGAGTCCGCGCGCTCCAACGACGCGAGCACCTCGCCCGCCTGCACGAAGCCGCCCTCTCGCGCCGTGACCTCGGTGACGACGCCGTCGTACGGGGCGACGAGCGTGATCGTCCCGTCAGGCGTCACCTCGTAGGCCGACGTGTCCGCCGTGACGAGGCCGAGCGCGATGTCGTGCTGCAGCGTCATGCTGCTCACCGTGACCAGCGGGTCCCCCGCGGACACCTCGTCGCCCTCGGCGATCTCCGCCGCGGTGACGGTCCCCGCGTAGTCGCTGCCGACGTCGAGCACCTCGGCCCGGATCGTCGCGGTGGAGCTCGTCGCCTGGCTCAGGCGCCGGTTCATGACGAGCGTCAGCGCGGCGCACACGAGCAGCACCACGAGCAGCCCGGCGACGAGTCGGAATCGGTTCGACCAGGTCATGCGACACCTCCGGCTGGCTCGATCGTGGGTGCGGGTACGGTGCGGGTCCGCGAGGTCGGGGAGAGGGTCGTGCGGCCCGTCTCCATCCGGCCTCGTTCCTCGGCCTCCCGCCAGGCCCGACCACGACGGGCCGCACGACCCTCTCCCCGCCCTCGCTCAGCGGCGACCTCACCCTTGCCGGTGGCGACCGAGGCCGACGCCTCGCCAGGGTGACCCGACATCGAGGCGGCGGGGAGGGGCGGCTGCGCCGGGTCGTGGCGGGTCTGGCGGGAGGCGCCGAGGGACGAGGCGCCGGATGGTAGACCCGGCGCGGCCGCCCCTCCCCGGCGCCGAAGGCGACCCGCCCGCGACGCAGCCCGCGACTCCCGGAACGCCGTCACGACGAAGGCCCCGAGGATCAGCGTGTTCGTGACGTTCCACGCGAGCGCGAGGCTCGGCATCGGGTCGCCCCAGCCCTTCCAGATGCCGACGGCCGACGTGATGAGCAGGAAGGCGAAGAACAACACCTGCGGCATCATGTAGTTGAACGGCGACGTGACCTTGCCCTTGCTCCCCGTCACGTGCCACGCCTGCTCCTTGCCGGTCAGGGCGTTCCACAGGGCTCTCGTGTAGATGGGGAACGAGACGGACGCGAGCATGAGCACCTCCCAGCGGAACGAGCCGAGCGTGAAGAACGCGATGGCGATCTGCAGGACGTAGAACCCGGCGTAGTAGAGGAGCCACGTCCCCCACGAGATGGTGAGGTTCATGGGCGTGAGGTCCAGATAGATCTGCAGCGGGGGTACGAGCAGCAGGACGAGCGGCGCGATGCCCGCGAGGTAGTGCGTCGCGGTGACGGTGTACTGCAGGCGCTGGTCGAGCGTGAGGTTGCGGCGCGGGCTGAGCGGGTTGTGCTGGAAGAGGATCTCGAACCCGCCGGTCGCCCAGCGCAGCTGCTGCTTCGTGTAGGCCTCGACGGTCTCTGGGGTGTCGCCGACGGCGAGCGTCGTGGGGATGTAGACCGTCTTCCACCCGCGCTCGTGGAGCATGAGCGACGTCCAGACGTCCTCGGACTTGGAGTCGGTGTGCATGCCGCCGATGTCGTCGATCGCGGCCCGGCGGAAGATCACGTTGGTGCCGACGCAGAACGCGGCGTTGAAGCGGTTGCGGCCCGGCTGGACGAACCGGTAGAACACGGCCTGCATGTACCCGGCGCCGCGCGAGATGAGGTTGTCGAGGTTGCCGTACGTCTGCGGCGTCTGGACGAACGCGACGTCGTCCTTGACGAAGAACGGGACCGTCTCGACGAGGAACTCGGGCCGGGCCACGAAGTCGGCATCGAGGATGACGAAGTAGTCGCCCTTCGCGATGGCGAGCGCGTGGTTGACGTTGCCGGCCTTCGCGCCGTTGCCCGACAGGCGGCGCACGTAGCGCGCGCCGAGCTGGGCGGCGAGGTCGCGGACGTCGTCGGACCGGCCGTCGTCGAGCACCCACGTTCGGTGGGTGCCGCGCATCGCGACGGCGGCCCGCACGGTGGGCGCGACGGTGTCGACGTCCTCGCCGTAGGTGGTGACGAGGACGTCGATCGTGACGGGCTGGTCGTGCAGGTAGAGGTTCCAGCGGGTCGGGTCGTCCTCGGCGCCGTCGCGGATGATCTCGGGGACGTCGAACAGGCGGTCCTTCGCGTGGTGGAACGAGAAGCCGCGCGGGTCGTGCCCGCTGGACAGCACGGTCCACATCGCGAGGAGCGCCTGCGCGACGAGCACGGACTCCGCCGTGATGACCATGACGTACGGGAGCGCGTCGCCGCGGTTGGCGGGGTCGAGCAGGAACACCGCGTACGCGACCACGCCGAGCGTCGCGAGCAGCATGATCATGACGAGCGACGGCGAACGTGCCGCGGAGTTCTCGTCGCGCGGCGGGCCGGTCGGGCGGTCGGGCTCGGCACGCGGGCCGAACGGTGCGGGGCGCACGTACTGCGTGCGGCGGGGCGTGACGACCAGGCGGTCGAACTCGGAGACGGCCATCGCAGTCCTCGCTTCTCGTCGGGTTCGCGTCGCTGGACGCGGGAGATCGAGAGACGGGTCGAGGTCACGGCGGACTGCTGCCCGTCCGGACCTGGGTGCCCGGGTGCGGCGACATCGTCGGCGTCGTGAGAGGTGCGCGTGTGCTGTGTCGTGCGTGCTGGGCCCCGCGGTGCGGGGAGATCGGTGTTCCCGAGGGCCGGCGACCCTGGAGACAGGTCGAGGTGACCCGCTCGGGAGCGGGCCACCTCGTCGTCTGCGCCGAACGTAACCGCGCCGGGCCGTGGTGTCACGGGTGAACCGCCGGCCCGTGTCGCGGGCCGCCGGACGGCACCTCGCACGTGAACGAGCGGTCACGGGCGCGGCTCGCCGCCGCGGGTTCCGGCCGGATCGTTGGCGCTACGCGGGTCCCGGACGCGTCCGACGACGGCGCACCGGCCAGCGGGAACGCTCACCCGGGGAGTCCTGCGCACGAGCCGGAAACGACCCGTTCACGCGCGGAAACCGAGAATTCACGACGACGGCGCGCCGCGTGTCCGCCTGCTGGACACGCCGCGCGCCGTCGGGGTGCTGCCCGGGATCGGGCGGTGCGCTCAGGGAAGCTGCGGCACGACCTCGCTCGCGATGAGCTCGAGGTGGTCGAGGTCGTGGAGGTCGAGCACCTGGAGGTAGAAGCGGGTGGCGCCCTGCTCCGCCGCGGCGGCGATCTTGTCGGCGACCTCGCCGACGGTCCCGGCGAGACCGTTGCGGCGCACCTCGTCGGGCTCACGCCCGATCGCGTCGGCCCGACGGCGGAACTCGGCCTCGTCCTTGCCGACCGCCACGACGAACGCGGCCGAGTAGACGAGCGAGTCGGGGTCGCGGTCGGCGTCGAGGCACGCGGCACGGACGTTCTCGAAGCGGTCGGGCAGCACACCCGGGTCGGGGAACGCGGCGTTGAACTCGCTCGCGTAGCGGGCCGCGAGCGCCGGGGTGCGGCGCGGGCCATGACCGCCGACGATCACGGGGACACGGCCCTGGGCAGGCTTGGGCAGCGCCGGGGAGTCCTTGAGCGTGTAGTGCTCGCCGCTGAAGGTGAAGGTCTCGCCGGCAGGCGTCTCCCACAGCCCCGTGATCACCGCGAGCTGCTCCTCGAGGATGCCGAACCGCTTCTGGGGGAACGGGATGCCGTACGCCTCGTGCTCGCGCGCGAACCAGCCGGCGCCCAGGCCGAGCTCCACGCGCCCGCCGGACATCTGGTCGACCTGCGCGACCTGGATCGCGAGCACGCCCGGGTGGCGGAACGTCGCCGACGACACGAGCGTGCCGAGGCGGATCCGGCTCGTCTCGCGGGCCAGGCCGGCGAGGGTCGTCCAGGCGTCGGTCGGGCCGGGAAGCCCGTCGCCGTCGCCCATCACGAGGTAGTGGTCGGAGCGGAAGAAGGCGTCGAACCCGAGGTCCTCGGTCGCCTTCGCGACGGCCAGGAGGTCGTCGTAGGAGGCGCCCTGCTGGGGCTCGGTGAAGATGCGCAGGTCGATCTGGGTCATGCCGTCACCCTGCCACACCGCACACCCGCTCCCGGTGCCGAGGCAGAACCGTGGTCCGCCGAGAGAGAACCCTGGTCCGCCGAGGTAGAGGCCTGGTCCACCGAGGTAGAGGCCTGGTCGTGACCACGCCTCTACCTCGGCGTCGAAGGCGCAGTCAGTCCGCGAGCGGCACGAGGTCGAGCTCCTGGAACTCGGCGACCTCGGGAACCCAGCGGTCGGCGACGAAGCCGCGGTGGTCGGGGTGGGCGTCGTACGCGGCGTACGCGGCGTCGTCGTCAAACACCATGGAGAACTGGAACGTCAGCGGGCTCTTCGCGCTCACCTGGCGCGACACGGTGAAGTCCCTGACGCCCGGGATCGCGGTGAGCGTGCGGCGCGCGGTGCCGAGGAACTCGGCCTCCTCGGCGCTGCCGGCGGGGTGGACGAGGCGGAAGGCGACGGTGTGCTGGATCACACCGACACCCTAGGTGCACGCGCTGGATCGCCCGGCGCGGCGCGCGGCCATAGGGTCGCTGCCATGCGCGTGAGCACAGTGATCCTGCCGATCTACCCGTGGCGCGAGGGCCGGGACGTGTGGCGGCGCGCCGACGACCTCGGGTTCCACGCCGCGTACACCTACGACCACCTGTCGTGGCGGTCGTTCCGCGACGGTCCGTGGTTCGGTGCCGTGCCGACGCTCGCAGCCGCGGCGAGCGTGACCGAGCGTGTGCGGCTGGGGACGCTCGTGTCGTCGCCGAACTTCCGCGAGCCGGTGACGTTCGCGAAGGACGTCATGACGCTCGACGACCTGTCGGGCGGACGGATCACCGTCGGCCTCGGCGCCGGGACGACGGGCTTCGACGCCACGGTGCTCGGCGGCGAGCCGTGGTCGGCGGGTGAGCGGGCGGACCGGCTGGCCGACTTCACCGTGCTGCTCGACCGGCTCCTCACCGAGCCCGCGGTCACGCACGACGACGGCCACTACCGCGCGCACGAGGCCCGGACCATACCCGGGCCGGTCCAGTCACCCCGCGTGCCGTTCGCGATCGCCGCGACGGGTCCGCGCGGCCTGCGGCTCGCCGCCCGCTACGGGCAGTCGTGGGTCACGACCGGCGACGGTCACCTCGGCGAGGACGCGACCCCCAGCCAGTCCCGCGCGGCCGTCCGCGGCCAGGTCGAGCGGCTCGAGGCGGCGTGCGACGACGCCGGGCGCGACCCGTCGACCGTAGAGCGGATCCTGCTCACCGGGTTCACACCCGACCCCGCGCTGGAGTCGGTCGACGCGTTCGTCGAGACCGCGCTCGCGTACGCGGAGGTCGGCATCACGGAGATCGTCGTGCACTGGCCGATCCCCGGCACGCAGTTCGCCACCGACGAGCGCGTGTTCGAGCGCATCGCGACCGAGGGCGCCCGCCAGGTCGCCTAGGTGTCGCACCGATGTGCTGGACCTGGGGACGGGTTCCGGTCAGGCCTCTGCGACGTCGGCGGCCGGAATGTGGCCGAAAGGCACGACTCCATGTGGCGGACGTCAGCTGATGTCGAAGTAGACCCGTGCCTCGGTGAACCGGCCAGCGGCCAGGTCGTCGCGGCGGATCACCCAGTGGACCTTGCCGAGAAGATCATCCTCGTCCGGCGAGAACTCCGCGAGCAGCACCCAGTCACCGGGGCCATGGATGTGGTCACGGTCCGTGGTGGGATCGTTGTTCCAGACCCAGGGGTAGCCACCGATCTGCACCGATCCGGACGTCTGCATCTCGTCGCCAAAGTCCCACCACACCGTGCGCAGCTCTTCAAGGTGCGGGAACTCCTCGGAGTCGGCGACCTGGTTGGGCAGCGAGGGGTTGATCGCCAGATGGAGATCGCGTCCCGAGGGCGGTCGATCGTCGGTGCCGTGCGCGCGACCGGTGCTGCCGGCCGGGACGTGGACGAGCCGGGCCCAATCACGGGAGATCATCGGCGCCATGTCGGAGGTGTCCGCGAAGAAGTAGAGCCTGCCGTCCGCCGGCAGCGGGAGGTCCGTCGCGTCGTGGGGGATCGCCGCGAGGTCGATCGAGGCGACGAACGGCAGGTCCGGCACGAGCTCACCGTCGGGTATCGACGGCTGCCCGCCGAGCTGTCCGACCACGGCGGCACCAGCCTGCGGGTGGGTGCCCAGAATCGCGCACGGGCGGACGGTCGCTTCCAGGTATCGCTCGACCTCGTCGTGCGGGATGCCCATGTCGCGGGCCTGGTCACGGAAAAGATCCATCGTCGCAGACTAGCCCCGAGGGCCCACAACCCCGACATGACGGGACACTTGACAAGGACGTTCGTTCACGGGCCCCCGTCCCACCGACGACGAGGGGGCCACGGGCGGCGCCGGGCCGGCGGTGGCGAGCACCGCCGTCGCGCTGCTGGCACGGCTCCTCACGCGCTGAGCGGCCCGAGGACCCCGTACGTGACGTGCGTGACGAGCGAGGCCGCGCGCGCGGCGACGGTCTCGAGCGCGAGGGGCGGGACGCCGTCGAGCACGCGGTCCCCGTGGCCGAGGACCTGCGGCACGACGTGCAGCCGCAGCTCGTCGAGCAGGCCGGCAGCGAGCGCCTGGTTGATCGTCGCGGCACCGCCGGCGATCGAGACGTCCTTCTCCCCCGCCGCCTCGCGCGCCTGGGCGACGGCGGACTCGATGCCGTCCGTGACGAAGTGGAACGTCGTCCCGCCCTCCATGACGAGCGGCTCGCGCGGGTGGTGGGTGATGACGAACACGGGCCCGTGGTACGGCGGCTCCGGTCCCCACCATCCGCGCCAGTCGAGGTCCCACTCGCCCCGGCCCGGCGTGAACATGTTGCGCCCCATGACGTACGCGCCCGCAGCGAGGATCGCTTCGAGCTCCGCGGCGTTCTCGTCGGCCGTCTCGAACATCCACCGGTGGAGGTCCACACCCTCCCCGAACGGGTGCTCCTGCGTCTGGTCCGGCCTGGACGAGAACCCGTCCACCGACACCGTCACGTCGCACGTCACGTTCCCCATGCCGCCCTCACCCTCCGCAGTCCCGCGCACGGGACCGCCGTCGTCCACCACTGCCGACACGTCCGACCGCGCGCGCACCGCGAACTCATCGGCGCCGCGGGTCTGCGGCAAGGACCGCGGCGGCCGCGACACAGGCTCTACGAGAGGACGACCCACGGCCGGCGAGGAGGCACCATGGCACGGACGCGTTCGATGCGCGCAGTGTTCGTCGCGGCGACGCTCCTGTGCGCAGCGGCGTGCGCCCAGGACGAGGTCCCGGACGGGATGGAGCCGCTCCTGGCACCCGCCGACCCGGGGTCGCCTGCGACGCTCGTCCCCGACCCGGGCGTCGACGACGCGTTCGAGCAAGAGCTGCTCGACCAGCTCGACCACGCTCCACGCTCGAACGGCTCGGCGAACGCTTCAGACGCGATCCACGACACGTACGGGGCCGACCCGCGGTTCGGGAACCTCGCGCTCCCCGAGGGCGGCGACGGCCTGGTCCTGTACTGGCACGGCGACCCGCCCGAGGGCCTCGCCGAGCTCGCCGGGGACACGCCGGTCGAGGTCGTGCAGACGCCGTACCTCCCGGGGGACCTGCAGGCGGCGGTGCTCGCCCTGTTCGAGTCGGGGACGGCGCACGGCCCCCTCACCATGGGCGGCGCGAGCGTCGACGGGAGCGGCGTCGAGATCGGCATCGAGAAGGAGCTCACGCCAGCGCAGGAGGACCGGCTCGGCGAGCAGCTGACCGACGACGTCGGCTTCCCCGTGGTCGTCGAGAGCGGGGTGAGCGTGTCGCCGGCGATCGGCTGACCACGGTTCTACCTCGCGCTACCACGGTTCTACGTCGGCGACCAGGGTTCTACCTCGGCAGCGGGGCCTCGTGCGTCGCGATGCGCAGCGCGGCGACGAGCTCGCGGTAGAGCTCGTCCGTGGCGAGCAGCTCGGCGTGCGTGCCGCGGGCGCGGATGCGGCCGTCCTCCATGACGAGGATGAGATCGGCGTCGATCACGGTGGACAGGCGGTGCGCGATCGTCACGACCGCGCGCTCGCGGGCGAGGTCCTCGATGACCGCGTGCACGGCGGCCTCGGTGAGGCCGTCGACCTGGGCGGTCGCCTCGTCGAGCAGCAGCACGTCGGGCGTGTGCAGGACGGCGCGCGCGAGGGCCACGCGCTGGCGCTCGCCGCCGGAGACGGTCGTCCCGACGAGCGACGTGTCGAGGCCGTCCTCGAGCGAGCGGACCTTCGCGTCGAGCCGGACCTTCGCGAGCGCCGCCCACATGTCCTCCTCGCTCGCGCCGGGCTCGGCGAGCTGCAGGTTCTCCCGGATCGTGCCCGGCACGACCGGCGTCTCCTGCTCGACGTACGCGATGCGGCGCCGGACGTCGTCGAACGTCAGGTCGTCGTACGGGACGCCGTCGAGCAGGATGCGCCCGGACTCCGGCTGGAGGAACCGCAGGAGCAGCGAGAACGTCGTCGTCTTGCCCGCGCCCGACGGCCCGACGATCGCCACCTGCCCGCGCCGGGGCACCTCGAGGTCGAGGCCGCGCACGACGGGCTCGCCGCCCGGTCGGTAGCGCGCCGTGACGCCGTCGAACGTCAGCCGCGGCGCAGCGCCCGGGCCCGACGACGTCGCTCGCCCGGGTGCGGCGGCCTCGACCGCGCGGGGGTCGTCGCCGACCAGGTCCTCCTCCGGCTCGATGGCCTGGATCTCGCTGATGCGCCCGGCCGCGGCGATGCCGGCCTGGAGCTGCGTGACGTTCATGGTGAGACCGGTGACGGGCTCGACGATCTGGAACGCGTAGAGCAGGAACGCGACGAGGCTCGACACGGCGAGCAGCCCCTCGTCCACGCGCCACGCGCCGAGCGCGAGGATGACGATGATCGCGAGCTGGATGCCGCCGCCCGCGATGGTCCACGCGACGGCCTCGGTGCGCACGGTCCGGACGCTGTGCGCCGCGGAGGCCTGCGCGTCGTCGAGCACGCGGTCGATCTGGCGGCCCTCGGCGCGGCTCGCCTTGATGGTGCGGATCGCTCGCAGCCCGCCCTCGAGCGTGCCGCCCAGGCTGCCGAGCGACTCCTGCGCCTTCTCCTGAGCCTTGGCGATGCGGGGCATGAGCCCGCCGACGAGGACCGCGATGACGACGATCGCGCCGAGCGTCGTGCCGAGCAGGACGATGTCGAGCACGCCCATGAGGACGATCGTCCCGACGAGGGAGACCGCGAAGTTGACGAGATTGACGAGGCTCGACGACGCCGCCTCGCGCAGCAGCACGGTGTCGGACGTGACGCGCGTGACGAGCTCGCCCGTCGGGCGGCCGGTGAGCGCGCCGATCCGCGCACGGAAGTAGCGCTTGACCATGGACGTCCGGGCATCGAGCACGACCCGCTCGGCGAGCGTGCCGAGCAGCACCCACTGCCACAGGCCGAGCACGAGCCCCACGACCAGCAGCCCGACGAGGGTCAGCACGGCCGGGGTGAGCGACTCGCCCGTGCCGAGGGTGTCGAGCACCCACTTGGTGACCATCGGCGTCGCGAGGGTCGCGGCGGTCGTGCCGAGCCCGAGGACCAGGCCGAGCAGGAGCGTGCGGCGGTGCGGCCGGACGAACGCCCACAGGACCTTGAGGCGCGGGAGGAACAGGCCCTTCGGCGCGGCGTCCTCGGTGGACGGTGGGGCGTCGGGGGCGGGAGTCGGGCTGGCGTCGGTGGTGACCATGCCGTCAACCATGGTTGACATCCTCTCTCGTGTCAACTGTTGTTGACGAGTTCGCAGTCGAGATCGCGTGGAACAGGCGATATCAGTAGTGGAACATACATGTTCCACTACTGGCAAGATGTGTTCCACGATCGACGGGGCTATCGTGGGCCGCGTGACGGCACGAACGAGCGAGCGAGACCTCACCGACCCCACGGCTCGGGTGAGCGGGGAAGCCACGACGCCGTCGCCTCCCGAGAGCGGCGCGCGCGCCCGGACGCGCCGCGCGATCCTCCACGCCGCCGTCACCGTGCTCAGCGCGGACAAGTCCGCGTCGCTCGGCGACGTCGCCCAGGCCGCGTGCGTCGGGCGCACGACGCTGCACCGCTACTTCCCGGAGCGGTCCGACCTCGTCGAGGCGATCGGCGCGGAGGCGGTCGAGCGCACACGCGCGGCGATCGTCGCCGCCCGCCTCGAGGAGGACGGACCCGCTGCCGCACTGCGCCGGCTCGCGTTCGAGTACTTCGACCTCGGACCGTGGTACATGGTGATGTTCAACGAGGCGTCGGACGGCGAGCCCGAGTTCTGGGCGGAGGCCGAGGAGGTCGAGGATCCCGTGCGGGACCTGCTGCGACGTGGCCAGCAGGACGGCGTCGTCGACGACCAGCTCAGCATCGCGTGGCTCGTCCGGGTGCTCTGGTGGATGCTCTTCAACGCCTGGTCCATGGCGGACGAGGGCGAGATGTCCCGCGCCGACGCCCTGCGCATGGCCGTGCGGAGCATCGAGGGCGTCGCGCTCGCCCGTCACGCCCCGGGGACCGCATGACGGCGCCCGCCGGCGCCACTCCCCCAGGCGGCCGGGCGAACCTCGCGGACCGCGTGCGGGACTGGTGGCGTCGTGCCGGCGACGCGCGTACGGGCATCCGCTGGGCCAGCCTCGCGACCGTGGTCGGGGGGATCGTCGTCGCGCTCGTCTGCGTCGTGCAGCTGCTGCGCGGGCGGACGTGGGCGTGGATCCCGCTCGTGATCGCCGCAGCCGTCGCGCTGCGGGAGATCCGCTACCTGCAGCGTGTCGCGCGCGGAGGACGGCGCGGACCGCGCTACCAGGAGAACGCCCCCCGCTGACCGCCCGGGCGCCGCACCGACGCATCGGGCGCGCCGACGCGTGCGTGCGCCGCGCCGACGCGTGCGCGGCGCAGGGAGGTACGTCCGTGCGCGCGGTGCGCACGCGTAGGCGTGGAGTGTCATCCGGAGGTCGCACGCGGGCGGGCCGCAGGATCCACCGTACGGGCGACGCGCGGAGGGTGCACGGACGGGAAGACTGGCGCTACGGCGTCGGGCAGCGGCGCCGGCCAACCCCGGAGGCGCCCCGTGACGACCCCGACCCCCGCCCGTGACACCGCTTCTCCCGAGCACACCCCCGCCCGCACGGCCGCGCGCGGCGCTCGCTTCACGTCGCGGCGTGCCCGACGGCGCGGTGCGAACCCGGTCCCCCGGCCCGCCGTCCCGCCGGTCGAGCGGGCCAACGGCTGGCTCGTCGGGCTCGCGGTGCTCGGCGCGGCGGTCCTCTTCTCCGTCCTCGCGATGAACGCGTTCATGGGCGGCTGAGGCGGTCGCGTAGGCAGCGGGGCGGCCAAGCCACGCGGCGTGGGCGGAGGGGCGGCCGTGCCGGGTCGTGGCGGGTCTGACGGGAGCCCGCGAGGAACGAGCGGGCGGATGGTAGACCCGGCACGGCCGCCCCTCCGACCGCGCCTCCCCACCGCGCCCAGGCCGTAGTCAGACGGCCGCGGGGACGCGACGCGACGGCGCGAGCCCCCTGGCCACGCCGGCGCGCTCGAGCCGCCGCGCGAGCAGCAGCCCGGCCCACGTGCCGACGAGGGCGCTCGCCATCATGAGGACGACGAGGAGCACCTGCACGACCGGCGTCATGGACGCGGCGTCGAAGGCGACGAACGCGGACCACGTGTACAGCGCGGAGAAGACGAACGTCGCGGAGTAGAACAGCCACGGCGACCACACGCGGTAGAGCGTGACGAGGAACGCGACCTCGAGCGCCGCCCCGACCATGAGGCACGTGACGATCGACGACGCACCGAGCGGCGACGCCGAGCTGATGACCCCGGCGACGAGCATGGTCAGGACCGCCGCGCCCGGCCGTCGGACCAGCGCGAGGGCGAGCACCGGACCGACGATCCACAGTCCGAGCATCGCGGCGTAGACGACGGGGACGGTGACCGCGAGCGTCGCGGCGACGAAGTTCGCGGGGACGAGCAGCACGCCCGTCGCGGCGCCGATCGCGGCGCACGTCATGAGGTAGCGCGTGGTGAGGGAACGCTGGCGGGTTCCGGTCGACGACATGAGGGCTCCGGTCTGTGCAGGTCGGTGGGTGGCAGGTCGGGTGGGTCCGCGACGCCGGTCAGGGACTCAGCGCAGGGACGACGACGAGGGCGATCATCGCGGTGAGGCCCCACGTCGCGAGGAGGAACACGACGTCGCGCGCCCGGAACGGCACGCGGACGCGCTCGGTGCGCGTCGCGTGCGCGCCGAACCCGCGCGCCTCCATCGCGAGCGCCACGCGCTCGCCGTGCCGGATGCCGCCCGCGAGGAGGGGCACGGCGTACCCGGCGCGGCGCCGCACCGCCGCGGACGGTCCACGGCCGTGGTCGACCCCGCGGACGCGGTGCGCGCTGCGGATCACCTCGAGCTCGTGGCCGAACCTCGGCACGAAGCGCAGCGCCGCGAGCGCCGCGTACCCGATGCGGTACGGCACGCGCAGCTGCTGCACCATCGCCCGCACGACGTCCTGCCCGGTCGCGGAGAGCCCGCCGATCAGCACGAGCAGGAGCAGCGCGACGGTGCGCAGGCTCGTCGCCAGGCCGGTCGCGAGCGCGCCGGACCACAGCTCGAACGGCCCGACGGTCGCGACGAGCGTCGTGTCGTCGACCGTGCGCGGGTCGGTGAGCACGCCGAACGACACGGTCATCACCGCGGCGAGGAGCGGCAGCCCGAGCAGCAGCGCGGCGACGACCCGCAGGGACGGCCGGGCCATCGCGAGGATGGTCGCGAGCGCCGCGAGCGCGATCAGCCCGGGCGTGAGCAGGTCGCGCGTCGTGAAGACGTAGACGACGACGGGCAGGGGGCCGAGCGTCGTGACGAGCGGGTCGTAGGTGCGCAGGTCCCACGCCGGCCCGTCGAAACGTCCGCCCCGCTCCGGGCCCGTCGTGCGTCGAGCGCCGGGTGCCGGGCGCACGGCCGTCGTCGCGCTCACGCCGACGCCCCCGCCGTCACGACGGCGCCCGGCAGGTCCGCGAGCCGCGTCACCGACCGCCACGCGGGGTGGTGCACGAGGGCGCGCGTCGCCTGCGCGAGCGGCGGCGTGCGCAGGCCCGCGCTGCGCAGCACGGCCTCGTCGCCGAGCACGTCGGAGGGTGCGCCGTCCGCCAGGACCCGGCCGCCGGAGAGCGCGACGACGCGTGTCGCGTGCTCCGCGACGAGCTGCATGTCGTGGCTCACGACGAGCACGGTCGTGCCGTCGCGGTGCAGCGCGGTGAGGAGGTCGAGCAGCTCGGCGGCCCGCTCGCGGTCCTGCCCGTACGTGGGCTCGTCGAGGACGAGCACCTCGGGCCGGCAGATGATCGCGGTCCCCACGGACAGACGGCGCTTCTGCCCGCCCGAGAGCAGGAACGGGTGCCGGTCCCGCAGGTCGGTGAGCCCGAAGCGCGCCAGCACGTCGTCCACGCGGGCGGCCACCTCGTCCTCCGGGACGCCGCGCAGGCGCAGCCCGAGCGCGAGCTCGTCGTCCACGCGCCCGGTGACCATCTGGTGCTCCGGGTTCTGGAAGACGAACCCCACGTGCTGGGCGAGGTCACGCGGGTCGACGGCGGCCGGGTCCAGACCGGCCACGCGCACCGTCCCGTCGAGCGCGCCCCGCGGCGCACGCAGCACGCCCGCGGCGAGCTGCGCGAGGGTCGTCTTGCCGGCGCCGTTCGTCCCGACGACGGCGACGAGCTCGCCGCGACCGATCGTCAGCGACACGTCGTCGAGCACCGTCGTGGCGTGCCGCCCCCGGCCGCGACGGAACGTCAGGTGCTCGACGACGACCGCCGGCTCGCCCGACCGCCTCGCCGGGCGCCGGGTCGCGTCGTCGTCCGCCGCCGAGAACACCGTCTCGAAACCGGTGCCGAACCCCGCCGCGGTGGCGCGCCCCGACGCGGCGGGCTCCGGCAGGTGCGGGACGGCGTCGAGCGCCGCGGCCAGCTCGGCGGGCGTGAGCGGGACGGGGTCGAGCACGACGCCCGCCTCACGCAGCCTCAGCGCGGCGAGAGCCGCGGTCGGGAGCCACACGCCCAGCGCGGCGAGGCGTCCCGCCTCCCCGGCGAGCACGGCGCGCGTCGGCCCGTCGAGCGCGAGTCGGCCGGCGCCGTCGAGCACGACGACGCGGTCCACGAGCGACACCGCGGCGTCGAGGTCGTGCTCGACGAGGAGGACCCCGCGGTCGCCCGTCGCGAGGATCTCGCGCAGGACGTCGTAGACCTCTTCGACACCGGCGGGGTCGAGGTTGGCGGTGGGCTCGTCGAGCACGAGCAGCGGCGAGCCCAGCGCGAGCGCGCACGCGATCGCGAGCCGCTGGCGCCCGCCGCCCGAGAGCACGGCGGGGTCGTCGTCCCGGCGGTCCCACAGCCCGACGCGGCGCAGCGCCTCCTCGGCACGCGCGAGCACCTCCGGGACCGGCACGAGCAGGTTCTCCGGGCCGAAGCACACCTCGTCGAGGACCGTCCCGGTGACGACCTGTGCGTCGGGGTCCTGGAAGACCATCGCGACGTCGCGCGACAGCTGGGGCGGGGCGTGGTCCGTGGTCAGGCGTCCCGCCACGTGCACGGTGCCCTCGAGGTCGGCGCCGACGACGTGCGGCACGAGGCCGTTCGCCGCGAGCGCGAGCGTCGACTTCCCGCACCCCGACGGGCCGAGCAGCAGGACCGCCTCGCCGCGCCGGACGTCGAGCGCGACGCCGTCGGGCCGCGCCGGGCGCACGGCCGCGCCCTCGTCGGCGTGGTACCGGACCCGCACGTCCCGCACGGCGAGCAGCGACGCGCCGGACGACGCGCCGGGCGCGGGCCTGTCCACGGTCACGCGCCAAGAATAAGGCAAGGCTCACCTCAAGTGAACCGTGCTCCGAAACTCGTCGGGACGGACCGAGGCTACGCGAGCAGCACGTCGCTGCTGCGGTTTCAGCCGCCGCTGCCATCGACGCCGCACCCGCCCGGGTCTACCGTCGAACCACGGGCGCCGCTGCCCCCCGGCAGGCGCCCGGCCAACGTCGAGCGGAGGCGCGCATGGTCGCCACGAACACGAGCACAGATCCGTCGTCGGACGACGGCCGCGGTGAGGACGCCGAGCCGACGTCCCCGGACGCGTTCGCCGTGCGGCTCTTCACCGCGACGCTGGGCGCGATCGACGTGCTCGCGGTGCACGTCGGCGACCGGCTCGGCTGGTACCGGGCCCTCGCCGACGCCGGTCCCGTCACGTCGACCGGACTCGCCGAGCGCACCGGCACGCACGAGCGGTACGCGCGCGAGTGGCTCGAGCAGCAGGCGGCCGCGGGCATCCTCGTCGCCGAGGACCCGGGCGCCGGCCCCGCGCTCGTCGCGGACCCGTCGGCGGCGGGCCGCGAGCGCCTCTACGCCCTGCCCGCCGCGCACGCGGAGGTGCTCACCGACACGTCGTCGCTCGCGTACTCCGCCCCGCTCGCGCGGTTCATCGGCGCGGTCGGCCCCCAGCTCCCGCACCTGCTCGAGGCGTACCGCACGGGCGGCGGGGTGTCGTGGGAGCAGCTCGGCGACGACGCGCGCGAGGCGCAGGCCGACGTCAACCGGCCGTGGTTCGAGCAGCGGCTCGCGCCGGCGCTCGCGGGCGTGCCGTCGGTCCACCACGTGCTGTCGCGGCCGGGTGCCCGGATCGTCGACGTGGGGTGCGGGTTCGGGTGGTCGACGCTCGCCCTCGCGCGCGCCTACCCGGACGCCGTCGTGCACGGCGTCGACGTGGACCGGCCGTCGGTCGCGGCGGCCCGAGCCGCGGCCGAGGAGGCCGGGCTCGCCGACCGGGCGACGTTCCACCTCGCGGACGCCGCCGAGCTCGGGCTCGTCGAACCCGCGGGCCGGCCGTTCGACGCGGCGTTCGCCTTCGAGTGCGTGCACGACCTGCCGCGCCCGGTCGAGGTCCTCGACGCGGTGCGGCGCGCGATGCGCCCGGACGGGGTGGTCGTGGTCATGGACGAGGCGGTGGCCCAGGAGTTCACGGCGCCCGCCGACGACGTCGACCGGGTCATGTACGGGTACAGCTTGTTCGTCTGCCTGCCCGACGGGCTCTCGTCACCACCCTCGGTGGGCACGGGAACGGTCATGCGCCCCGCGACGCTGCGGCGGTACGCGCTCGAGGCAGGGTTCGCGGACGTCGAGGTGCTGCCGGTCGACGACTTCGCGTTCTTCCGGTTCTACCGGCTCGTCCACTGAGCCCGGGCCGACGACGGTCGGCTCCCCGGGCGGGAACCTGGCACCGGTGTACCGTCCCGTGCATGACCGACGTCCGCAGCCGCACCCACGCCCAGGCCGTCGACGCAGCGATCGAGCTCTTCACCCGCCAGGGGTACGAGCAGACCACCGTCGAGGAGATCGCCGACGCCGCCCAGGTCAGCCGCGCCACCTTCTTCCGCCGGTTCCGCTCCAAGGAGGACGTGATCTTCGCCGACCACGAGCTCCTGCTCGACGAGGTGGTCGTCCTCCTCGCCTCCACGCGGCCCGGGCCCGATGCCGCCGGGAGCCTCGTCCCGGACCCCACGGTCGACCCGTACCTCGAGGTGTGCCGCGCGGCCCGCCTCGTGTTCGATCACCACGTCCGCCAGCGCGAGACGTCGCTCGCGCGCCACCGCCTGTTGCAGGAGGTGCCCGCGCTGCGCGACCGCGAGCTCGTCACGACCCACCGCTACGAGCGCGCCTTCACTGCGTACCTGCGCGACGCCCTGCCGCCCGACGCGCGCCGCTCGACCGCGTCCATCGCGTTCGCCGCGTCCGTCGTCGCGGTCCACAACGCGCTCCTGCGCCGTTGGCTGCGCAACCCCGAGCAGGACCTGCGCCCCCAGCTCGAGGAGGCGTTCTCCGACTTGCGCCGCGCCGCCGTCGGGCGGTACTCCGCCCACGACGACGACGTCACCGCCCCGGCCGGTCCGCCCCCCTCGCGCGAGCGACCCGGCACCGACGGGCGCCGCGTCGTCGTGACCGTCGTCGACGCCGGATCGGACGCCGACGAGGTCGCGGACGACGTCGCCCGCGCGGTCCGCGACGCCCTGGGCTGAGCGCCGGCCCTCGCCCGGCACGGGAATGTGCCGGTAGCATCCACCGTTGCAGCACGCAGTACGCACGAACGTGCTCCGGGGTCGGTGCAATTCCGAGCCGGCGGTGACAGTCCGCGACCCGCGCCCTACGCGCGGTTGACCTAGTGGAACTCCGGGACCGACGGTGAAAGTCCGGATGGGAGGAAGCACGTGCGGCGCGACGGGTGACCCTGTCGCGCCGTCCTCACGCCCCCGGAGTCCGTCGCGCCCGGGACGACGAGGGAACACCGATGGACCTGATCCACGCGCTCTTCGACGCGCAGCTGACGATCGGCGACCAGCACCTGCTGTGGCGCGAGATCGTGGGCAACGTGTTCGGCCTGGCCTCCGCGCTGGGCGGCATGCGGCGCAAGGTGTGGGCGTGGCCGGTCGGCATCGTCGGCAACCTGCTGCTGCTCACGGTGTTCCTCGGCGCGGTCTTCGCGACGCCCAACCCCGTGAACCTCCTCGGCCAGGCCGGCCGCCAGGTCATGTTCGTCATCGTGTCCGTGTACGGGTGGGTGCAGTGGCGCCGGACCCAGCAGCGACTGGGGGACGCGGACGCGGACAGCCACGGGGTGAGCGTCGTGCCGCAGTGGGCGACGGCGCGGCAGCGCATCGCCCTCGTGCTCGCCCTCCTCGTCGGCACGGCGGTGCTCACGCCCGTCTTCCGCGCGATGGGCTCGTTCGAGCCCGTGTGGGCCGACGCCTGGATCTTCATGGGCTCGCTGCTCGCGACGTACGGCATGGCGAAGGGCTGGGTCGAGTTCTGGCTGATCTGGGTCGCGGTGGACATCGTCGGCGTGCCGCTGCTCGTCTCCGCCGGGTACTACGCGTCGGCGTTCATGTACGTCTTCTACGGCGCGTTCACGCTCGTCGGGTTCTTCGTGTGGTGGCGCATCAAGCGCCAGGCCACCGCCGAGGCTGCTGCGGCGTCGGCGGGCGTGCCCGCCTGACCTCGTGCTGAGCGTGAGGTCGCGGCCTCAGTCCTCGTAGAGCATGCGGTCCGACGGCGCGACCCGGGTCGCGCCGAGCGTCGCGTCCGCGCACAGCGCCTCGACGAGCGCGTCGCTCCCGCCGACGTAGGTGGCCGACGCGTCGATCTCCGTCCCGACGAACCACGACCGGTCCTCCGGCCACCACAGGTTCGGCGGCTGCTCCTGGTGCCGGAACACGCCCGCGTCGGCCAGCGTCCCCGTCCACAGGTGGTACTCGCGGTGCGGGAGCAGGAGCATCGGCGCGGCCGGGCGCTCGGTGAGGGTCGGGATGAGCTGCTCCCACGCCTCCGCGAGCGCCTGCTCGACCTCCGCGTCGCTCGGGCGCGGTGCGTCCGGGTGCCACGAGAAGAACGGCGAGATGCCCGACGTCGCGCGCGGGTCCGCGCCGTGGTCGTAGAGGAACGGGTGTCCCGTCCAGATCGCGAGGTGCACGGGCTGGTCGCCCGTGAACGGAGCGAGCACCGCGGCGAGGGCGTCGGTCTGCGTGGCGGGCGTGATGTCGTCGTCCGGCTCGGGGTGCTCGATGCACACGTAGGCCGCGTACCCGCGCGGCACCGTGCCGTCGACCGTCGGCCCGAAGTCACCGAGCCGCTCCGCGATCCACGCGCCGGCCGAGGCGTCGTCGTCCCAGGGCACCGCGACAGGTTCCATGTGGGGCACCCTACGCGGGGAGCGGACCGCGATACCGGGTCTCAGATTGACTGAGACTTGGTATCGCTGCACTATGGGAGAAGACCGCCGGCGACGTCGGCCCGCCACCCGGGCACCGCCGTCGCCGACGATCGCGCTCGACCGACCAGCAGCCGCCCTCCCAGGGGAGCACCGATGCCCACCACCCCGATCATGCCCGGCGTCACCGAGCCCACCTACGACCTCGTGACCCCGCTCGACCTCGACTACGCCGGCGCCTTCGCCGACGCGACCGAGGAGGACCGCGCCCACCAGCAGCGCGTGCGGCAGTTCGTCCAGGACGAGGTCCTGCCCGTCATCGACGACTACTGGGAGCGCGCCGAGGTCCCGGACGACCTCGTCAAGCGCATGGGCGAGCTCGACCTCCTGCGCGACGGCGTCGACGTCGACGGCCACCCCCGCGTCTCGCTCCTGGCCGCCGGCCTCGCCGCGATGGAGATGTCGCGCGGCGACGGCTCCGTCGCGACGATCTGCGGCGTCCAGGGCGGCCTCGCGCTGCGCAGCATCCAGATGCTCGGCTCGGACGAGCAGCGCGCGCGGTACGCCGAGCCCATGGCGCGCGGGGAGATCCTCGGCGCGTTCGCGCTCACCGAGCCCACCCACGGCTCGGACTCCGTCTCGCTCGAGACGACGGCGCGCAAGGAGACCCGCGACGGCGTCGAGGGCTACGTGCTGAACGGCGAGAAGAAGTGGATCGGCAACGGGTCGTCGGGCCACATCACGGTGGTGTGGGCGCGCCTCGTCGGTGAGGGCGGCGACGACCAGGTCCACGGCTTCGTCGTCCCGCAGGACACCCCCGGGTACACCGGCACGACGATCACCGGCAAGGTGTCGCTGCGCGCCATCTGGCAGGCGCACGTCGTGCTCGACGACGTCTTCGTCCCGGCCGAGAACGCCCTCCCGGGCGCGCGCTCGTTCAAGGACACCTCGCGCGTGCTCTTCGCGACGCGCCTCGGGGTGGCGTGGGCCGCCGTCGGGCACGCGATGGGCTGCTACGAGTCCGCGGTCGCCTACGCGAAGCAGCGCGTGCAGTTCGGGCGCCCGCTCGCTGCGAACCAGATGATCCAGGAGCGCCTCACGAAGATGCTCTCCACGGTCACGCAGCTGCAGCTCCTCGTCGCGCAGATGACGCGGCTCGACGAGGCCGGAAAGCTCACCGGCCCGCAGGCCTCGCTCGCGAAGTACACGTGCACGCGCGGCGCCCGCGAGGTCGCGGCGACGGCGCGCGACCTGCTCGGCGGCAACGGCATCCTGCTGCGGAACCGCGTCGCACGGCACTTCGCGGACGTCGAGGCCCTGCACACGTACGAGGGCACGGAGTCGGTCCAGGCGCTCATCGTCGGGCGCGACATCACGGGCGTCTCGGCCTTCGCCTGACCGGCGCGGACCCCGGCGTGCGCGCCTACGCGCCGTCGCACCGCGCCTACGCGCGTGCACCCCGCGGGGGGACGTACCCCCGCGTCGGGCACAGAGGTCCGCGTCGACCTGGCACCCACCCTGACTCCCCGGCGCCGCTCGCCCCTCCTCGCGGCGCCGGGGCCCTTCTTCTCCCGCAGCCCTTCCCCCGGACGGAGTCTCCATGAGCACCGACGCCACCACCCGCACCGTGCCCGACGGCGGAGCCGTCACCTCCGAGGACGAGGTCACCTCGGTCCTCCTGCACGGCGCGCGCACCCCGTTCGCACGCTTCCGCGGGGCGCTCGCCTCGCTCTCGGCGGCCGAGCTCGGCGCGCACGCGATCCGCGGCGCGCTCGCGGCGTCGGGCGTCTCTCCCGAGCAGGTCGACACCGTGATCCTCGGTCAGGTCGTCCAGGCGGGCGCCAAGCAGGGCCCGGCCCGCCAGGCCGCGATCCTCGCGGGCCTCGGCTGGGACGTGCCCACCGTGACCATCAACAAGCTGTGCCTCTCGGGGCTCACGGCGATCATCGACGCCGCCCGGCTGGTCCGGACCGGGGAGGCGAGCGTCGTCGTCGCGGGCGGCCAGGAGTCGATGACGAACGCGCCGCACCTCGTCGTGGGCTCGCGCGCGGGCTTCGCGTTCGGCGACGTGACGATGGCCGACTCGCTCACGCACGACGGCCTGAACGACCCGTTCAGCGGCGAGGTCATGGGCGAGCTCACCGACCGTGGCTGCGCGACGCGCGGCATCGGGCGCCCCGAGCAGGACGCCTTCGCGCTGCGCTCGCACCAGCGGGCAGCCGACGCCCGGGACGCGGGCCGCCTCGCCGAGGAGATCGCGCCTGTCGAGGTGCCGCAGCGCCGGGGCGAGCCGGTCGCCGTCGAGCACGACGAGGGCGTGCGCGCCGACACCACGCTCGACGCGCTCGAGCGCCTGCGCCCCGCGTTCGTCAAGGACGGGACCATCACCGCCGGGTCGAGCTCCCCGCTGTCCGACGGCGCGGCGGCCGTCGTGGTCGCGAGCCGCGCCTTCGCGAAGCGCAACGGCCTCACCTGGCTCGCCGAGATCGGCGCCGCCGGCCAGGTCGCCGGGCCGGACAACTCCCTGCACTCCCAGCCCGCCCGCGCCATCGAGGCCGCCGTGAAGCGCGAGGGCGTCGCCGCCGCGGACCTCGACCTCGTCGAGATCAACGAGGCGTTCGCGGCGGTCGCGCTCCAGTCGATCGCCGACCTGGGGATCGACGCGGAGGTCGTCAACACCGACGGCGGCGCGATCGCGCTCGGCCACCCCGTCGGCGCGTCGGGCGCCCGGCTCGCGCTGCACCTCGCGCTCGCGCTCCGGCGGCGCGGGGGTGGCGTCGGCGCGGCGGCACTGTGCGGTGGGGGCGGCCAGGGCGACGCGCTGATCCTCCGCGCCTGACGGCGCGACCGGGCGAGCGGGCGACCGGGCGACCGGGCGACCGGGCGACCGGGGACCACGATGCGATGTCCGATGGCCGCCGGACATCCCTGCAGTTCCGGACGAGAGTGGTGGTGCCGGCCGATCGCCGGCACCACCACCTCCGAAGGAGCAACACATGCAGTCCATCGCACTGGTCACCGGCGGCACACGCGGGCTGGGTCTCGCCGTCGTGGAGGCGCTCGCGGCCGAGGGCGCGACGGTGATCTTGGCGGGACGTCGAGCGGACGCCGTCGAGGTCGAGGTCGAGGCGCTGCGCGCCCGGGGCCTCGACGTGACCGGCGTGACGCTCGACGTCGACGACCCGGCGAGCGTCCGGGCGGCGGCCGCCGAGGTCGCGACCCGTCACGACCGCCTCGACATCCTCGTCAACAACGCCGGGATCCTGCCCGAGGCGACGACGGGAGGCGGCGAGGACGGACCGCGCTTCGTCGACGCGGACGTGTTCGAGCGCACGTTCCGCACCAACGTCTTCGGCCCGGTGGCCGTGATCGAGGAGCTCCTCCCCCTGCTGGAGCGCTCACCCGCGGGACGCGTGGTCAACGTGTCGTCGACCATGGGGTCGCTCACCGACCAGCAGGACCCCGACTCGCCGTACTACGGCATGGTCGTCCCGGCCTACCAGGCCTCGAAGGCCGCGCTCAACGCGGTCACGGTCTCGCTCGCGAAGCACCTCGCCGGGTCCCGGGTGAAGGTGACGTCGGTCTGCCCCGGCTGGGTCCAGACGGACCTCGCGCCCGGCAACCGCGAGCAGGCACCCACGACGCCCGCGGAGGCGGCCGAGATAGTGGTCCGGGCCGCCCGGCTGCCCGACGACGCGCCGTCGGGCATGTTCCTCAGCGCGAGCGGGCCCGTGGCGTGGTGAGCCGCCGCTGACTCGATTGCCCGAGCGAGCCGTCGAGCCCTGGTGCACGATGATGCACCAGGGCCGGCGCGGTTTCGACGCCGTGCTGTGACGCAGATCGCGTCACGGCATGCGGAAACCGCGTCATGGATCGTGCCGAGCGCGGTCTCTCCTCCTGGAGAACGTCCACGACGAGAGGACCGTCATGACCACCGTCACCGAGACACTGGGCCACACCGCCCGCCGCGCGACCGCCCGGGCGCGCCGATCGCACCTGTCCGCCGTCGCCGTCGTGCTCGTCGGCCTGTCCGCGGGATTCGTCGCCGCCCCCTACCTGCTCGGCTGATCCGTACCGCCGTCGACCTGCTCCGGATCTCCGCTCCCGCCGCTGCTGCGGAACGAGTCGACGAGCGCCCACACCCCGCTGGCGACGCCGACGAGGCACAGCGCGGCGAGCAGCGTCAGCACGGCAGCTCCCGGCACGTCCCCGTCCGCCCATCCCTGGACGGCGCCCAGGACGACGAAGGGCGCGAGCGGTACGCAGAGCAGCAGCACCCCGACGGCGTACCCACGGCGTCGTCGCTGGTTCTTGGGCGGCCTCGACAGCCCGTAGTGGTACAGCGCCATGGTGGGACCCTACGTCTCTGCGCCGAGGCCGTCCGCGACACCCAGCCGTTCCTCGAGGCGGTCGAGCAGGGGCACCTGCCCCGCGACGACGAGGCCCCGCGCCCGGGCGAGCGGGAACCACCCGGCCCGGTCGAGCTCGGGGAACTCCTGCATCCGGCCCGAGCGCGGCGGCCACTCCAGGGCGAACGTGTTGCTCGAGATCGTCGTGACGTCGAGCTCCGCCTCCCGTGCCCACGCCGACACGAGCTTGCCGGCCCGCTGCCGGACGGTCCCCAGGTCCAGGTCCGGCACGTGGGCCTCCGGCGCCGGCACGCCGAGCTCCTCCTCGAACTCGCGCAGCGCCGCGACGAGCCCGTCCTCGCCGGGCTCGACCTCGCCCTTCGGGATCGTCCACCCACCCGCGTCCTTGCGTGCCCACAACGGCCCGCCCATGTGCCCGAGCAGCACCTCGACGACGCCGTCGCGCACGCGGTAGAGCACGATCCCAGCTGACTGCTTCACCACTCCTTCCTACACAGGCTGCGCCGGGACGGCCCGTCGGAGCCGCCCCCGCAGCGTGTCGGGGGGTCGGCGTAGCGTCGGCTGCACCATCAGGACACGACCGCAGGAGGGACGACCATGACCACGCCGACCGTCACGCACCTCAACCCGCCCGGGCTGCACACGAACCCCGCCTTCTCGCAGGGCACGATCGTCGAGACCGGCCGCACGCTCTACGTCGGTGGCCAGAACGGGACCGACGCCAGCGGCGAGATCGTCGAGGGCGGCATCGCCGCCCAGACCGCGCAGGCGCTGCGCAACGTCCTCGCCGTGCTCGAGGAGGCCGGCGCCGGGCCGCAGGACGTCGCCCGCCTCGCCATCTACCTCGCACCGGATGCCGACCTCATGGAGGGCTTCGCCGTCGTCGGCGAGGTGTGGGGACCGCACCCGGCGGCGGTGACCGTCCTGCGCGTGGGGATCGGGCGCCCCGGCGCTCTCGTCGAGATCGAGGCGGTGGCCGCCCTCCCGCGCTGACGCGGTGGGCTCCGGCCCGGCAGGGCGCGCGGCCGGTGCACGACGGCGCCCTCTCTCCTCGGGCGTGGGGCGTCGCGCCCCGCTACTGTCCGGGGGTGCCAGCCCACCGGACCCGACGACGCGCCCTCGCGCGCGCCGCGGTGTGCGGGGTAGCCGCGTCCGTCCCGGTGCTGGTGCTCGCCTGGCTCGTCCGGGCCGAGTCGGGACTCGTCGTCGACGCAGACCGCGAGGTCGTCGCCGCCGCGACGCGGTTCACGGGCGAGCGCCCGGCCTTCGAGCGCACGCTGCTCGTCGGGCAGGAGGTGCTCGCGGCGCGGTGGATGAACCTCGCAGCCATGGGCGTGTGCCTCTGGGCGTGGCGACGGCACGGGCTCGGCACGCGAGCGGCCTGGGCCGCCGGGACGATCTGGGGCGCATGGGCGCTGGGCCTCGGGGCGAAGGAGCTCGTGGACCGCGCCCGGCCGGTCGTCGAGGACGCGGTGACGATCGTGCCCGGCTCCAGCTTTCCCTCCGGGCACGCGATGAACGCGGCCGCCGTCGGGGTGAGCCTCACGGTGCTCGTCTGGCCGCTGCTCGGCCGGCGCGGCCGCGTCGCGGTGGTCGCCGGCGCGACGGCACTCGCCCTCGTCACCGCCGCGGACCGGGTGCTCCTCGGCGCGCACTACCCCTCCGACGTCGTCGGCGGACTCCTCTTCGGCGGCGCCGTCGCGGGCGCGTCCGCCGTCGGCTACCACGGGTGGACCGCCACCCGCTCCCCCGGCGTCTCCGGCGCCACCCTAAGGAACGAGGTCTGATGCACGCCTTCGTGCACCGCTACGAGATCGACACGACCCGGCCGAGCGCGAAGGAGGTGCTGCGCGACGTCGGGCTGCGGGCCTTCCTCCCCGGTGCGGTGCTGTGGATCCTCATCGTCGCGACGGGCTTCCTGATCACGGGTCCGCTCGGCGACCTCCCGGGCGAGGTGGGTCTCAACCGGTGGTTCGAGGAGCGGCGCACGCCTTTCTGGGACGCGGTGACCGACGTGTTCTCGCTCATCGGGACCACCGAGTTCATCATCGGCGGGACCCTCCTCACGATCGCGCTGGTCTGGTGGCGTACCCGGCAGTGGTGGTTCGCGATCGTGCCCGCGATCGCCGTCGCGCTGCAGGCGCTGATCTTCCTCACGTCGTCGATCGTCGTGGGCCGCGAGCGCCCCGACGTGGAGCGGCTCGACGAGTCGCCGCCGACGTCGAGCTTCCCGTCGGGGCACACCGGCGCCTCGGCCGCGTTCTACCTCAGCCTCGCCCTCATCGCGCAGCGCATCCCGAACCCGGCGCTCCGCACGGTCGTCACCGTGCTCTGCTGCCTCGTGCCGCTCGGGGTGGGGTTGTCCCGGCTCTACCGCGGGGCCCACGGCCTGGCGGACGTCGTCGTCGGGCTCGTCAACGGCATCGCGTGCTGCGTCCTGGCATGGAACTACCTGCGCCGCGACGCCCGCGTTCCCCGCTGAGAGAGAACCCTGCTCGGACGCGAGGTAGAACTCTGGCCACCCGAGGTAGAACCGTGGTTGCGCGAGATAGAACCGTGGTTGCGCGAGGTAGAACGCTGGTCTGCGCACTCCTCCTACGACGACGGCGGGCCCGGTCCTGAGACCGGGCCCGCCGCCGTCGTGCGGATCAGCTCACGCGCACAGACCCACCGGGTCCCACGAGCCCCACGTCACGGACCCGGGCAGCTCGCCGGTCGTCCACCACTGGGCCGTGTAGTTGACCCCGGCGCGGGACACGGTCTGCCCGCCGGTGTAGACGGCCTCGCGCGACCACGCCGGGGCGCAGTCCGCGACCTCGACCTCGGGCGCCGTGCCGCAGGGACCGATCTTCTTCCACGCGTTGCTCGCGCCCGGCTCCTGGTTGCGGGTCCACCACTGTGCCGAGTACTCCGAGCCCTCGTGCGAGACGACGTCGCCACGGGTGTAGACGCCGGTGCCGTACCACGGCACCGCGCACTCGTCGGCCACGCCCGGGCCGGGGGTCGCCGCGCGGAGAGTCGAGCCCAGCGCGTCGCCCAGCTCGTTGCGGTAGTCGCCCGAGAGGTCCCACCACATCGCGCCGCCATAGCCCTGCGTCGCGACGAACTCCGCCTTCGCGGTGACGGACGCGGGGTCGTCGTAGCTCCACCACTCGTCGCCGTCGTAGAGCCAGCTCGCGCCGATCTCCGGGTCGAAGTACCGCTCGCCGTCGAACGATCGCAGCTGCGCGTACGTCTTGGTGCCGACGTAGCCCGCGGCGGGCTGCCAGCCCTGCGTGCCGTCCTCGACGCCGTACCAGCCGTGCCCGTAGGCGGCGAGGCCCGCGTTGACCTGGCTCGGGTCCGCGCCTGCGTTCACGTACATGCCCAGCGCGCCGTCGAGCCCGAGTCCCCAGTTCTGCGTGCCGTCGGGGTGCAGGTTGCCCTGGTGACCCGTCTGGTTCGGCACCCAGCCGCCGTGGAAGTCGTAGCCCTGGACGTTGAGGAAGTCGACGACCGCGAACAGTCGCGGGTCGAGCCAGCCGCCCTGGCCGGCGTTCCAGCCGCCCGCCGGCGCGAACGCCGTCAGGAGGTAGTCCTCGTCGTTCGCCGCGCCGCGCGCGTCGAGCGCGGTGCGGAACTCCTCCATGAGGAGCAGGAAGTTCTCCTTGTCCTCGGGGCGGGCGTTCGCCGTCTCGCCGCCGGTGACGGGCCACTCCCAGTCGATGTCGATGCCGTCGAAGATGCCGGCCGCGGCGCCCGGGCCGCCCTTGCCGTCGACGACCGGCAGGTCGCCGTCGATGTACAGGTCGAGGCACGAGTCGACGAGCGCCGTGCGGCCCTCGGGCGTCGAGGCAGCCTCGGAGAAGTTGTCCGACCAGGTCCAGCCGCCGAGCGAGATGAGGATCTTCGTCTCAGGGCTGACCGCCTTGAGCTTCTTGAGCTGGTTGAAGTTGCCGGCGAGCGCCTGGCCGGGCTTGTCCGCCTTGCCGTCGACGGAGTCCGCGGCCGGGACCTCCGCGACGAAGTCGTTGAGCGGGTCGCCCTCGCCGGGGACGTCGGCGATGTCGCACACCAGGTCCGTGGTGACGTTGCCGAAGGCGTAGTTGATGTGCGTGAGGTCCTCGATCGCGCCGGTGCGCAGGAGGTCGACCACGTGGAAGTCGCGGGTGACGCGCGAGTCGGCCATGACGTAGCCGACGCTGCGGAACCCGTTGATGTCCGACGGCCCGGCGACGGACGGCGCCGGCTTCGCCGTGGGCTGCGGCGCCGCCGCGGCGGGCGACGCGAAGGTGGCCGTCGTCAGCGCGAGCGCGCCGACGACGGCGGTGGTCGCGACCACGCGCGAGCGGGCGGTCCGTCCGGGCGAGGTCGTGACGAGCGAACGGCCCGAGGAGGCCGCGCTGGGTGTCGATCGATCGGTCATGAAGGCCTCGTTGCTCTTCGGTCCGGGCTGGGGATCCCGGATTTGTTCGGTCTCCTGCAACCTACCTGTGAGGCAGGGGTTACGCCAGGGTCCGAACGAAAAATCGCCGTCTCGATCGGATGACGAGGACGTGTCCGATTCTGCGCAAGTAGCCATGAGTCTGGGCATCGATGGTAAATCGGGTTACGGTAACTGCACTTACCTTGAGTCGAGGAGCGATGATTCCGTGACAGAGATCCAGCGCCCAGACGACCTGTTCGACCGAACGCACGAATGGGATGACCTCACGCACCTCGTGGCCACCGAGGCCGCGGGCCTGCGCATCGGTGTCGTGACCGGCCGTCGGCGCCACGGCAAGAGCTACGTCCTGCGACGACTCGCACACGCCTCGCCGGAGGGCCTGTACCACCAGGCGCGCGAGCTCGATCGTCCCCTGGCGCTGCGTCAGTTCGCTCTCGACATCGCCGACGACCTCGACCTGGACCCGGACACCCTGAGGTTCGAGGACTGGGAAGCCGGCCTACGGGTCGCCCTGGGGATGCGTCGTGGCGCACGCGGTCGACAGCGACACCGACCGCGCCTCCTTGTCATCGACGAACTTCCGTATCTGCTCGCGCACTCCCCCGAGATCCCTTCTGTACTGCAGCTCCTGTACGACGAGGCACAGAACGACCTCGAGCTGCCGTCGACGACGGTCGTCCTCTGCGGGTCGTCCCTGTCGGTGATGCGCGAGCTCCTGGCCGGCAGCAAGCCGTTGCGCGGCCGGGCCCAGCTCGAGCTGAGCATGACATCGTTCGACTACCGGACCTCCCGCGAGTACTGGGACATCGACGACCCGCTCGTCGCGTTCCACGTGGACGCCATACTCGGCGGCACCCCGGGCTACAAGCAGCTCGTGACCGCGCCACCGCCCTCCATAGCGACCGGGCTCGAGCAATGGCTCGCTCGTCAGGTCCTCAACCCCGCGAGCGCGCTCTTCAACGAGAAGTCGTTCCTCCTGCGCGAGGATCCTCGCAACCTGGACAAGGCCGTCTACAACAGCGTGCTGCAGGCCGTCGCGGATGGGCATCGTTCCCCCACGGCCATCGGGTCCGTCGTCGGTCGCGACTACAACGCGCTCAAGTACCCGCTCGCCACACTCGAGAGTGCGGGCTTCCTGCTCCGGGTCGACGATGTCCTGACCCGGAAACGACCGCTCTACTATCTGGCCGACCCCATCATCAGGTTCAGCCAAGCGGTCATCGACCCGCACCGGGCGCTCCTCGAGGAACGTGATGTACGTACCGCGTGGAAGGCCGCGTCCGAGGCATACTCCACGCACGTCCTCGGCCCCCACTTCGAGCATCTCGCACGTGTCTGGACCGCACGATTCTCCGGGGAACGGTGGGGACGCCCGGTCGGCGAGGTGGGGCCCGCCGTCATCAACGACGCCAAGGGACGCTCCCAGCACGAGCTCGACGTCGTCGCCCTCGAACGCGGCCGACGCCGGCACGACGAGAAGGCGCCGATCGTCGTCCTCGGAGAAGCCAAGTCGACCACGAGACGGCGCACCCTCTCGGACCTGCACCGGCTGGAGCACATCCGCACAGTCCTCCAGGACGGCGGTCGCGACGCCGCCGGAGCTCAGCTAACCCTCTTCAGCCGCAGCGGGTTCGACGAGAACGTGACGGAGGTCGCGGTTGATCGCCCGGACGTGCACCTGGTGACTCTGGAAGATCTGTACGTCAGGTAGTGCGGAACGGGCGATACCTTCAGATCGGATGAGGCGGTCTTCGATCGCCCAGTGGCCCAGACCCAGATCGGCAGCACTGCCCGGGGATCGTCAAACACCGGTAGCCTGCCGGCCATGACCGAGCCGTCGGAACCAGTGGACCTCGTGGATCATCGAGTCGCGGTCGCCAAGGCCGGTGTTGCCTTGGGCACCGCAATGGCGGCCGGCGCCGACGGGTCGCTAGCGCTTGTCGCCGGTCTCGGAGCGCTGGCAGGCGAGTATGCACCGGTTGTCATCGCTGAGTGGAGGTCGAAGGGAGCACGAATCGACCTCGCTGGTGAAGTCGCTATCGCGGTGGCCGGTTCGCCTGAGGCCCTCCTCGAAGCGGTCACCCGTGATGAGGAAGCAGGTTCGCTCTTCGTCGCCGCGATCGAGGGCGCGGCACGAACGGATTATCCGCCATCAGTTCGGTCGATCGGCCGAGCCCTCGCCGAGGGTGTACTCGACGATGGCGCCAAGCTCGACAGCAAACGACAGTACGTCGAAGCTCTGTCGCAAGTTAGCCGGCCTCACGTTGTCGTCATGTGGGCGCTGCGCACCGAGTCAGGCGTGCCGACAGACAGCTCGGAGTCAGGATGGGTACCGCTCACCCTGTCGAGGAAGGAACTGAAGGATTCGCTGCCCGAGTCGTACAGGTCAACGCTCGATCGATTGCTCGCAACCCTGGAGCGCGAAGGGCTCGTGGACCGGGGTACGGGCATCCCCGCTGACCTGACATACGGCGACCTCAAAGACGGGCGCCGCCCGCCGGTGCGCGATGACCCTAGTACCCACTGGGCTCTAACAACCTTCGGCCTCGCAACGTTGGCACGGCTCTACCAGGAAGGCGCAAGGGACGACATCCCGCCTGAACCGCCCCGCGAGTACCAGGGCTGAGCCGCGCTCCTGGCGCACCCGCCAGGGCAACCAGAGTGAAATCGGAGGGCCCGGCACGACGAAGGGCCCCACAGCCGCAGGATTCTGCGGGTGGGGCCCTTCGGGTGGCGGTAGCGGTGAGATTCGAACTCACGGTGGACTTTCACCCACACACGCTTTCGAGGCGTGCTCCTTAGGCCGCTCGGACACGCTACCTCGCCGGTGACACCGGCCCAGGAAGGATACCTGGTCCGGGCCCCGGACACCGAATCGGCGGGATCACGCCCCGCCGAGCGCCTCGGCGAACAGCGGCACGACGTTGTCGATCGCGTAGATCACGGCCGTCGGCGTGCCGAGCGAGAAGGCGTTGGAGAGGTCCTTGTCGTCGAACACGACGTAGCGGCCGTCGGCGACGGACGGCACGGCCTGGAACTGCGGGAGCGCCTCGACGTCGGCGGCGGTGAAGCCGATGGGCTGGATGACGGTGAGGTCGGCGTCGAGCAGGTCGACGTTCTCGGTGCCGAGGTTGGCGGAGAACTCCTCGCCGGCTGCCTCGTCGATCTCGGGCTTGGTCTCGAAGCCGAGGCCCTGCATGAACTCGCCGCGGCTCGACGTCGACACGTACGCGCCGAAGCCCTCGGACCAGTACGACCCGATGACCGCGGTCTTGCCCGCGAAGCCGGGGTTCTCGTCGCGCGCGGCGGCGAACGCGTCGTCGACCTCGGCGAGCAGCTCGTCGCCCGCCTCGCTGCGCCCGAGGGCCGCGGCGATCATCGACACCTGGTCGTCCATGGACGCGAGGTAGGCCTCGCCACCCTCGGGCACCCCGATGGTCGGCGCGATCTCGGAGAGCCGGTCGTAACGCTCCTGGTCGCCCGACGACTTCACGTCGAGGATGACGTCCGGCTCGAGCACGGCGATCTGCTCGTACGACGGCTCGAGCGTCCCGATGATCTCGGGCGACTCGGTGTACGCGTCCTCGAGCCAGGGGCCGACGCCGTCGCCGCCGAACGCGAGCCAGTCGCTCGCCCCGACGGGCTCGACGCCGAGCGCGAGCGCCGTCTCGGCGTCGCCCCAGCCGAGCGCGACGACGCGCGTCGGCTCCTCGGGGATCTCGACGTCGCCGAACGCAGTGGTGACGGTCACGGGGAACGCCTCGGCCGCGGCGCCGGTGCTGCCCGACGGCGCGGGGTCGCCCTCGTCGGTCGCGTCGCCGGACGAGCAGGCCGCGAGCGCCAGGACGGCGAGCGCGGACGTCGCGGTGAGCGCGCGACGGAGCGTGGTGGTGCGGTGCATGAGACTCCTCAGTCTTCGAAGATCTGGCCGACGGGCTCGCGCTTCTCCGCCTGGAAGCGGTCCTCCGCGCGGCCGTAGGCCCAGTAACCAGAGAGGGACAGGTCGGTGCGCGGGACGCCGCGCTCGGCGAACACTCGACGCAGGGCCTTCATGGCCTCGCGCTCGCCGTGCGCGAAGACCTGCACGCGGCCCTCGCGCCACGCGAGGTCGGTGACGGCGTCGGGCAGGAGCGTCGTCGTCCCGGCCGGCGCGTCGCCGCGCAGCACCCAGGACACCTCGACGCCGGAGGGCGCCTCGAGCGGGAGCCGGTCCGCCTCGGTGGCCACCTCCAGCACGGCGTGCCCGACGGCGTCGCGCGGCATCACCTCGAGCGCGGCGGCGATCGCGGGGATCGCGGAGTCGTCGCCCACGAGGAGGTGCCAGTCGGCGGTGGGGTCCGGGGAGTAGAGCCCGCCGGGACCGCGGAAGACGATGCGGTCCCCCGTTTCGGCCCGGGCGGCCCACGGCCCGGCAAGGCCCTCGTCGCCGTGCACGACGAAGTCGATCGCGAGCCGCTGCGCCTCGGTGTCGACCCAGCGCACGGTGTACGTGCGGGTGACGGGCAGGTCCTCGGGGGCGAGCGTCTCGCGCAGCGCCTCGACGTCGTACGGGGGCTCGAGGCCGAGCTCGGGCTTGGCGAAGAAGATCTTGACGTAGGCGTCGGTGAACGCGTTCGGGGTGAACGCGGCGAACCCCTCGCCGCCCGCGACGACGCGCACGAGGTGCGGGCTGAGCCACGAGGTCTCGAGGACCTCGAGGATCGTCTGGGGGCGCGCGCGGCGAGGCGCCTGCGCGGTGGTGGTCGACATGAAAACCTCTCGTCAGTGACTTAGGTGAGGCTAACATCAGCAGCGCGCCGCTCAGCTATGACGCCGGTCACGCAACCGCCGGCGCGAGCAGGTGACCGAGCGACTCCCGAATCCTCGACGCCGACGTCTGGACCCCGCAGCGATGCGGCAACAGAGCCAGGACCGTCGTCCGCCGAGGTAGAACCCTGGTCGATCGAAGTAGAACCCTGGTCGATCGAAGTAGAACCCTGGTCGGTCGAAGTCGAACCGGGGTCCGCCGCCGTAAACCCCGGTCGGTGAGCGAAGACCAGGGCGAGACGGCGCCGGGAGGGGTGGGTGGGGGCGCCGCGTCGTGGACGGGCCTGGCGGGAGCGCCGCGAGGAACGAGCGGCGCGGATGGTAGACGCGGCGCCCCCACCCACCCCGACACCCAAGGCGACCCGACCGCCGTCCGACAAGGAACCACGGTTCTACCTCGCGCGACCACGGTTCTACCCCGGCAGACCAGGATTCTCCCTCGGCGCACGTCGTACGGTGGGAGACGTGCCCGACGACCCTTCGACACCTTCGACACCGACGACCCCGACCAGCTCGCCTGCCCACGTTGCGACGTCCTCCGCCGACGTGCCGACGACGTCCGCCGTCCCGACGCTCTCGTCGCGGCTCGCGTGGCGCCCGAGCCAGCCGCCGACGTCGGGCACGGAGCCGGCGCCGCGGACGGGGACCGTCGACGACGCGATCGCGCTCCTGCAGGGCCTGCGGATCACCGCGCTCACGGGTGCGGGCCTCTCGACGGACTCGGGGATCCCGGACTACCGCGGCCCGGACTCGCCGCCACGCAACCCGATGACGTACCAGCAGTTCGTGCAGGACGAGGCGTTCCGCCGGCACTACTGGGCGCGCAACCACGTGGGCTGGCAGCACGTGCACCGCACGCACCCCAATGCCGGTCACCGGGCGCTCGCCGGGCTGGAGGACGCGGGCGTCCTCGTCGGGCTGATCACGCAGAACGTCGACCTGCTGCACGAGGACGCGGGCAGCCGCCACGTCATCGACCTGCACGGCCGCTACGACCGCGTGATCTGCCTGCAGTGCGGCCGCGTCATCTCGCGCGAGCACCTCGCCGAGCGGCTGACGGCGCTCAACCCGGGGTTCATCGAGAGCATCGGCGACGTCGCGGACGTCGAGATCGCCCCGGACGCGGACGCCGTGATCGAGCAGACGTCGCACTTCCAGCCCGCGCCGTGCGAGTTCTGCGGCGGGGTGCTCAAGCCGGAGATCGTGTACTTCGGCGAGAACGTGCCGCGCGAGCGCGTCGAGCGCGCGTACGCGATGGTCGACGACGGCGACGCGCTCCTCGTCGCAGGGTCGTCGCTCACGGTGATGAGCGGGCTGCGGTTCGTGCGGCACGCGGCGAAGCAGGACAAGCCGGTCGTCATCGTGAACCGCGGCTGGACCCGCGGCGACCCGCTCGTGACGCTCAAGGTCGAGGCCGGCACCACCGAGACCCTCACAGCGCTCGCCGCGGCGCTCACACCCTGAGGCGAGCGATCTACGAGCGGTGGGGAGGGAGGACGGCGCCGGGTCGTGGTGGGCCTGGCGGGAGGCGCCGAGGAACGAGGCGCCGGATGGTAGACCCGGCGCCGTCCTCCCTCCCCGCCGCGGTCGTAACGACCCAGGGCAGTGCGCTCAGCGCTGCGCGCTGAAGAAGTCGCGCAGGAGCTGGCCGCACTCGTCCTCGCGGACGCCGCCGATCACCTCGACGGCGTGGTTGGCGCGCTGGTCGCGCACGAGGTCCCAGACCGAGCCGGTCGCACCGGCCTTGGGGTCCCACGCGCCGAGCACGAGCCGTTCGACGCGCGCCAGGACCAACGCGCCGGCGCACATGACGCAGGGTTCTAGCGTGACGACGAGCGTGCAGCCCTCGAGCCGCCACTCCCCCCGGGTCGCGGCGGCCTGGCGCAGCGCGAGCACCTCGGCGTGCGCGGTCGGGTCGCCGGTCTCCTCGCGCCGGTTGCGGCCGAGGCCGAGGAGCCGCCCGTCCGGCCCGACGACGACCGCCCCCACGGGCACGTCGGCGCTCGCGAGGGCGTGGGTCGCCTCGTGCAGCGCGAGCCCCATGAGTGCGTGCCAGACGTCGCGGCGCGCGGCGAGCGTGGCGGGCGGAAACGTCCCGGCGGCCCAGGGCAGCTCGAGCCCGCGGGGCTCGGGCGCCGAGTCCGTGCCGTCGCCCGGCAGCGCACGGGACGTCGTCGTGCCCGACGCCGACTCCCCGCCCAGGTGGGCGGAATCGCCGGGGCGAGCGACGTCGTCGGGCACGGGACCTCCATGAGTTGTCAGCGACCGACGGGCCTGTGGACCCGTGGGATGCTGACAACTCGACGGCACATCACGTTGTCAGCCGTCCACCAGGCTATAGACCCGTGTCACGCTGACAACTCGCGGCTCGCGGCGCGTTACCCGCCGGTACGGGAGCCCCTGCGGTCGGATACCGTTGTCGCCATGCGCCTGCACGTCGCCGACCACCCGCTCGTGGCCCACAAGCTGACCGTCCTGCGGAACAAGGACACGGCGTCGCCGACGTTCCGGCTCCTCGTGGACGAGCTCGTCACGCTCCTCGCCTACGAGGCCACGCGCGACGTGCGCGTGGAGCCGCACGAGATCGAGACGCCGGTGACGACGACCGTCGGTGTGCGCCTCGCCGAGCCGCGCCCGCTCGTCGTCCCGATCCTGCGCGCGGGGCTCGGGATGCTCGAGGGCATGACGCGCCTGCTGCCGACGGCGGAGGTCGGGTTCCTCGGGATGCAGCGCGACGAGGAGACGCTCGAGGCCGTGACGTACGCGAACCGCCTCCCCGACGACCTCACGGGCCGGCACGTCTTCCTGCTCGACCCGATGCTCGCGACGGGCGGCACGCTCGTGGCCGCGATCGACTACGTCTTCGAGCGCGGGGCGCGCGACGTCACGGCCGTGTGCCTGCTGGCCGCGCCCGAGGGCATCCAGGTGCTCGAGAACGCCGTCGGGGACCGTGTCGACGTCCACCTGGTGGTCGCCGCCGTCGACGAGCGGCTCAACGAGAAGGCCTACATCGTGCCCGGACTGGGTGACGCGGGAGACCGGTTGTACGGCGTCGTCTGACCCTGTCACCTGCGGCGACGCGACCGGCGACGCCACAGCCTGGCGACTCGCCACCCGTTGGTCGCTCAGGACGCGAGACATTCGGCGTCCGCATCCTGAGAAGTTCGGTTCCTCCCCTTGGCGCACGGGGTCGTGCGCTGCCATGCTCGCTCTCGTGAGCACCTCGACCCGTCCCGTCAGCGCGCCGTCCGGCGCGTGCTCGGGCGCGGTCGTGTGCGTCTGTTGTCAGGCCTGAACCCTCTCCCCGCACCACGGTTCAGACTTCGACCCCTGCCGACCCGCCGGTCCTCCGGCGCCGCCGTCGGCCCGACGCACCCGGAGCCACCCATGACCACGCTCACCGCCACCCGTCCCGCTCGCCGCACGCCGACCGCACGTGCGGTGACGCAGCCGCAGCCCACCGCACGGGGGCGCAAGCCCGGCTTCGTGCTCTACGTCGGGGTCGATCCCGCCTCGGACCAGGAGCCCTCGACGGGCCGCGTCGAGGATCTTGTCGAGCTCGCCGAGGCCCTCGGGGAGCTCGCGCGGGACTGGCTGCCGGGCGCCGAGACCTACACCGCGCTCGCTCTCGCCGAGCCGTCCACCGCGACCGCCTCCCCCGTCCAGGACATCGCCGCGTTCCGCGAGCGTCTGGCGACGCTGTCGCCGGTGCCGCGCGTCGTCATCGACCCCGCGGCGCGCACGGTCGCGGTCGACGGCCGGTCCACTCGCCTGACGCTCCGCGAGCTCGAGCTCCTGTCGTACCTCGCACGCACGGCGCACCGGGTCGTCACGCGCACCGAGCTGCTCGGCACCGTGTGGGCCGACCACGACGTCGCCGCGGGCAGCCGCACGATCGACGTCCACGTCCGCCGTCTGCGCGAGAAGCTGGGCCTGCAGCACGTCATCACGACCGTCCGCGGGCTCGGCTACCGGTTCGACCCGCAGACCCCCGTCGTCCTCGGTGGCACGGGGGACGCCGCCTGAGGACCCGCGCGCTCCTCGCCGGGCGCCCCGGGCCGTGCGGCGATACGTTCGGCCCATGCGCACAGTCATCGCGGGAGGTCACGGCCAGGTCGGCCGCCGCCTGGCCCGCACGCTGGTGGAGCGCGGCGACGACGTGGTGGCACTCGTCCGGTCGGCCGCGCAGATCACGGACGTCACCGAGCTCGGGTCCCACGTCTCCCTGGTCGACCTCGAGAAGGACGACGCGGTCGCGGTGTCGTTCGAGCTCGAGGGCGCTGACGCCGTCGTCTTCGCCGCGGGCGCGGGCCCGGGGAGCGGGGCCGGGCGCAAGGACACGGTCGACCGTGCGGGCGCGGCGCTGCTGGCGGACGCCGCCGAGCGCGCCGGAGTCCCGCGGTACGTCCTCGTGTCCTCCCGCGGGGTCGACGCGGCCCGGGCCGACGAGCGTCCCGACGAGATCGACGACGCCTTCTGGGCCTACCTGCGCGCGAAGGCAGCCGCCGAGGACGACCTGCGCGCCCGGAGCGGCCTGGAGTGGACGATCGTCCGCCCGGGTCGTCTGACGGACGAGCCCGGCGTCGGGCTCGTCGCCCTCGCTCCCGTCGGCGACGGCAAGCCGCGGGGCAAGCGGCGCAAGCCCGGCGCGGCGATCGGCGAGCGCGACGACGTCACGCGGGACGACGTCGCGCTGGTCGTCGCCGCCGTGCTGCACGAGCAGCGCTCAGCCGGTCTCGTGCTCGACCTCGTGGGCGGCGAGACTCCCGTCGACGAGGCCCTGGCGGACGCCCTGCCCTGACGGGCGCCGTCAGCCCTTGCCGCAACGCGTCTGCCGCTCCCAGAAGACCCAGCCCAGCGCCGGGTCGTCGGGGCGGACCCAGATGCTCCCGTTGCGCGCGGCGTAGTTCCAGCCGCGGTAGGAGACCTCGGCCGTGTGGTCGTACCAGGTGCGCGCGTCCCAGCCCGCGAGGCACTGTGGCGCCGCGGTGAAAGGCGCCACGGTGAGAGGCTGCGACCAGGACCCGGCGCTCACGGTGTACGACGCCCCGGACCACGGCGCCTCGCCGAGCGCCACGGTCTGCGTCTCGCCTGCCGCGAGGTCCCACGCACCCTGGGCCTGCCCGCCGACGCGGAACGTCACGGACACGTTCGACCTGGAGTTGTCGAGGTGCACCGACACGGCGCGGTACGAGTGGTCGCGCCCGTCGTCGTAGGACGGGTCGCCGAGCACGAGGCTCGCGGCAGGCTTCACGACGGTGCAGTCGAGCGCCGCGAAGCTCGCGGCCACGGTCTGTGAGAACGCCGTCCCGAGGACCGTGCGAGACAGCTCGAACATGACCGTCCCGCCGTCGACGGAGAGCGTGCCAGCCGGGACGTCGACGCTCGTGGCCTGACCCGGTGCGACGTCGCCGAGGTCGTGCGTGCCGAACGGCGTGCGCGCCACGGCGTGCAGCACCTCGCCCGAGTCGTTGCGCAAGCCCGTGGTGAGCACGACGCCGCCCGACCCGGACACGCACTGGGTCACCGCCGTGAGGCTCGCCGACCAGTCCGGGACGTAGCGCGCGCCCTGGTGCGTGGCGCGCAGCGTCGAGCTCTCGAAGCCCTTCCCGAGCACCCAGCGGTACTGGCGGAACGACACCGCGCCGGGCTTCGCCTCGAGGCTCTTCGTGTCGATCGTGAAGGTCACGGTCTGACCGGGGGCGATCTTCTGCACGGGCGCCGAGTCGCCGTACGCGCCGCCGAGCATGCGCGCGTCGACCGTCTCCGAGGAGTCGTTGGTGAACGAGCCGACGAGCTTGACCGAGCCGTCCTCCCAACGCGCCTCCACGCTCGCAGTCTCCGCCCACTCCGGCTGGTAGGCCGAGGCCCCGTACACCGCCTCGACCGTGCGCGCCCCCGGCCCGGCCGGATGAGCACGCTCGACCGTGAACGTCGCCGTGTCGGCCGCGACGTCGCGCGCCCGCGTGTCGACGGCGAACGTCGCCGAGGCGCCCGGCGCGACGTCGACGGGAGCGGCGGCGCCGTGCGGCGTCGACATCGCGACCCGGAGCATCGTCGCGGCATACGGGTTATGGAACGTCCCGGTGAGCACCGTCGACCCGACACCCGCGCCGCCCGGCACGACCCACGAGGCGTCCACGCTCGCCGATCCCGTCAGGGGAGCCCAGTCGAAGCAGTCGACACCCGGCACCTCGTGCGAGCGGAGCGCCGCGCCGTCCGCCAGCGCGGCGAGCGTCACCCCCTCGGACCTGACGCCCCCGGGCACGTCGACGTCCAGGACCCGGCCGCCGTCGACCGTCCGCGTCAGGTCGTCGCGGCCCGCGACCGTGAAGGTCACCGGCACGGTGGACCGCGAGTTGTCGTAGCGCAGGCTCACCGTCGCCGTGGACGTGCCGGTCGCCGGGTCGAAGACGCACGGGCCGACCGCAGGGGGCGCGTCGGCCGTCGGCGCGTACCGCACGGCCTCGTAGCGGGCGCTCTCCTCGCGCGACAGACCTGAGCCGTCGAGCCGGGTTGCGCGGAGCGTCACCGTTCCGGCGACGACATCACGCGAGCCGGTGTCGAGGGTGAGCGTCGCTTCCGCACCCGGCCCGACCTCGACGGGCCCCGAGGTGCCGAACGCTCCCCCGTCCATGACGACGCTCATCGACGTCGCGGCGTGGCCGTTGCGGAACGTCCCGGTCAGCACGACCGACCCTCCGCCGTCGGAGGGCACCCAGCCGGCAGCGGCGGACGCCGACACGTCCCAGCTGAAGCAGTCGACGCCGGAGACCGCGTGCGACGCGAGGTCCCTCCCGTCCGCGAGCACCCTGAACGTCGTGTCCTGCCGGCCGACCGAGGCGTCGAGCGTCTCCGTGCTCTGCGCCGCCACCACGATCGGGCCGCCGGTGCCCGGTACCTCGAACACGACCGGGAGAGTCGACGCGGAGTTGTCGAGGTGCAGCGCCACCGGGCTGCTCGAGGTGTCGGTCGCCTCGTCGAACGCGCACTGCCCGACCGTCGGCTCCGGCACCACCGGGGCGATCGTGTGCCCGTCGAGGAGGACGGGCAGAAGGCTCTGGTAACCCTTGCCGTCGCCGTCGTCGTCGCGGTGCCACCGGTACTGGCGCAGCACCGCGTTGGCCCGCGCGGTCTCGCTCAGGCCTGTCTCGAGCACGAGCGCGCCGGAACGGCCCTCGACGAGCGGAGCGATCGCTGCGGAGTCGGCGACGCCGGACCAGGAGCCGCGGTCCGGCGCGAGGAGCCGGGTGTCGAGCGAGGCTCCGGTGCCGTTCGTGACGGTCGCCGTGTAACGCACCGTCCCGCCGACGTTCTGGGCGTCCACCGCGACGTCCGCGGCGGTCAGCCACGGCAGCTCGGTCCAGCAGTCGAGCGCGTCGAACGCCCCTGCCCCGAGCCGGTGCTCGAACGCCGTGCCTGCGACCGTCGTCGACAGCACCACCTGCGCGCTCCCCGCGGGGAAGCGCACGCCGTCGTCCACCTGCAGCGTCGCCACGGCGCCGGTGCCGAGCGCACGCGCACCCGAGACCGAGCCGGCGGCCTCGAGCCGCGCCGAGAGGTCGTCGTACGCGGTCGTGTTCGCGACCCGCGCGACGAGCGATGCGACGTCACCCGAGTCTCCGGTCGTGCACTGCGGCTGCACGGCACCGACGGCCGCGTCGGCGCCCGCCCAGCGGTCGTCGACGTCCACCGTGACGCCGGCGCTTCCGGGGTGGGCTTCGTGCGCCGTGCCGCGCACGGTGACCCTCGCTGCCTCGAGGGCGCTGGCGCTGTCCGCGAGCAGGTGGAGCGGCACGTCGACCGTGGTGCGTGGTGCGAGGGCCGTGCCCGACGGCGCCGCGCACGTCACCGCTCGCGACTCGCCCTGGGCGCACGTCCAGCCTCCGGCGGCGGCGCCCACGAGGCTCAGGCCCGCTGGGAGGTCCACCGTGACGCTCGGGTCGAGAGCGGGCCGGTCCCCGCTGTTCCGCACGCCCAGCCGCAGGGTCCCGTCGCCGGGGTTGTCGAACGCGAGGCTCGTCGGGGTCGTGACGCGGATCTCGGCTCCGTAGTAGCCGATCGACGTCGGCTGGAACGCACGGCGGACCGGCTCGATGCCTTCCGCGCGCACGGAGCCGGCGAAGACGTACTCGCCGCCCGACTCCGCCTCGACCTGGACCACGAGGTCCTGGCTCGCGCTGGGGCTCAGCACCCCGACGTCGCACGTGACGAGGCTCGTGCCGTCGCCCTGCGGGACCGCGCTGCCGCACGGGAGCGCCTCGGCGCGCAGGATCGCCGGCGCCACCGAGGCCCCGCGCGGCACGAGTGACGAGCTGGCGCTCGACACCCCGGCCGGGAGCGTCAGGTCGACGAGCACGTTCTCGGCAGCGCTGCCGCCGGTGTTCGACGCGGTCACGACGAGGTCTTCCGGCTGGCGCGCGGCGAGCTCGACGGCGCCGAGCGAGAGATCGAGCGCCGGCGGCTCGGGCAGGGGCGTCGGGTCCGGCGGCGGCGGCGGCGGGTCCACGGTCTGCGGACCGGCACCGCCGGTCTCGCCGCCCGTCTCGCCACCGGTACCGCCGGTGCCCGGATTCGTGGTGTCGGGGATCGTCGCGCCGCCCGTGCCCTCGACCGGGGCCTCCGGGTCCATGACGAGCGCGGCGTCCTCGGCAGGGGGTTCCGTCGGGACGTTCGCCGGGGACGTGGGGTCGGTCCCGGGGTCGGTCGGGGCCGCCGTCGCACCGTCGGACGGGCTCGTCGTCGAGGACGTCGGGGACTGCGACGGCTCCGCCTGGGTGGACGGGGTCGGCGTCGGCTCGGGCGAGAACGCCCCGAGCGCGCCCGCGACGCCGAGCCCGGCGGCGGCGAGGACCCCGACCGTCACGGCGACCGCGGCGAGCGGGGCCGACGTGACCAGCGCGACGAGCCCACCGGCGCCCGCGGCGGCCAGCGCTCCCGCGCCGCTCGCGGCAGCACCTCCGGCGGCAACGCCACCGGCGACGGCCGAGCCCGCGGCACCCGCACCCGCAGCACCCGCAGCACCGGCTCCCGCAGCACCGGCGCTCGCACCGGCTGCGCCTGCGGTACCTGCAGCGCCTGCTGCCCCGGTGCCCGCGGCGCCGGCGCCGGCCGCGCCTGCACCCGCGGCTCCCCCGGTACCGACCGCACCCGCGCCACCGGCAGTCCCGGCGCCTCCGGCCGTGGCACCCCCGCCGGCGGTCCCCGCACCCGCGGCTCCCGCACCGCCCGACGTCTCGAGGACGCCCGCGACACCGGACCCGACGGCCGCGCCGCCGACCACGGGCAGCGCCGTCCCCACCAGCCCCAGCGCACCGACTCCCAGCACGAGCGGCGCGATGACCGCCCGCATGCCGTGCGAGACGTCGCCGAGCTCGATCACGAGGCCACGACACTCGCCGCACCCGTCGAGGTGGGTCTCGACGCGCGCGGTCTCCCTCTTGGCGAGTCCGCCGCGCACGTACGAGCCGAGGAGACCGTTGACGGTCCGGCACTCCTCGGCGGGGACGCCGCCGAGGTGCTGCTGGAGGTACGCCTGGCGCAGTCCCTCGCGGGCCCGGTACGCGAGCGCCGCGACGCCGTTGGCGGTGAGGCCCAGGATGGGGGCGATGTCGGCAGGCGCGAGGTTCTCGACCTCGGTGTACCAGAGCACGGCGCGCCACCGCTCGGGCAGCTCGAGGTACGCCCGCGTCACGATCGACCGCTCGAACCCCTCGAGCGTCGGGTCCTCGGTCGAGGCCATCGGACCGAACGCGGACTCGAACGTGCGCTCGTCGTCGGTGGGCCGCGTGCGCCGGGCGCCGTTCACGAGGTCGTACGACAGCCGTCGGACCGCGGTGAACACGTACGCGCGGAACGTGACGTCGGGGCCGCCACCTCCCTGGAGCACGGAGAGCGTGCGCGCGAACGCGTCGGAGACGACGTCGTCGGCGTCGGCGGAGGAGCGCACGTACTGCCGCGCGACGGTGCGGGCAGCCGCGGCGTGACGCTCGTAGAGCGCCCCGTAGGCGCCCGTGTCACCGTCTCGTACCGCGGTGATGAGCTCGGCGTCGCTCGACGCTGCGCTCCACGCACGTTGTTGTGCTTCGGTCATGTCACCCGCCCCGGAGACCGCCTCGAGTCCGCGAGGCTTACGGGGGACATCGTAGACGCACGTCCAACATTCGGGCAGGGGCTTTCCGGCGACGGAACGGTAACGGAGCCGGACGCCCCGATTCGCCCGATTTTTTAACCCGGGACCGGCCGTCCCGGAAACTTCTCCGCGAACTCACGTCATGACGAGAGCGCTCGCCCGTCTCCTCTACATGGACCTCCTCCATGGGTACGCCGCGCCTGCCCCCGAGGCGCTGCGCGAGCGCTGGCGCGCCGCGAGCCTCGAGTGCGTCTGGCTACGACCCGGCGACTGGTACCACCCGGCCGTCGACGCGCTCGCCGAGGCCGTGACCGAGCGCCGCGACGTCACGCCCGCGGCGGAACGCCTCGGTCGCGCACGCGGGGAGGCGGGCGTCGGGATCGGCGAGGCGATCGACGACGTCGCGTGCCTGTACCGCGCGCAGACCCGCGAACCGGACCTGGCGCTGCTGCGCGCCGTCGCGGTCGGGTGGACCGAGGGCTACGAGTCGATGCCGCTGACTCCCGAGGTGGTCGACCCGGGGTCCGGGCTCGCGACCACGCAGTACCTCGTGCAGCGGCTGCGCGAGACCTACGGGGCAGCGCAGCGCGCGGGGGTCCGGCCGGCGGACACGCACGGCCTGCTGGTCGTCGACGTCGCGCTCGACGAGCTCACCGGGTGGCAACGCTTCGCCCGCTCCGCCGCGATGGGTCGGGCTCTCACCCAGACGTTCGGCGAGGGGCACCCGATGGCCTCGCTCGGCAACGGGCTCTTCGTGGTCCTGGGCGAGCGCAGCTCCGACGACGACGCGCTCCGGTCGGAGCTGCGGCACCGGATCGACCGGACGGGTCTCGCGCTGGGCGTCACGGCGATCCTGCGCCGCCCGCCGCGCCTGTGGTTCGAACCCCTCCCCGGGACCCACGCGGCCGTCGTCGACCTCATCCACACCCTGGAGCGTTGACGCGCCCGGATCGCGCACGTCCCGGCACGACGAACGCCCCGTCCCGCGCGGGCGAGCGCGCGGGCAGGGGCGTCGTCGGGCGTCGTCGTGTGAAGGGTCAGCGCGGCGTGAAGGTCAGGCAGTCCGCGCTGACCTCGCTCGACGGCCCCGCACCCACGCGGATCGACGGCGCCGAGCACTCGAGTGACTCGTTGTGGACGCACTCCGTGCGCTGGCAGGCACCGACGTGCGCGAGGACCTTCTCGAGCCCGCCCTTGGTGCCCAGCGGGATGAACGTGGCGCACTCGGCGTCGCCCACGTGACCGGCGATGGTCACGGCACCGGCGTGGCACCCGTGGTCGTGGTTGTAACCGCACCCGTCGATCGAACACTCGACGACCTGGGGCATCTCCATGAGGCTGCTCATCGCGATCTCCTGTCTGCACGGACCCGGGGGGCTGGGCTCACCTCCACGGTATTCCCGGGATTGCACGTTGTATAGCAAGGAAGGCCTGGCTAAGAAATGCGCGAATGAATGGTAATTAGCGCATGCCATTCTTGCGGAATGATCTGAGGGACCAGAAGACCGCGTCAGTCCGCAGGACCCGCCGGCCTCCAGATGACGAGCGCGCGCGCCTCGGAGTGCTCGACGTACGTCTCGCGCAGTGCCTCCTCGACGCCGCGCCGCACGCTGCGCCCACGCGGCACGACGACGACGTCGCCGCTCGCCGCCGCCGCGAACACGCGCCCGCCGGGCTCGACCCGCGCGGAGAGCGCCTCGATGCGCCGCTCGAGCCGTTCGACCTGGGACTCCAGGGCGAGGATGCGCTGGATGCCCGCGAGGTTGATGCCCTCGTCGTGGCTGAGCCTCTGGACCTCGAGCAGCTTGGCGACGTCGCGCAACGAGTAGCGCCGCCCACGCCCGGCGGTGCGGCGCGGCACGACGAGGCCCAGGCGGTCGTACTGGCGCAGCGTCTGCGGGTGCATGCCCGCGAGCGCTGCCGCCTGGGAGATGACGAGGACGGGCGCGTCCTGGTCGACGTCCGCCACGTCGCTCACTCCGCCGCCTGGCGGGCCAGGTCTGCGCGCACGTCCTCGCCGTCCGTCTCGGCGGCGAACGTCTCGACCGCCTCGCGCGCCGCCTTGGAGAGCTTCTGCGGCACCGCGACCTGGACGGTGACGAGCAGGTCGCCGGTCGCCTTCGCGGTCTGCACACCACGGCCCTTGACGCGCAGGGTGCGGCCCGAGGGCGTTCCGGCGGGCACCTTGACGCGCACGGTCGAGCCGTCCAGAGTCGGCACGCTGATGGTCGCCCCGAGCGCGGCCTCGGCGAACGTCACGGGGACGGTCACGCGCAGGTTGGCGCCGTCCGCCGCGAACACCGGGTGCGGCGTCACGTGGACGGTGACGACGAGGTCGCCGGCGGGACCGCCGGCCATGCCCGGACGGCCCTTGCCGCGCAGGCGGATCTTCTGGCCGTCGCGCACGCCGGGCGGGATGCGCGTGGTGACGTTCCGGCCGTCGACGGTGAACGTGACGGTCGACCCCTCGACCGCCTGGCGGAAGGGGAGCGTCGTGCTCGCGGCGACGTCGGACCCGGCGCGCGGCCGGGGGCCGCCACCGAACTGCTGGCCCGCGCCGGCGCCGCCGAACATGGAGCCGAGGATGTCCTCGAACCCGCCTGCTCCCTGGCCGCCCGTGGAGTAGCGCACGCGCGTACCGCCCGGACCGCCGCCGCCGCCGAACATGCCGCCGAACAGGTCCTCGAAGCCCGCTCCCCCGGCGCCGCCGGGCCCTGCGGAGAAGCGCGCGCCGCCACCGGCCATCGCGCGGATCGCGTCGTACTGCTCGCGCTCCTTGGGGTCGGACAGGACGGCGTACGCCTCGCCGATCTCCTTGAACTTCGCCTCGGCCGCGTCGTCACCCTGGTTCTGGTCGGGGTGGTACTGACGGGCGAGCTTGCGGTACGCCTTCTTGATCGCGGCGTCGTCGGCGTCCTTGGGGACGCCGAGCGCGGCGTAGAAGTCCTTCTCCATCCAGTCCTGTCCGGTCACGGCGCCTCCCTCCTGTCGGTGGTCGTGGTCCTGGTCCTTCGTGTCGCGCTGTTCACCGTGCCGGGCGGCACGGCGCTGCGTGGTGATCCTCGCGTGCCCGACGGCGGGGCGCACCTCCGCGCGGGAGGTGCGCCGCGCCGTCGGGCACGGGTGCGGCCGGCTACTCGGGCCCGACGACCGACACGCGCGCGGCGCGCACGACGCGGTCCCCGATCCGGTAGCCCGGCTCGATGACGAGGTTCACCGTCGCCGAGGTCGCCTCGGGGTCGGCCTGGTGCATGAGCGCCTCGTGGACGTTCGGGTCGAACTCCTCGCCGACCTTCCCGTACCGCTCGATCCCGAACTTCTCGAGGCTCGCGTCGAGCTTGTCCGCGATCGCGACGAACGGACCGGTGAGCTCACCGTGCTGGCGTGCACGGTCCACGTCGTCGAGCACGGGCAGGAGCGCGGCGAGCACGTCCTCCACGCCCTTCGCGCGCGCGACCTCCTGGTCGCGCAGCGCCCGGTTGCGGTAGTTCGTGAAGCTCGCGCGCTCACGCTGGAGGGAGTCGAGGTGCTGCGCGGCCTCGGCCTTCGCGGCCAGGACGGCCGCGTCGACCTCGGCCTCGCCCGACGGCTCGAAGTCGAGACCCGCGAGCGGGTCGGTCGCCTCGGCGTCGTCCCCGGCCGGCCCGGCCGCCCCGGAGGCCGCCGCCGCGCTCTCACGCGGCTGGGCGGTCTCCGGGTCGACCTTGCGCTTGTCCGTGAACTGGAAGGGCTTGTCCTCGGGACCCTGACCGGGCTCGCCGGCCTGCTCCTCGGGGCCCCGGGCCTCGTCGGACGTCACTTCTTGTCGTCCTCGTCGTCCACGATCTCGGCGTCGACGACGTCCTCGTCCGCGGCGGGGGTCGAGTCGCCCGCGGGCGCGTCCTGGGACGCGGTGCCGAAGTCGGGGGCGGCCTGCTCCTGGTCGGCCGAGGCGTAGAGCGCCTGGCCGATCTTCTGCGAGGACGCGACGAGCTTCTCGTGCGCCGTCTTCACGACGCCGGCGTCCTCGCCCTCGAGCGCGGACTTCACCGACGCGATGTCGGCCTCGACCTCGGTGACGACGTCGGCCGGGAGCTTCTCCTTGTTGTCGGAGACGAGCTTCTCGGTCGAGTACACGAACGCCTCGGCCTGGTTGCGGGTCTCCGCCTCCTCGCGACGCGTCTTGTCCTCGGCCGCGTGCTCCTCGGCCTCCTTGACCATGCGGTCGATGTCCTCCTTGGGCAGCGCCGAGCCGCCCGTGATGGTCATCTTCTGCTCCTTGCCGGTGCCGCGGTCCTTGGCGCCGACGTGGACGATGCCGTTCGCGTCGATGTCGAACGTGACCTCGATCTGCGGCACGCCGCGCGGGGCCGGCGCGATGCCGGTGAGCTCGAACGTGCCCAGCGGCTTGTTGTCGCGCGCGAACTCGCGCTCGCCCTGGAAGACCTGGATGAGCACGGACGGCTGGTTGTCCTCGGCCGTCGAGAAGATCTCGCTGCGCTTGGTCGGGATGGCCGTGTTGCGCTCGATGAGCTTGGTCATCACGCCGCCCTTGGTCTCGATGCCGAGGGACAGCGGGGTCACGTCGATGAGCAGGACGTCCTTGCGGTCGCCCGAGATCACGCCGGCCTGCAGGGCCGCGCCGACGGCGACGACCTCGTCCGGGTTGACGCCCTTGTTGGGCTCCTTGCCGCCCGTGAGCTCCTTGACGACGTCGGTCACGGCCGGCATGCGGGTGGAGCCACCCACGAGCACGACGTGGTCGATGTCGGAGACGGAGACGCCCGCGTCGGCGATGACCTTGTGGAACGGGGCCTTCGTCCGGTCGAGCAGGTCCTGCGTCATCTGCTGGAACTGGGCGCGCGTGAGCTTCTCGTCCAGGTGGATCGGGCCGTTCTCGCTCATCGACAGGTACTGCATCGAGACGTTGGTGCTCGTCGCGGACGAGAGCTCCTTCTTCGCCTGCTCGGACGCCTCGCGCAGGCGCTGCAGCGCGATCTTGTCCTTCGACAGGTCGACGCCCGAGCTGTTCTTCACCTGCTTGATGAGGTGCTCGACGATGCGCTGGTCCCAGTCGTCGCCGCCGAGGCGGTTGTCGCCCGACGTCGCGCGGACCTGGATCGTGGAGAAGTCGTCCTCGTCCTTGCCGACCTCGAGGAGCGAGACGTCGAACGTGCCGCCGCCCAGGTCGAAGACGAGGATGAGCTCGTCCTCCTTGCCCTTCTCCAGGCCGTACGCGAGCGCGGCCGCGGTGGGCTCGTTGACGATGCGCGTCACGTTGAGGCCCGCGATCTGCCCCGCGTCCTTGGTCGCCTGGCGCTCGGCGTCGTTGAAGTACGCCGGGACGGTGACGACCGCGTCGGTGACGGGCTCGCCCAGGTACTCCTCGGCGTCGCGCTTGAGCTTGCCCAGGATGCGCGCGGAGATCTCCTGCGCGGTGTAGTTCTTGTCGTCGATCTCCACCGACCAGTCGGTGCCCATGTGGCGCTTCACCGAGCTGATGGTGCGGTCGACGTTCGTGACGGCCTGACGCTTGGCGACCTCGCCGACGAGGACCTCGCCGGTCTTGGAGAACGCGACCACCGACGGCGTCGTGCGCGACCCCTCGGCGTTCGCGATGACCGTGGGCTCCCCGCCCTCGAGGACGGCGACCACCGAGTTGGTGGTACCGAGGTCGATCCCGACTGCTCGTGCCATGTGTGCTGCCTCCGTTGTGCTGTGGCCGCACCGGTCCCGTGGCGCACGACGGCGCACGGTGCCCGGGCGGGCCGGGTTGAGTCTGCTTCACTCAAGGTAGGCGCGGTCTGCTGCTCCACGCAAGCTCGCCGGTCTGAACTTGAGTCCATCAGGCTCAACCTTCACCCAGGGCGAACTATTCCTGAGGCAGGATGAAGGCTCTCCGGCTAGCCTTAACTGTGGCGCGTCGGGATGAAGGGTTCGGCATGCAGGACGAAGGCCTCTGGGTACGCGAGTCTCAGGAGCCGGACCTCACGGCTCAGCGCTCCGCCGACCGCCGCGGTGGCTCCTACCTCCGCTACTTCCCGGTCCCGCTGGGCGGGAGGATGTCGCAGCTGATCACTGCGGAGACGATGGGTACGGTGTCCGACGCGGCCGCCGTGGTCGCACGTATCGCCCAAAGGCTGCGCGATCGTCCCCTGCCGATCCTGTACGCGACCCTCGTCCGCAGCGAGTCGATCTCGTCGTCGTGGGTCGAGGGCCTGCGGGAGACGCCGCGCACCATTATGGTCGCCCAGCTGCAGGACCGCGACCCCGGGCTCAGCGGGCACCAGTTCGACCGCCTGGACACCGCCCACGCGATCCTCGGCAACCTCGACTCCGTCCGCCGCGGCGTCGAGTCGCTGCGCGCGCCGTGGACGCACGCGTCGATCCACGAGATCCACCGGACGATCGCGCCGCACGTGCACGGCGGCGACTACCGTGGCGGGGACGTGCAGATCGGTGGGTCCTCGAAGCTCACGGCGTCCTACGTGGCTCCCCCCGCGGAGCGAGTCCCCGGGCTCATGGACGATCTCCTCGACTACGCGAACCGCAGCGGTGACAACCCCCTGGTGAAGGCGGCGCTGATCCACGCCCAGTTCGAGACCATCCATCCGTATGAGGACGGCAACGGCCGCGCCGGTCGAGTGCTCGTGCACGGCTACCTGGCGCGGTCGGGAGTGCTGGACCAGGGCGTCCTGCCGCTCTCCGTGGTGCTGCGCCGGGACATCGACGCGTACGTGCGCCGGCTGACGGCGTTCCGTCACGCCGACCCGGCCGACCGACCGGAGGCGGTGAGCCAGTTCGTCGGGTACTTCGCCGACGTCCTCGTCGACTCGTCCGACGAGGCCGAACGCATCATCGGGGAGTCGCAGGACGTCCAGGACGACTGGACCGAGCGGGTCTCCCGGTTCCGCTCGGACTCCAGGGTCCACGACGCCGTGCGCGCGCTCGCCGAGCAGCCCGTCGTCACGGCCCGGTACCTCCAGGCAGCGCTGGACGTCTCAGGGGTGACGGCCCGCAAGGTCGTCGACAACCTGGTCGACGTCGGAGTGCTGGAGCCCTCCGGCGGCCGGTTCCGGCGCGCGGAGGTCTACCAGGCCTCGGCGCTCCTGCGGATGATGGATCAGTTCGTGCCAGGCATCCAACCGACCGCCCTCCCGGCACCGAGCTCGAGGCGGTAGACCGGCGGCGGTCGTTTGTCCCGCGTCAAGCTGCTGGCAGAGCCTGACGCGCGACACGAGAAGTTCAACGCGAACCTACACTCAGCGTCGCCGAAGACGCGCGACCAGAGCCCGCAGGTACGTGAGTTGCTTGTGGTCCACTTCCGTCGAAGTGTGGACTGTGGGCCACTTCCGCGAAAGTGGACCAGGGTACACATCTCTCAGGAGGCGACCATGCGAGCTCGCACCATGGCAGACGTCGGAGCCCTCATCCGCGACGCCCACGAGCGGGCCGGACTCACCCAGGTCGAGCTTGCCCGACGCGCCCGTGTCAGCCGCGAGTGGCTCATCAAGGTCGAGTCCGGGCGCACCAGTGCCGAGATGCCCCGCAACCTGGATGTGCTTGCCCAGCTTGGTCTCGTCCTCGACATCGGGCCCGAGACGCACTGACCGCGGCCGATCGGGGAAGCCCGTGCCCCCGCGTGGCGTCCCTCAGAGCAGCTCGACGTCGTCGGCCTGCGGTCCGCGGTCGCTCTGCCGCACCCCGAACCGGACCCGGTCGCCCTCCTCAAGGACCTCGCCACCCCGCACGACGGACACGTGCACGAACAGGTCCTCGCCCCCCGCGTCGGGGGTGATGAATCCGAACCCGCGGTCCGCGTCGTAGCGCGCGACGGTGCCCTCGCCTCCCCGGACAGGTCGGCCTGACCCCGCGGGACGGCCCGCAGGACGGCGGTCCGCGCCCGGTCGGCCGCGGTCAGCGCCCGCCCTCGCACCCCCCGAGCCACGCACGAGCTGCACGTCGCGGGCGGTCGGGCCCTTGGGCCCGTCGACGACGTCGTACGTCACGCGCGCGCCCTCGGCGAGCTCGGTCAGTCCCCGGCCCAGGGCACTGACGTGGACGAAGACGTCGTCCCCGCCTCCGTCGGGAGCGACGAAACCGAAGCCCTTGACGTCGTCGTACCAGGACACGGTGCCGTCTGCGCCGTCGGCCGCGGACTGTGCGGCCTGCGCCCCGAGCGGGAGCAGGTGGTCCGCCTGCGGACCCTTCTCCCCCTCGACGACGAGGAACGCCACCCGCTGCCCCTCCGTGATCACGCCGCCCCCGACGATGGCCGAGCTGTGCACGAAGATCTCGCCGCGACCGTCGTCGGGCGTGACGAAGCCGTACCCCTTGGCCGGCTCGTACCAGCTGACGGTGCCGAGCACACCCACGGGCGCGTCGGCGGGGCGGTCGCCCGTGACCCGGACGCGGCGCGCCTGCGGGCCGCGGTCGCCCTCGCCCACCTCGAACTCGACGACCTGCCCCTCACGGAGCTGCTTCGGTCCGTCGTCACCGACGATCTCGGACGCGTGGACGAACAGGTCCTCGGCCTCGTTCCCGAGGTCGATGAAGCCGAACCCTCGGTCGGCGTCGAACCATCGGACTGTTCCCTGGGGCACTGCGAACTCCTTGCTTCGGCAGATGGTGCTGTCACCAGTGTCCCTGACGAAACGACCTCCGGATCAGCCGTCCCGGTCGCCGACGACCGGACGGGCGACCGCGACGACCTCGAGCAGGCCGTCGAGACCCGCGAAGTCGTCGGGGTTCGTCGTGTAGAGCGGGAGCCCGTTGACCGCCGCGACGGCCGCAATCATCAGGTCGGCCACGCGGCGCCGCGGCGTCCTACCGGCACCACGGACGGCTGCGCGGATCCGGCCGAAGGCGCGGGCGGCCTCGGCGTCGAACGGGATCGGGTCGAACTCGTGCTCCGCCCGCTGCAGGACGTCGGTGCGCCGCGCCCGCTCTTCTCGTGCGGCAGAGTCGTCCCCGGCCACCCGGTGGACGCCGGCCGCGAGCTCGGCGAGCGTGACGGCGCTGATCGCGACCTCGTCGGGCAGGAGGCTCGCGTCGATGGACCGCCGGAGGACCAGGATGTTCGTGTCGAGCAGACCGCGCCGCACCTCAGCGGGCATACGGGTCGTCCAGGTCCGTCTCCGCCAGCGTCTCCTGGTCGGCACGGAACGCGTCGAGGTCCATCGCCGGAGCCGTGCGGGAGAGCGCTGCGAACTCCGCCCGGGGGACGAACCGACGGCTGCGTCGGAGGGGGACCAGCTCGCCGATCCCGCGGCCGTCCCGGGTCACCGTGAATCCCTGACCCTGCTCGACGGCGTCCATGATCTCCTTGGAGCGCATGCGGAGGTCTCGCTGGCTGACCTCGGGCTGGAGGGACATGGAGCGATCCTAAAGACCAGAGTGCTACATCGTGCCACGCGGTAGCACCATTCGCGTCGTGGTCGAGGTTACGCGGACGATCGCGCCAGGCCCCCTCCCCGCCGGGTCATCAGATCCGGCCGCGTCGGATCCACAGCTGGTACCGATCGGTCGGGAGACCGACCGGCTCCTGGCCGAACCGTGCGGCCAGACGTTGAGCAGGGAGGTTGCGGACGTCGATCCTTCCCGTGAGGAAGACGTCCCGGCTGCCGCGAGCGGTAGCTCGCTCGTGGGCCATGCCCCAGATCTTCGCCAGCATGTGATCGGCAAGCGTCCCACCCGATCCGCGGGCGGTCACTGCGATGCCGATGCTCGCGACGAACGCCTCGACCGACTCTGCATCTTCCGTGAAGTCGACGTGCGCCGCGGCAAGAACGTCGTCGCCCTGCCGTCCGATCAGCACGACCTCTGGTGAACGCAGGTGCTGCGAGAGCTGTCGGAGGTGGCTCTGGACCTCCCATTCCCAGGGCCGGGGGTGAGGGAGCCGACGCCCGCCGGGTGTCACCGGCCGATCGCTCGTGCAGGTGAACTCCTGGAGCACGCGGAGGTCACGACGCGCGCAGACGACCTGCCACGACAGGTTCACGCGAGGCGCCCCGTTCAGACGGCGGCCGAGTGCCGGCGCAGCTGCGCGAGGCTCGGACGATCGTCCATCGCCGCCGCGAACGATGCGCGACCTGCGTCGTCGTCGAACTCGGGGAAGTCGATCTCGTCCTCCGTGACGTCGAGCGCCCACGCCAGGATGCCGGGCGGCTCGTCACCGGACTCGACGCGCTCGGTGAGCTCCGCCAACAGGCCCAGCGGGAGCCGGCGGCCCGCCGCCAGCTGCTCCCGCTCGACGACGGCTCCCCGGCCGCCGAAGTCCGCACCGTGCCGGCGCAGCAGGCGGGGCGTCGTCTCGTCGAGCGCCGCCGCGACGGCGTCGCTCGTCGCCACGCCGAGGAACGACAGTCGCGCGCGGAGCGCCCTTGTCGAGACACCCGCGCCCCACAGGAACGACGCGAGCTCGGCCTCGGTGGCGTGCGACCAGTCGGCGGACGCGACGAGCGAGGCCGGAAGCAGGAGCTCGGCAGCGAACCGGTCCGCTCCGTTCTCCTGCGCCGACGTGTTGCCGTCCAGGGGCTCGTGGTGGCCGAGCGCGAGATGCCCGAGCTCGTGCGCGAGCGACCAGTTGCTCCGGTACCAGAACGGGGACGCGGTGAGAACGATGACGTCGCGCTGACCGATCCGGAGCGAGTAGTCCGTCCCGAGGCCCGCGACCCGGACGACGTCGACCCCGAGCCGCTCCTCCGCCCGCTCGGCGAAGGTCCGGACGAAGTCCGCGCCGAGCAACGACCGGACGGCAGCGGGGTCACCGGGGGGCGACCCGCTCGCCGAAGGTCCGTCCGGATAGGCAGCCCGGTACGCGCTCGCGACGTGCGCGAGCGTCTCCTGGTCGTGCTCGCGCGAAGGGTTGGACCGTGTGCGCCGTGCGGCATCCCAGTCGTGCCGCGCGGCGACGGTCACGCGGTGAGCCGCAGGCCGACCGGTGACCAGCCAGTTCAGGTCGACGTTGAGCTCGTCTGCGATCCTCGTCAGCTCGAGGATCGAGAATCCGCGCCGCCCGTTGAGCGCCCGCGACAGCGCGTCTGGCGTCATCCCGACCCGTTCGCCAAGCTGGCGCTGGGTATACCCCGGCGCAAGACTTGCCCGGATGCGCAGGCCGACCTCGAGCACGTTCCTGTCCACGACCTCACCGTAGTGCGGTGTTGGGGAAATGCCAACAGCTGTCGTCTCGTGACGCGCTATCGGGGCGGATCGCGTACCGGTTCGCCCGGGGGGTCAGTCGGCGGTGGGTCCGTCGTCCCGCGCGGTGGCGGAACCGTCCGCGGCGCCGCCGTCGTCCCGGCGTTCGGCGCCGGGGTCGACGTCGGTCGGCACCTCCGGGTCCTTCGGCTGCGACTCGTTCGCCGGACCCGAGAACGCGCCGGCCATCCCGATGTCCGGCGCACCCTGCATGGCCTCCTCCTCGCCGCGCCAGTCCTGCTCCTCGCCCGTCCCCCGGCTGCTCTCCGGCTGCGACTCGCTCATGACCCGTCCCTTCGTCCTCCGCCGGCCGCGACCGGTCCGCGCCCTCCCTCGAACGTAGGCCGGTCGCCGCGGCCCACCACTCGGGCCGCCGGTGGACACCTGCCGGTCACCTTGGCCTGCGACGCTGTGCAGGTGACCTCTGTGCCCCACCCACGCACCCTCGCCCGACGCCTCGGGACCACCGACGCAGTGACGATCGGCCTCGGCTCGATGATCGGGGCCGGCGTGTTCGCGGCCTTCGCCCCGGCCGCTCAGGCCGCGGGTACGGCGCTCCTCGTCGGCCTCGCCCTCGCCGCGCTCGTCGCGCTGGCCAACGCGACGTCGTCGGCCCAGCTCGCGGCCCAGTACCCCACCTCGGGCGGGACGTACGTGTACGGGCGCGAGCAGCTCGGCCCCTGGTGGGGGTACGTCGCGGGCTGGGGGTTCGTCGTCGGCAAGACGGCGAGCTGCGCGGCGATGGCGCTCGTCCTCGCCGCCTACGCCGCGCCGCCCGGGTGGGAGCGCCCCGTCGCTGCCGCCGCCGTCGTCCTGCTCACCGCAGTGGGATACCGGGGCGTGACGCGCACCGCGCGGCTCGCCCGGGTGATCGTCGCCGTCGCGCTCCTCGCGATCACGACGGCCGTCGCGGCGAGCCTTGCCGGGACGGCGCCGCGCTGGTCCGCGGTGCTCGACACCGACGGCGCGCACGGCGGCTGGTACGGCGTCCTGCAGTCCGCGGGGCTGCTGTTCTTCGCGTTCGCCGGGTACGCGCGCGTCGCGACGCTCGGCGAGGAGGTGCGCGACCCGCGCCGCACGATCCCGCGCGCGATCCTCGTGTCGCTCGGGGCCGTCGTCGTGCTCTACGCCGTCGTGGCGGTGACGCTGCTCGCGGTGCTCGGCCCGGCCGGGCTCGCGGCGTCCGCCTCACCGCTGGCCGACGCCGTCGCCGCCGGGTCGTGGACGTGGGCCGGACCGGTCGTGGCCGTCGGGGCGGTGGCCGCGAGCGCCGGCGCCCTCCTCGCCCTGCTGGCGGGAGTGAGCCGGACGGGCCTCGCCATGGCCCGCACGGGTGACCTGCCCGGGTGGTTCGCGGCCGTGCACCCCGTCCACCAGGTGCCGTACCGGGCGGAGCTCGCCGTCGGGGCGGTGGTCGTGGCGCTCGTGCTCACCACGGACCTGCGGGGCGCGATCGGGTTCTCGTCGTTCGGCGTGCTCGTCTACTACCTCGTCGCAAACCTCTCCGCGCTGCGGCAGACGCCGGTGCACCGGCTGTACCCGCGCGCGCTGCAGGTGCTCGGTGCGCTCGGGTGCGTGGCGCTCGTCGTCACCCTGCCACCTGCCGCCTTCGTCGCCGGCGCAGGCGTGCTCGCGGTCGGCGTCGTGCTGCGGGGCGTCCGCCGCCGCCGCACGACTCCCGAGAAGTGAGAATCCGCCCTGGATTCGGTCGGATCGGGGGCGGATGATCACTTCTCGGCGGACGGGTTACGCACGGTCGGGGTCGTAGGGGCGCTGCTCGTCGTCGGGCTCGGTCTCAGGTTCGGGGTCCGACGGCGCACCCGTTGCGTCGTCGGACTCCACGATGCGCGAGGACCCGCCCTCACCGCCCGGTTCGGGGATGCCGCGCTCGTCGGGCGCGAAGTACCGGCCCGTGTAGCGGGGCCGCAGGAAGTTCTCGGTCGTGAGCACGGCGTCCACCTCCGCGGAGGAGAGCAGCCCGCGCGCGATGACGACGTCCCGCACCGACGCACCCGTGCGTGCGGCCTCGGCGCCCACGAGGTCGCCGTTGCGGTGCCCGATGATCTCGTTGAGGTACGTGACGATGCCGATCGAGTCGAGCACGTGCCTCCGGCACACCTCCACGTTGGCCGTGATGCCCCGCACGCACTTGGTCCGCAGCGCCTCGCACGCGTTCGTCAGGAGGCGCAGGGACTCGAACATCGCCTGCGCGAGCACGGGCTCCATGACGTTGAGCTGGAGCTGCCCGGCCTCGGCGGCGTGCGTGATGGTCACGTCGTTGCCCATGACCTTGAAGCAGACCTGGTTGACGACCTCGGGGATCACGGGGTTGACCTTGGCCGGCATGATCGACGACCCGGCCTGCAGCTCGGGCAGGTTGATCTCCCCGAGACCGGCGCGCGGACCGGACGAGAGGAGTCGCAGGTCGTTGCAGATCTTCGACAGCTTGGCCGCGAGACGCTTCAGCGCCGAGTGCGCGGCCAGGTACGCACCGTTGTCGTAGGTCGCCTCGACGAGGTTCTCGGCCGGGACGGTCGCCAGGCCGCTCACCTCGGCGAGCCGCCGCGTCGCGACCTTGGGGTAGCCGGGCGGCGTGTTGAGGCCCGTGCCGATCGCCGTCGCGCCGAGGTTGACCTCGAGCAGCAGGTCGGCGGCCGCGGCGAGGCGCTTGACCTCCTCGCCGATGTTCACCGAGAACCCCGCGAACTCCTGGCCGAGGCTCATGGGCACGGCGTCCTGGAGCTGGGTGCGGCCCATCTTCAGCACGTCCGCGAACTCCGACGCCTTCTCGTCGAACGCGCGCTCCAGGAGCCGCACGCTCCCTTGGAGCCGCCCGACGAGCGCGTGCACCGCGAGCCGGAACCCCGTGGGGTAGGCGTCGTTGGTCGACTGCGAGCGGTTCACGTGGTCGTTGGGGTTGATGACGTCGTAGCGCCCCTTGGCGAACCCGACGAGCTCGAGCGCGAGGTTCGCCACGACCTCGTTCGTGTTCATGTTGACGCTGGTCCCCGCCCCGCCCTGGAACACGTCGACGGGGAACTGGTCGAGGCAGCGCCCGTGGACGAGGACCTCGTCGCACGCCGCGACGATCGCGTCCGCGATGTCGCGCTCGATCGTGCGCAGCTCCCGGTTCGCGAGCGCCGACGCCTTCTTGACGAGCACCATCCCGCGGATCATCTCGGGCACGTCGCTCACGGTCGTGCCCGAGATGCGGAAGTTCTCCGTCGCCCGCACCGTGTGGATCCCGTAGTAGGCGTCCGCCGGGACCTCCCTGGTCCCGAGCAGGTCCTCCTCGATCCGCGTCCCGGTGCTCGACATGCCCTGACCGTAGCGCCGTGCGCGGCCGGTCACTCGCCGAGCAGCCGGCTCCCGCGACCGGCTCCCGCTCTTCATCCTCGACGGGCACGCCGCGCGACGCCCACCTGCGGCTGCCGACGAGCCTCGTCGTGCGCGGGAGCACCGCGCGCCCCTGACCCCGCGGCCGGTCCGAGCGCCGGAATCCCAGTCCGTCCTCCGACGTTATGTCAGCAGAAGGTCTGCCGACAGCCCCCAGGAGGTCCCGTGGCCCGCCTCTCACGCCGCGTCCAGGTCGAGAACGACTACGGCGAGATCATGCACTACGACCGTCACACCGGCGGCGGCCTCGTGTCGCCGCGCGCCCACGTCCCCGCGACCGTCCCCGTCGGGGCGGGCACCTACGTCGAGGCCGGCGCCCGCGTCGGCACCGGCTCGCGCATCGGCGAGGGCAGCTGGCTCGACCACGACGTCGTCGTGGGACGGGACGTACGCGTCGGCGACAACGTCCGTCTCGCACCCGACTGCCGGGTCGGGGACCGCGCCCGCGTGGGGAGCGGCGCGCGCGTCGGCCGGCGCGTGCTCGTCGAGCCGGGCGCCGCCGTCGAGCCCGACGCGGTCGTCTCGGACGACGAGACCGTGCGCCGCCGGTCGGGCGGGCGCACGGGGTACGACGTCGCGGCCTGACCCCACCACCGCGGCGCGACGAACCCGGGGTTGCGGGCCGCCCGATCGTCGAGCCCGGGGACAACCCCGGGTTCGGCGGGTGACACGGCGACAAACCCGGGTTCGGCGAGTCGAACCGGTGGACAGCCTCCCCTCCAAGCGGACCAGTGCGTAGCATCACGCCCCGTGACGACTCCGCCCGGCCCGCCCCCCGGTCCCTCGCAGTACCCGCCGCCGGGAGCGCACGCGCCCGCGCCCCATGACGCGCGGGCGCCGCAGGGTGTCCCCGCACCCCAGGCGGCACCTCACACGGCACCGCCCGCCGCGCTCGACCCGCGTGCCGTGCTCGACGGCCGCCCGCCGGGCCGCCCCCGCGTCGGCCTGATCGTGACGATCGCCGTCGCGAGCCTGTGCCTGCTCGTGGGACTCGTCCTCGCGGCGCTGTCCGGGGCGGGGACGTTCGGAGTCGGGCTGCTGCTCTCGTTGGTCCCGCTCGGGATCTGGCTGCCGGTCGTGCTTGCGCTCGACCGTCTCGAGCCCGAGCCGCCGAGCGCGCTCGTCGTCGCGTTCCTCTGGGGCGCCGGCATCGCGACGCTCGTCGCGGGCATCCTCAACACCCTCGGTCTCGAGCTGCTCACCGCGCCGCTGTTCGGCGAGGAGCTCGGCTGGTACCTCGTGGCGTCGTTCGGCGCTCCGGTCGTCGAGGAGCTGCTCAAGGGCGCCGTGCTGTTCGGCCTCCTGTGGTTCCGCCGCCACGAGCTCAACGGCTGGACGGACGGCGTCATCTACGCGGCGATGGTCGCGCTGGGCTTCGCGGCGGTCGAGAACGTCACCTACTTCATCCAGGCGGCCCAGACCGACACGCTCGGCCCGACGTTCGTGCTGCGCGCCCTCGTCACGCCCCTCCTGCACCCGCTGTGCACCGCCCTCACCGGGCTCGGCGTCGTGAGCGCCGCGACGAGCCCGCCCGGCCCGCGTCGGGTCTGGGCACCGCTCGGTGGTCTCGCCGCGGCGATCGCCCTGCACATGCTGTGGAACGCGTCCACGGGCTTCGGGATGATCGCGCTCGGCGCCGCGTACCTCGCCGGGCTCGGCGTGCTGGTCACGCTCATCGTGGTGCTCGTCAAGGACCGCCGTCGCACGGTCGCGACCATCGGCACGCAGGTCGCCCGCTATCTCCCGACCGGACTGGCCACGCCCGCGGACCTCACGATGCTCTCAACGCTCGGCGCGCGGAAGCAGGCCCGGGAGTGGGCCCGCCGCACGGGCGGCGCGGGCGCCGCGCACGCCATGCGCGACTACCAGCAGGCGGCCACCGAGCTCGCGCTGCTGCACGACCGCGTCGCGCGCGGCGCCGTCGAGCCGTGGCGCGTCGAGGGGCAGCGCCAGGCGCTGGTCCACCTCATGGACCTGACGCGGCGCGCGTTCCTCGCGCGCGTCCCTCAGGCCGCGGGACCGGGAGCGTTCGCGGGTGCCTGAGAGGTTCCGGGCGGGGTCCGGATGACGAGCACCGCGTCGGCCGACCGGCCGTCGAGCGCCAGGTAGGAGTGCTCGACGTCGGACACCCACCGCAGCTCGTCCCCCGGCCCGACGGTGGCCTCGGCGCCGATGCGCCCCGCGCGGAGGCGGCCGTGCGTGACGAGCAGGTGCTCGACGACGGCCGGCCCGTGCGCCGGTGACGTCCGGTTCGCCCGGGGGTCGAGGTGGACGCGGTACACCTCGACGGAGGTCCGGTCGGGAAGATGGTGCGCGTCCAGCAGGCGGATCGTGACCCCGTCGGACGCGAGCATCGCCCCCGGGCGCTCGGCGAGCAGTGCCGCCAGCGGGACTCCCAGCGCGCCGGCGAGCGCGTAGAGCGTCGCGAGAGTCGGGTTGCGTGCGCCGTGCTCGATCTCCGACAGCGAGCCCTTGCCGATGCCGGCGCTCGCGGCGAGTCCCGACAACGACAGCCCACGCTGCGCACGCAGGGTGCGGATCTGCTCCGCGACGGCCGCGAGGGTCTCGGCGTCGTTGCGGCGCGGCGTCCACCCGGAGCCGGTGAAGACGGGGCCGTCCTCGCCATCCCGCCGGGAGCCCTGCATGGCGTCGGGCGCGGTGTCGTGCGCGGTGTCGTGCGCGAATCCCGCCACTCGGCGTCCGGCAAGCCCTCCTCGGTCGTCCACGCACTCGAGCGTACTCGCGTTCTGTTCATGGAACGGCGGTGGTACCGTTCCGAGCACAGAACGATCTATCGCCAGGGGGAGCATGCCCGTGTCGACCTCGGACCGCGCGCGCCCGGTCCTCGCCGGCCTCGTCACCGCACTGGTCGGTTTCACGAGCTCGTTCGCCGTCGTGCTCGCGGGGCTGCGCGCCGTGGGCGCGTCGCCCGAGCAGGCGGCGTCGGGGCTCCTCGCGCTGTGCGTCACGCAGGGTGTCGGCATCCTCTGGCTCACGTACCGGCACCGGACGCCGATCACGCTCGCCTGGTCGACGCCGGGCGCCGCCCTGCTCGTGAGCACGGGCGCCGTCGCCGGCGGCTGGCCCGCGGCGGTCGGTGCGTTCTGCGTGGTCGGCGCGCTGGTGCTGCTCACCGCGCTCTGGCCCCGCCTCGGCGACCTCGTCGCGTCGATCCCGATGCCGATCGCCCAGGCCATGCTCGCGGGCGTCCTGCTGACGCTGTGCCTGGCGCCCGTCCGCGCGCTCGTCGACCTGCCGCTGCTCGTCGCACCGGTCGTGCTCGTGTGGGTCGTCCTGCTGCGGGTCGCCCCGCGCTGGGCCGCTCCGGCCGCGCTCGCCGTGACGCTCGGGATCGTGGCCTACGAAGCAGTGCAGGGCGGCACGCTCGCCTGGTCGGACGCCGTCCCGCGCCTCGACCTCACCGCTCCCGCGCTGTCTTGGCAGGCCGTCGTCGGGCTCGCGGTGCCGCTCTACGTCGTGACGATGGCGTCGCAGAACGTGCCCGGCGTCGCCGTCATGGCCTCGTTCGGGTACCGCGTGCCGTGGCGCGAGACCATGACGGTCACCGGCCTGGGCACGCTCGCGGGCGCCGCCGCAGGGGGACACGCGATCAACCTCGCCGCGATCTCCGCCGCGCTCGCCGCCGGCCCGGAGGCCGACCCCGACATCCGACGACGGTGGGTCGCCGCCCACACCGCCGGCTGGGCCTATCTCGTGCTCGCGGTCGCCTCGGCCGGGTTGGCCGCGCTCGTCGCCGCCGCGCCCGCGGGGCTCGTCGAGGCCGCGGCGGGGCTCGCGCTCGTCGGGACGCTCGGCGCGGCCGTGGCCGGCGCAGTCGCCGAGCCGCGCGGGCGCGAGGCCGCCGTCGTGACGTTCCTCGTCGCAGCGAGCGGCGTCGTCGTCGGAGGCGTCGCCGCCGCGTTCTGGGCGATCCTCGCGGGCCTGGCCGTCCACGCGGCGCTCAGCGTGCGCCGTCGGGCACCGGAGCCCGAGGCACAGGTCGAGGCGGGGTTCGAGGCGGATGCCGAGACCCCTACCGCGAGGTAGAGGCCCGGTAGCGCGAGGTAGAGGCGTGGTCATGACCAGGCCTCTACCTCGGCGGACCCGTCCTCTACCTCGCGGGGACGACGGCGTCGACGGGCTCGTCCACCGGGTCCGGCCCGAGCACGGAGAAGTTGTCGCGGAAGAGGTTCGTCGGGTCGACGCGTCGCTTGAGCGCGCGCAGGCGCTCGAGCGTCGCGGGCGGGAAGGCGTCGGACACGCGCTCGGGGCGCGGGTCCGTGTCGAAGCTCAGGTACAGACCCGAGAACACGTCGGCGAGCGCCTCCCAGTGCGCGTCGAGCCGTGCTCGGCTCGCGCCCATCGCGCTGACCACGAACTGCGCGGACCGGTGCGCGTACGCCGTCGCGTCGGCCGGGACGTCCGACGCCGCGCCGCCGGTCGAGCGGATCTGGAAGAAGTACGTGTCGCCGCTCGCGACGAGACCGGCGAGCCGGGCAGCCGCCTCGGGCGTGACGTGCTCCAGCAGCCCCGCGCGTGCCACCGGCTCGCCCTCGCCCCCGTGGGGACCGCGGGCCGGTGCGGAGACGACGGCGTCGTACGGCACGATCTGCGCGGTCGCCTGCGCGAGCAGCGGGGCGATCGCCGCGAACGGCTGCAGGCGGGCGAGCACCGTGTCGGGGTCGTCGGAGTCGACCATGGTCATGGTCTGCGCGACGACCGGCTGCCCCGGCCGCGGGCGGCCCATGAGGAGGAAGCTCGTCGTGTCGCGCGGCGACGCCTCGACGACGGCGCCCCATGCCTCGAGGAAGCCCGCGGTGTCCGTGGCGTCGTGCACGAGCTGGGCGAAGCCGACGGCCCCGACCTCGTCCGCGACGAGCTCGAACGACGTGACGACCCCGAGGTTCGCCCCGGCGCCGCGCACGCCCCAGAACAGCTCGGGGTTCTTGTCCGCGCTCGCGCGGACCACCGAGCCGTCCGCGAGCACCATCTCGACCGCGCGCACGTGGTCGATCGTCAGGCCGTGGGCACGGCCGAGGAAGCCGACGCCGCCCGTCGTGGCGAGCCCGCCGACGCCCACGCCACCGGAGTCGCCCGACGAGATCGCCCAGCCCCGCGGCGCGAGCGCCGCCGCGACGTCGCCCCAGCGCGCGGCCGGACCGAGCCGGACGAGGCGCGCGGCGTCGTCGAGCACCTCGATCGCGTCGAGCGCGCCGAGGTCGACGACGATGCCGCCGTCGTTCGTCGAGCGCCCGCTGATCCCGTGCCCGCCCGAGCGGACGGACAGCGGCACGCGCCGCGTCACGGGCTGACGCCGCGCGAACGCGAGCGCCTCGGCGACCTGCGCCGTGTTGCCGGGCCGCAGCACGAGGCCCGGGGAACCGCCGCGCAGGTAGGTCGAGCGGACGCCCGCGAACGCGGCGGCGCCCGGCTCGACCGCGCGGTCGGCGAGGGACTCGGGGATCTCGTCGTAGGCGATGCCGTCCCGACGGCGCGCGCGCACCGCGAGCGGGACCGGCCGCGACGTGTCGGTCCCGCGGGCCGCGCGCTCGGCGGCGACCGCCTCGCGCAGCGCGGGCGCCACCTCCTCGGCGAACCGCCGGGTCGTGCGCTCGTCGTCGGTCGCGAGGATCAGCGTCGAGACGCCCTCGTCGAGGACGAGCGGGAGCAGCCGCTCGACCCACTCGTCCGGGTCGCCCCGCAGGTCGGGGGCTGCGCCCAGGCCCGACGCGCCGTCGGTCCCGTCGAAGGTGCCGGACACGTTGAGCAGGCGCGTGATCTCGCGCGGGTCGCGCCCGACGGCGGTCGTGGCCTCGTCGATGCGCGCGTTGCCCGCGCGCAGCCCGTCGAGGCCGACGCGGCCCAGCGACGGGAGCCAGCCGTCTGCCTTCTCCCCGACGAGGCGCAGCATGCGCGGCCCGAGCGCCCCGAGCCACACCGGGATGCGGCGCGTGGTCCCGGGACCGGGCGCGGCGCCGTCGAGCCGGTGGTGGCGGCCGGGGACGAACAGCTCGCCCGGGCCGTCCTCGCCCCAGATCGCGCGGACCACGTCGATCGCCTCGGAGAGCGCGTCGACCGACTCGCCCGGGCTGAGGCGCCGGGCACCCATCGACTCCATCGCGTCCCAGAACGCGCCCGCGCCGAGAGCGAGGTCGACGCGGCCGTCCGAGAGGAGGTCAAGGCTCGCGGCGGCGCGTGCCAGGACGGCGGGGGGTCGCATCGGGACGTTGACGACGTCCGGCGCGACGTGGATGCGCTCGGTCGCGGACGCGACGTAGGAGAGCAGCGTCCAGGTGTCGAGGAAGCGCGGCTGGTACGGGTGGTCCTGGAACGTCACGAGGTCGTAGCCGAGGTCTTCCGCGAGCCGGGCGAGCCCGACCGTCGTCTCCGGGTCCTGGGCCGACGGCGTGACGAAGGTGCCGAAGCGGAGCGGGTGGCCGTAGTCGGTCATGCGCGCACCCCCTCGACCGCGCCGCGCTCGGCGGAGACGAGCTCGCGCGCTGCCGGGGCGACCTCCTGGCCGACGAGCGCGAGCATCGTCGGGTCGTCGCCCGCGACGACGTACGTGGACACGCCGTGCTCGAGCGTCAGCGCCGCGACCTGCTCGGCCCACTGCTGCGGCGGACCCTGCAGGAACGCCGCGCCCCGCTCGGCGGTGAAGCGCCCGCCGACGTTGAGCAGCCGGCGCACGGCGGACGGCTCGCGCCCGGCGGCACGGGCGGCGTCGTCGATCGTCGCGTTCCCCGTCGCCAGCGCCTCGAAGCTCTGCAGGTAGGCGAGGGAGGGGAGCCAGCCGTCCGCTTTCGCGCCGACGAGGCGCAGCATGCGCGGCTTGAGCGCGCCGACCCAGATCTCGACGTCGTGCGCGGGCGCGGGGCCCCGCTTGGCGCCGTCGACGTGGTGGTGCGCGCCGCCCGCGACGAGCCGGTCGCGCGTGGAGGTGTCCCACACGCCGCGGATCACGTCGATCGCCTCGTCGAGCGCGTCGACGCTCTCCCCCGGCGTGAGGCGGTCGCCGCCCATCGCGACGATCGGGTCCCAGAACCCGCCCGCGCCGAGCCCGAGCTCGACGCGCCCGCCCGACAGCCGGTCGAGGCTCGCGACGGAGCGCGCGAGGACCGCCGGCGGGCGGAGCGGCAGGTTGAGCACGTTGCCCGCGAGGCGGATCCGCTCGGTAAGCGCGGCCACCCAGGACAGCAGGGTCCAGGTGTCGAGGAACCCCGGCTGGTACGGGTGGTCCTGGAACGTCACCAGGTCGAGCCCGGCCTCCTCGGACGCCACCGCCAGGTCGACGACGTCGCGCGGGGATGCCGCAGTGGGCGTGATGAACGACCCGAAGCGCAGGTCGTGACCGTAGTCGGGCATGGTTCCTCACGATCTCGGAGATGTGCTGCTGAACAGAACATATCCACAACAGAAAGGTGGTGCAACCGCATTCCCAGGTCTATCGTGGGAGCCATGAGCACGACGACCACCCCTGAGGCTGCGGTCTTCGCCGCGGACGCGGGGGCAGCGCGAGCGGACGCCGCATCGCAGGACGCGCACACCCCCAGCAGCCGGCACACCGACCTCGGCTGGCACCTCGGCGTGCTGCTCCGCGCATACCACGCGACGGTCGGCGCGGCGCTCGCGGACGTGCCGCACGGCCCGCGCGGCTACCAGGTGCTCGTCAGCGTCGCGGAGGGCGACCAGCCCACGCAGCTCGCGCTCGCCGAGCGGCACGGCATCGACCGCACGGTCATGACGTACCTCGTCGACGACCTCGTCGCCGCCGGCCTCGTCGAGCGGCAGCAGAACCCCGCCGACCGCCGGGCCCGCCGCGTCGTCGCGACCCCCGAGGGCCGCCGTCGTCTCGCCGCATGGGCTCGCGAGGTGCACGACGCCGAGGAGCAGCTCCTCGAGTCGCTCACGCCCGACGACCGCCACACGTTCCGCACGCTCGCCCGCCGCGTCGCGTGCGACCTGCGCGACGTCGACGACGACGCCGACCCCTGCTCGGTCGTCGAGCACGAGCTCAGGGACTCGCCGAGATAGAACCCTGGTCGTCGGCGGTCCGCGGTCTGGTCCGCGTGCAGGGCGGCGTCGATGCTCGGGCCGGCGTGGGCGTGCCGTGGTCGGGTCCGCGTGCGGAGCGGCGTCGGTGCTCGGGCTGTCCGCGCCGTCACCGTGGTCTGTCGGGCGCAGGTTTGTGGAGCGCGGCCTTGACGCCCTTCGCGTCCGACGCCGCCCCACCCGCTCAGCCAGCACCTCACCCCGGGCAGACGCCCGGGCCCCGGACTCCCGCCGAAGTAGAACGCTGGTCCGCCGACGTAGAGGCCTGGTCCGCGGAGGTAGAACCCTGGGCCGGCCAGGTAGAGCCGCGTGGTCGGCCGACGACGCCGGGCCGGGCGCTGACCAGACGTCGCCCCCTCGCGGGGTCGAGAAGTGAGAACTGGCCCCGGAATCGCGCCCGCGATCCTGGGGCCGTTTCTCACTTCTCGACGACACCGAGCCCGGTGCCCAGCGCGGGGCGGGCCGACCGACCCGACCTGGCCCAGCACCCGGAAGTGCCCGGTCGGCCTTCCGCCGGGGGCGAGCCGCCCGACCGACCCAGCCCGGCACCCGGGCGGTGCCCGGGTGAGCGAGGACCAGTGC
>NZ_JBZGBY010000012.1:0-106656 GCF_059159975.1 Cellulosimicrobium sp. BMG9.22 | reverse complement strand
AGACGCGGCGCCCCCACCCACCCCGACCACCCACGGCGACCCACCGCCGTCCGACAAGAAGAACCACGCCTCTACCTCGGCAGACCAAGGTTCTACCTCGCGCGACTGCGGTTCTATCTCGGCGACAGCATCGCGAGGTAGTGCGGGTTCTGCATGATGCCCAGCACGTTGCCGAACGGGTCGACGACGGACGCGGTGACGAAGCCGCTGGTGCCGTCGCCGCGCTCGGTGACGCCCTCGTACTCCGTTGCGCCCAGCTCGAGCAGCCGCGCGAAAGCGGCGCGGACGTCGTCGACGTGCCAGTGGACGATCGCCCCGCCGGCCTGGTCCGGCTGCGGGTGCGGCGAGTAGCCGCGCGCGATGATGCCCAGCTCGTCCTCGCGGTCCCCGATGCGGAACTCGACGTAGCCGCCGGGGATCACGTAGTACGGCGCGATCCCGAGCACCTGGGTGTACCAGTCCTTCGCGGCGTCCAGGTCGTCGGCCCACAGGTTCAACGTCGCCATCCCTCGCAGCATGGTGCTCTCCTCATGTCGTCGGTACCTCGCCGGTACCTCGGCGGTACGGCGTCTCCGTCCCGCTGCGCACGACGCTATGGCCTATCGCGGAACGTACGGTTCCTCGATCTGCGCCAGACTGGACGACGTGCTCGACACCTCGGTCCGCCTCCTGCGCCTCCTCGCGCTCCTGCCGACCCGCCCGGACTGGCCCGGTCCCGAGCTCGCGCGCCGGCTCGGCGTGACGACCCGCACCGTGCGCAACGACGTCGAGCGCCTGCGCCTGCTCGGGTACGAGGTGCGCTCGACGCCTGGCGTCGCCGGGGGCTACCGGCTCGGTGCGGGGTCGGCGCTCCCACCGCTCCTGCTGGACGACGAGGAGGCGACCGCCGTCGCGCTTACCCTGCAGGCCGCGGCAGGCGGGACGGTCGCGGGCGCGGAGGAGGCCGCGCTGCGCGCGGCGACGAAGCTCGACACGGTGCTACCGGAGCGGGTGCGGCGTCGCGTGGAGGCGCTGCGCACCGCCGTCGTGAGCGTCGCGCCGGGCGGCCCGGCCGTCGACCCTCGGGCGCTCGCGGAGATCGCGACCGCCGTGCGCGACCGCACGGGCCTGCGCCTCGAGTACACCGCGTTCGACGGCGGGACGAGCCTGCGAGCGGTCGAGCCGCACCGCCTCGTCCACGCCGGGCGGCGCTGGTACCTCCTCGCCTACGACACCGGTCGCGACGACTGGCGGACCTTCCGCGTCGACCGGCTGCGCCTGCGCACACCTGGCGGCGCGCGCTTCGTCCCGCGCGAGGTCCCGGGCGGCGACGCCGTCGCGCACGTGCTGCGCGGCGTCGGCTCCACGGCGTGGTCCCACCCGGCGCACATCCGTCTGCACGCGCCCGCGGCGGTCATGACGCGGAAGCTGACGCCCACCGCGGGCGTGCTGTCCGACGACGGCCCGGACGCCTGCGTGCTCGAGACCGGTGGGTCCTCCATGGCGCACCTGGCCGGGTTCCTGCTGAGCCTCGACGTCGAGATCGAGGTCCTCGACCCACCCGAGCTGCGCGCCGTCCTCGCCCGGGCGGGCGAGCGGGCCGCCCGGGCCGCACGACCGCCGTCGGGCACGGGCTAGACCGAGGCTCGGCCTCGGGCGACCGGAGCTCCACCTCGCGTGACCACAGTCCTACCTCGCGAGACCGGGGGTCCACCTCGCGCGGCCCGGGTACTACCTCGGCAGGGGGTCCGCCGCGGTGGGCGACGCGTCCGCCTCGCCCAGCAGGCGCTCCGTCTCGTCGTCGCGGCCGCGCAGCGGGTAGAACCAGAAGCACACGAACGCGAGCGCGGCGAGCACGACGGGGACGCCACCCAGGAGGAGCCGCACGCCCGTCGCCACGCTCTCGGGCTGGACGACCGAGTCCCCTGCGCCCTCGACGTACCCGCTCGCGCCGAGCACCCCGGCGACCAGCACCGCCTGCACGATGACGGACCCGCGCACGACGAACCCGTTCGCCCCGAAGTACATGCCCTCGCGACGCAGGCCGGTGCGGCGCTCGTCGTCGTCGATGACCTGCGCGAGCGCGACCTCGAGCACCTGCATCAGCCCGGCGACCCCGACACCCACCGCGAGGCCTGCGAGCGCGGCGCCGAGCACGGTGGACGGGATCAGGTACAGCGTCGTCGCGAGCCCGTACACCGCGACGACCCACAGCATCGCGTCGCGCGGGCCGATGCGCCGCACGACCCAGGACCAGCAGAAGATCGCGGGGATCGCGGCGACGAAGATCGGCGCGAGCAGGAAGGTCGCGTCGGCCTCGGCCCCGCCGAGCACGTACCGCACGTAGAACGGCACGGCGGCGAGCACGATCGCCGTCGTGCTCTGGAGCAGGAGCGAGCCGAGCACGTAGGTGACGAACGCGCGGTTGGCGAACGTGTACCGGAGCTGGTCGCGCAGGCCGACCGCGGCCTCGCGCTCGCGGACGACGGCCTCGTCCACCGGCCGCTCGACCATGCCCACCATCGACCAGACGAAGAACCCGAGGCTCACGACGGCGAGCAGCAGCGCCATCCACGTCCACCCCGGCCCGCCGTACAGCAGCGGCGCGCCCGCCGTGCCCAGGATCATGCCCACGAGCCCGAAGATCTGGCGCGGCGCGTTGCCACGCGCGCGCTCCGCCGTCGTGCGGAAGATCTCGGGGAACAGCGCGGAGACGTTGAGCACGACGGCGACATACGCGACGTCGTACACCGCGACGACGACGAGGAACCACACGACGAGGCCCGTCGCGCTCAGCGCGGGCGGCATCCACACGAGCGCGAACGCGACGACGAGCGGGACGATCCCGAGACCGATCCACGGCACGCGGCGTCCCCACCGCGTGCGACGGCGGTCGGACGCCGCGCCCACGAGCGGGTTGAGGACCGCGTTGAGGACGCCGTGCGCGATCATCGCGCCCGCGACCCAGCCGGCCGGGACGCCGAGGTGGTCGACGTAGAAGTAGACGACGAACGCGGAGAACGTCTGCAGCAGCAGGTTCGCCGGGAACGCCGAGGCACCGTACGCGATCGTCTGGGCGCGCGTCGGCGCCCCGAGGAGCCGCCGGTCGCGCACGCGCGCGAGCAGGTCGCTCATCGCTCGCCCCGCTGCACGGCGCGCAGGTCGCGCCAGCCGACGCGCACGAGCCCCTGCTCCGCGATCACGGCCGAGACGTCCGGGTCGGCGAGCAGGCGCCGCTCGAACCCCCGCTTCGCGACGCTGTAGTCCGCCACGTCGCCGAGCTCGTCGTCGTCGAGCATGGGGTGCAGGTAGATCTCGGTGACGCCCTGTCGCACGCGGCGCAGGAGGTCGAGGAAGCCTGCCTTGACGTCGGCGTAGTCCTCCTCGCCGGGCGTGCCCTCCCCCGCGAGCTCGAACGGGTGCGTCCACAGGCGGTCGACCACGACGACGCCCAGCGCGTCCGCCGTGGCCGTGGCCTCGTCGAGCAGCGGCTGGAAGTCCCCGGGGGGCAGCGCCATGCCGTCGGTCGTGCGCGGGAGACGGAACGGCAGCCCGTGGCGTGCCGCGAGCTCGAAGACCTGCGGCAGGAAGCTGCGTCCCGTCTCGAGCCCGTAGACCGAGCCCATGTGGTTGTCGAGGTGCGACACGTCGACGCCGGCCGCGAGCGCCGCGGCGAGCTGCGCCGCGAGCTCGGCGGCGACGTCCTCGTCGCGGGCCTGTCGCTCGACCGTCACGACGTCGCGCGGGAAGTACCCGGCGTCGTCGACCAGCGACGTGCCGGTCCCCGTGAGCGGGCGCCAGCGGTACCGCGTCCACTCGCTCGTGAGGACGAGGTGCACGCCGACGTCGACGGGGTGCGCGGCCGCGAACGCGAGCGCGTCGGGCGCCCAGGCGCACGGGACCATGACCGACGCGGAGTCGATCCGGCCCGCGAGGAGCAGCTCGCTGATCGCGCGGTTCGCCGCGCGGCACATGCCGAGGTCGTCGGCGTTGAGGATGATCGCGCGCGCGTCCGGGGCGAGCCCCAGGCGCGCCGTGAGGTCGGACGGCGCGTCGGGCGCTGCCTCGGTCACGACGCCTCCTCGTCGCGCGCGTCGGACGTCTCCCCGTCGGTCGGCACGCCCTCGGCCGGCCCTCCGGGCCGGTCGGCCGCCGCGCGGACGACCTCGTCGCGCAGCGCGTCGCTCGCCGCGCGCCCGGCGCCCACGACGACGGCGTCCCCCGTGAGGTCCGACGCGACGACCCGCAGCGGCAGGACGGCGATCTTGTCCGCCAGGAACCGCGTCACGCGGTCCGCGAGCGGCGCGCGCGCCGCCTGGTTCGTGAGCACGACGAGCTCGGGCTCGACGACGAGGGCGACCGACGCCGCCACGACGGCGATGCGCTCGGCGATCTCGTCGAGCGCGTCCCCCGAGGCGCCGTCGCCCGTCTCCGCGCGGTCGACGATGTCCTTGACGGTCACGTCCTCGGCCAGGCCGTTGTCCTTCGCGACGACGGCCAGGGACGACGCCCCGAGCGTCTCGGCGCCGAGGGGGCGCCCGGGGTGGGGCAGGAACGACACCTCGCCCGCGCCCCCCGCCGCGCCCCGGTGCAGACGCCCGTCGAGCACGAGCCCCGCACCGAACCCGGAGCCGAGACCGAGCACGACGAACGAGCGCACGCCCGCGGCGACACCGTCGCGCTGCTCGGCGAGCGCGGCGAGGTTGAGGTCGTTCTCGAGCGTCACGGGGCAGCCGAGCGCGTCCGCGAGCGCGTCGTGCAGCTCGGTCCCGCCCTTCTCGTAGCCGGGGACGCGGCGGATCGTCGCGTGGTCCGCCCCGACGATCGCGGGGACCGCCGCGACGGCGCGCGTGGCCTCGACCGTCACGCCCTCGGCGAGACGTGCCTCCACGTCGGTGGCGCACGCCCGCGCGAGCTCGGCCGTCACCCGGGCACGCGCGGTCGACGACGACGGGACGTCCCGGCGCTCGGCACGCGCCCGGACCGCGCCCGTCACGTCCACGAGCGCGACGCGCACGCGGTCGCGCGCGACGTCGATCCCCAGCCCGAAGGCGTGGTCCGGGTCGACGCGGTACAGCGTCGCGGCGGGGCCGCGCCGGTCGTGGTCGAGCCCTGCCTCGACGACGACGCCGGTCTGGGCCAGGGCGCGCAGCGTCTGCGCGACGGCGGTCTTGGGCAGGCCGGTCGACGCGGTGATCTCGGGACGGGCCACCGGGACACCCGTGCCGAGGACGTCGAGCACGGCTCTGGCGTTGAGCGAGCGCAGGAGGGTGGGCGTACCGGGGAGCAAGTCGTCCATCTGGTCTCCGTCGAGCAGTCGGTGGTCCCGTGCGAGGCGACGGTCCGGTGCGGCCGGCCGCGGGCAGGTCGGGAGGCTCCCTACCCGCTCGGAGAGTAGTCAGGCGGGCGGCCGGTTGTCGACGGCGACCGTGGCGCGCCGGGGGAACCGGTACCGTGGCGACGTGATCCGCCGAACCGTCGCCCGCCTCTACTGGGCGAGCAGCCGGTGGACCCTGCGCTCGGAGCCGTACGACACGGCACGGCCGACCCTCCTTGTCGGCGCCCCGCACACGTCCAACTGGGACTTCGTCCTCATGCTCGCCATCGCATGGAGCACGGGCGTCCACGTGCGCTGGCTCGGCAAGCACACGCTCTTCGCCGGCCCGGCCGGTCGGCTCATGCGGGCGCTCGGCGGCATCCCCGTCGACCGCCGCGACCCGAGCAGCGTCGTGGCCGACGTCGTCGCGCGCCTGGCCGCGGGCGAGGTCTTCTCGCTCGTCGTGACGCCCGAGGGCACCCGGGGGGCGGGGTCGTACTGGAAGTCGGGCTTCTACCGCATCGCGCGGGAGGCCCGGCTGCCCGTGACGCTCGGGTACGTCGACCGCACGACGATGACCACCGGCCTGGGCCCGACGATCGACCTCACCGGCGACGTGCGCGCCGACATGGACGTCGTGCGCGCGTTCTACGCCGACAAGTCCGGGCTGCGCCCGGCGCTGCGCACCGAGCCCCGCCTGCGCGAGGAGGACGCCGCGGCCTGAGCCGCGCGCCGTCGTCCGGTTGGTCTCGCACGGCGCGGCCCGGCACCGGGCCCACGACGAGCGAACCCCGACTACGTGTTCCCCACACGATTTCACCCGGAAGGACGTCTCGCACACGCTCATGGGCCTGCCCGTGGGCAACCACACGATCCTCGCGCGGTGGAACGTGTCGAACACGGTCAACGCGTTGTACGGCTGCGTCGACCTCGTCTACACCGGTGGCGCCACGGTCTCCCAGCGGCTACGCGGAACCCCGTACGGGTTTCACCGGATTGTCCGCACTCCTCACCTTTCGTAGCGTCGAAGGGTCCGATCCGAGTGCCGGCCCGCGAGGAAGCTGGCCTGCGCGGACCACGCACCACCGGATGGAGAGCGAGACATCTCATGCGAAGACTCAGAGCGACACTCCTCGCGGCCGTCGTCGGCGCGGTCGCGATCATCGCGCCCGTCGTGATCGCCCCGAGCGCGAGCGCGCACGGCTGGATCACGTCGCCGCCGAGCCGCCAGGACCACTGCGCGACAGGCACGACGTCCTTCGACTGCGGTTCCATCGAGTACGAGCCGCAGAGCGTCGAGGCCCCCAAGGGCTCGATGCAGTGCTCCGGCGGCAGCGGCTTCAGCATCCTCGACGACGCGAGCAAGCCTTGGCCCCGCACCCGGGTGGGGTCGTCGGTGACGTTCCAGTGGAAGCTCACCGCGGCGCACAACACGAGCACGTGGGAGTACTTCGTCGACGGCGTGCTGTTCAGGACGTTCAGCCAGGGCGGCGCGCAGCCGCCGAGCAACATCTCGCACACGTTGACCGACCTGCCCCAGGGCAACCACACGATCCTCGCGCGCTGGAACGTGTCGAACACGCCCATGGCGTTCTACAACTGTGTCGACCTCACGATCGGCACCGGGGGTGGCGGCCCGACCGACCCGCCGCCGGACCCGCCGGGCGACTGCACGGCAGCAGCCTGGTCCGCGGGCGCCGTCTACCTGGGCGGCGCGCGCGTGTCGCACGCCGGCAAGAGCTTCGAGGCCAGGTGGTGGACGACGGGCGAGAACCCCGCGCAGAGCGGCCAGTGGGGCGTCTGGAAGGACCTCGGCCCCTGTTGACGGGCTCACCAGCCCCCGACTGATGCACCTTCGGTCGAGTGATGCACGCAGGAGTGCGTCACTCGACCGAACGTGGATCACTCGAGGGCGGACCCGCGCCGGGGTCGAACAGGGCCGCCTCGCGGGCGGCGGCGTCAGCCGCGGCCGCGCAGCCGGTCGATGTCGCGCCGCTCGCGCTTCGTCGGGCGGCCGGCCCCGCGCTCGCGGACGGCGACCCGGACCGTGAGCTCCTTCGGCGGCGGAGGCGGGCTCTGGTCGAGCACCGCCTGGGCCGCGACGGTCGCCGAGACGCGCTTCACCAGGATCCTCTCGACGACGAGGACCCGTTCGACGAGGCCGCCCCGCACGACGACACGGTCCCCCACCTTCACCGCCGTCGCGGGCTTCGCGCGCTCGCCGTTGACGCGCACGTGCCCGGCCTTGACGGCCGCCGTCGCCTGGGATCGGCTCTTGAAGACCCGCACCGCCCACAGCCAGCTGTCGACACGCGCGCTGGACGCCTCCGTGGTCACCACCACCCGAGCCTAACCAGCCGGGGAGCCACTGCCGGACGCCGCGCACGTGCCGCACCGATCCTTGGTGAGCACCGCTTCCACGTGCGAAACACCGCGCGCCGTGCCACCGTGAAGGATGCCATTCGGGGCAGCCGTCCCGGTATGGACAGTTTCGTCCCCTCAAGAACGGAGACGTGGGATGAGCATCATCGGCTGGATCCTCATCGGCCTCATCATGGGTGCGATCGCTCGCGCGGTGCTCCCGGGCAAGGCCGCCGGAGGCTGGGTCGTCACGTTGATCGTCGGAGTCCTCGGAGCCCTCCTCGGTGGGTGGATCGGCGGCGCGCTGTTCGGCGCCGACACGAACGACGAGTTCTTCTCGCTCACGACGTGGTTCTGGGCGTTCGTGGGATCTCTGCTGGTTCTTCTCATCTGGGGCGCTATCTCGCGGCGCTCCGCGCGGAAGTAGCCCACCTCGGCCGGTCGTCCCGGCCGACCACGACGACGGCCGGGTCTCCTGCGGGGACCTGGCCGTCGTCGTAATCCCATGGACTCCACCGACGACGCACGCCAGGCTGAGCCCATGAGCAGCGCCGCCCGCCCGCTTCCCGACGTGTCGCTCCCCCCGGGGTACGCGCTCGTCGAGGCCCCGCACCCCGCGGACCTCGACGACGGCGAGGCCTGGGCCTACCTCGCGGTCGCGGACATCGACCACGAGCAGGAGCTCGAGACGCACGGGTACGACGACCTCGCGCTGGAGCCGCGCGACGTGTTCTCGGGGATGGCCCACCAGGAGTATGCGGCGAAGCGTCGTTTCGTCGTCGTGCGTGCCCGGGCCGACGCGCTCCCGGGCGCCGTCTCCCCGGCGCCGCACGACGTCGTCGCGCACCTGTTCGTGAGCCGTCCGGTGACGAGCAACGAGCACCTGGGCGAGGCGTACGCGTTCGTCCGGCCCGGCGCGCGCGGCCAGGGCATCGGGTCCGCGCTCCTGACCCTCGGCGAGCGGCTCAACCTCGACGCCGGGCGCACGGTCCTGTTCTCCGCGACACAGCACGGCGAGGAACCGCCACCCGGGCCGGGTGCGCTCGAGGCGACCACGGGGTCGGGGCGCGTCCCCGCCGACGCACCCGGACCTCGCCTCCTGCACGAGCGCGGCTACGTGCTCGAGCAGGTCGAGCGGCACTCCGTCCTCGAGGTCCCCGTCGCGCCGGCGCTGATCGGCCCGCTGCGCGACGACGCCACGGCCCGCGCGGGCGACGACTACCGCCTGCACACCTGGACGGACGAGGTCCCCGACGCCTGGATCGATCAGGTCGCCGTGCTGTTCACCCGCATGAGCACCGATGCCCCGACCGGCGGCGTCGACTACGGCGAGGACCCCTGGGACGCCCGGCGCGTCCGGACCTGGGCGGGCGAGCAGGTGGAGCGGGGCAACGGCTACCTCGTCACGGTGGCCGAGCACGCGCCGTCGCGCACGCTCGCGGCGTTCACCGTGTTCGTCTACCCGCGAGAGCGTCCTGAGTTCGCGTTCCAGGAGGACACGCTCGTCCTGCACGAGCACCGCGGACGGCGTCTCGGGATGCTCGTCAAGGCGGCCAACCTCGACGCGCTCTCGGTGGAGCGTCCCTCGACCCGTCGCGTCCACACCTGGAACGCGCAGGAGAACGACCACATGCTCGCCATCAACGTCGCGCTCGGCTTCCGGCCGGCCGGCACGTGGGGTGCGTGGCAGCGCAGGACCGACACGAAGGACGGCCAGTGAACACCTCCCCCACGAACGCGCCCGGCTCCGCCCCCACGACGACACCGGCGGCCGTGCGGATCGTGCCTGTCGCGGTACCGACCGACCTCGACGCACCCGACGCCTGGGGCGTGCAGGGGACCGTCCTGGTGGGTGACGCCATCGACCGGGAGATCTACGGGCACACCGACCTCGCGCTCGACGCCGCGACGACGGTGTCGACCATGGCGAGCGGCGAGTACCGTCGGGTGCTGCGGTGGGTCGCTGTGCTCGAACCGGCGGACGGCTCGGCCGACGACCCGGCGGGCGACGCGCGCGCCCCTCGGGCGGAGGACGTCGTGGCACGCTCGATGGTCGCGCTGCCGCAGCAGGGGAACACGCACATGGCCGTGGTCTACGTGGGCGTCGATCCCGAGCACCGTCGCCGCGGCATCGGCACCGCGATGTGGGACGCCGCCGTGGCTGTCGCCCGCGCGGAGGGGCGGCGCGTGATCATGTCGGACTCGTCGTTCCCGACGGAGCCGCCGCCCGGGCCGGACGCCCTCGAGTCCCCGGCAGGAAGCGGTCGCGTGCCGCTGCACGACGACGCGACCGCCTTCGCGCTGCACCGCGGCTTCGCGCTCGAGCAGGTCCTGCGGCACTCCACGCTCACCCTCCCGGTCCCGCCCGAGGTGCTGGACCCGCTGCGCGCCGCGGCCGTCGAGCGCGCGTCCGGCTACCGAGTGCACCTCTGGACGGACGAGGTGCCCGACGCGTGGATCGACCAGTTCGCGGTGCTCGAGACGCGCATGAGCACCGACGCACCGACGGGAGGGCTGGAGCTCCAGGAGGACCCGTGGGACGCCGAGCGCGTGCGCACGGCGTCGGGCGACTTCCACGACCGCGGGCAGGGCTACGTCATCGCGGCGACCGAGCACACGGCGTCGGGCACGCTCGCCGCGTTCTCGATGGTCGCGTACCCGCACGACCGGCCCGAGGTCGTGTTCCAGGAGGACACGCTCGTGCTGCGCGAGCACCGGGGGCGCAGCCTGGGGATGCTCGTCAAGGTGGCGGTGCTTGACGAGCTCGCCCGGTCGCGCCCGTCGTCGCGCCGCGTGCACACGTGGAACGCGCAGGAGAACGCCCACATGCTCGCGATCAACGTCGCGCTCGGGTTCGCGCCCGCCAGTGTCGACGCCGAGTGGCAGCTGACCCTCGACGCCTGACCTGCCGAGCCGCCCGCTCTCAGCGGATGCCGTCGAGGAACCGGACGACGCGTTCGGTGACGAGCGCCGCGGCCTCCGGCTCGTACGACGGCAGGCTCGGGTCCGTGAACAGGTGCCGGTCGCCGGGGTAGACGAACAGCTCGGCGTCGGGCGTCGAGTCGACGAGCTCGCGCGCCGCGTCGAGGTCGCCCTCGCCGGCGAAGGACGGGTCCGCCTCCATGCCGTGCACCTGGACGGGGACCCCGTCCGGCCACGCCTCGCCGAACTCCGACACGGGGACGCACGCCTCGAGCAGCACGGCGCCCTTCGCGCCCGCGCGCGTCTGGGCGAGCATCTGCGCCGGGAGGACCCCGGCCGAGATCCCGGCGTAGACCACCGCGGCGTCGAACCCGTCCGCGGCGGCCCGGCCGCGCTCCAGCACGGTCCCGAACCCGAGCTCCTGCACGAACGCCATGCCCTCGTCGAGGGTCGCGAACGTGCGCCCCTCGAACAGGTCCGGCGTGTGCACGACGTTCCCGGCTTCACGCAGCGTCTCCGCGATCGTCCGCACGCCGTCCGTCAGTCCCTGCACGTGGTGGAACAGCACCACCTCGGCCATGGTTCGTCTCCGATCGTCCGCTCCTCGCCCGCCGGCCTGCCGCCGTCGGGGTGCGCTCGACGGCGCACGCCCACCATCGTGGCCCCGACCACCCACGCGCGCCAGGCCGCAAGCCCCGGGCCGACGGCGTTCGTTCGTCAGGCGAGCGACCCACCGACCGGAGGCCGGTCGGGGTGGGCGATCGCCGACGTCGGTCAGTAGGTTGGGGCCCATGACCTCGCAGCCCGTGCCGCCCCCGATCGACCCGACGACGACCCCGTCCTGGACCGCGCTCACCGTGCACCGCGACACGGTCGAGCCGGACTTGCGCACCTGGTTCGCGGCCGACCCCGACCGGGCCCGCCGTCTTACGCACCAGGCCGCCGACCTCACGGTCGACCTCTCGAAGAACCTCGTCACGGACGAGACGATCGAGCTGCTCGTGCGCCTCGCGAACGAGGTCGACCTCGACGACCGCCTCGAGGCCATGTTCACGGGCGAGCACATCAATGTCACCGAGGACCGCGCCGTCCTGCACACGGCCCTGCGCCGGCCGACCCTGCTCGGCGACGACGCGCACCTCGTGGTCGACGGACAGGACGTCGACGCGGACGTGCACGCCGAGCTCGCGAAGGTCTACGACTTCGCCGACAAGGTCCGCTCGGGCGAGTGGACGGGCGTGACGGGCGAGCGGGTACGCACGGTCGTGAACATCGGGATCGGCGGGTCGGACCTCGGGCCGGTCATGGCGTACGAGGCGCTGCTGCCCTACAAGCACGCCGACCTCGAGGTCCGGTTCGTCTCCAACATCGACCCGACGGACGTCGCGGAGAAGACGGCGGGCCTCGACCCGCGCACGACGCTGTTCATCGTCGCGTCCAAGACGTTCGGGACGCTCGAGACCCTGACGAACGCGCGCCTCGCACGCGACTGGCTGTGGACGGAGCTCGCGGCAGCGGGCGCACTGGAGGACACGGACGAGGCTCGGCAGGGCGCCGTCGCGCAGCACTTCGTCGCCGTCTCCACGGCGCTCGACAAGGTCGCGGCGTTCGGCATCGACCCCGCGAACGCGTTCGGGTTCTGGGACTGGGTCGGCGGGCGCTACTCCGTGGACTCGGCGATCGGCACGTCGCTCGCGATCGCGATCGGCCCGGAGCGGTTCGCCGAGCTGCTCGCCGGCTTCCACGCGATGGACGAGCACGTGCGCCGCACGCCGTTCGAGCGCAACGTGCCCGTCCTCATGGGCCTGCTCAACGTCTGGTACGTGAACTTCCTCGACGCGCACACGCACGCCGTGCTGCCGTACGCGCAGTACCTGCACCGCTTCCCGGCCTACCTGCAGCAGCTGACGATGGAGTCCAACGGCAAGCGCGTGCGCTGGGACGGCTCGCCCGTGACGACCGAGACGGGCGAGATCTTCTGGGGCGAGCCGGGCACCAACGGCCAGCACGCGTTCTACCAGCTCATCCACCAGGGCACGCGCCTCATCCCGGCGGACTTCATCGCGGTGGCGAACCCGGCGCACCCGCTCACGGACGACGTCGGCGACGGCGGGGCCGTCCAGCCCGGCGCGGACGTGCACGGGCTGTTCCTCGCGAACTTCTTCGCCCAGACGAAGGCGCTCGCGTTCGGCAAGACGGCGGACGAGGTCCGCGCCGAGGGGACGGACGAGGCGCTCGTGTCCGCGCGGACCTTCCCCGGCAACCGCCCGACGACGTCGATCCTCGCCCCGGCGCTCACGCCGTCAGTCCTCGGCCAGCTCATCGCGCTGTACGAGCACATCACGTTCGTCCAGGGCGTCGTGTGGGGCATCGACTCGTTCGACCAGTGGGGTGTCGAGCTCGGCAAGAAGCTCGCGCTCGAGATCGCGCCCGCGGTCGCCGGCGACGAGAACGCGCTCGCCGCGCAGGACCCGTCCACCGCAGCCCTCATCGACCGGTACCTCGACCTGCGCAACTGACCCGGCTTCGGTGCCGAACACGACTTTGGTGTCGTTATCCGTCGGATAACGACACCAAGGTCGTTCTCGCGTGCGAGCAGGGTCGTGCTCGACGGCCGGGCGCCCTGCCCGACGGCGGTGCGTCAGCCGTTCCCCGACGGCACCTTGTCCGCGACGTCGTCGTACGAGACCTCCGCCGGCGCCTCGGCCGGCGCGTAGATCAGCCGTACGACGCCGGTGGGGAACACCGCCGAGCGCAGGAGCGTGAGCGGGTAGACGGGCTCACCCTCGTCGAAAAGCCGCTCGCCCGTCCGGGCGGCGACGGGGTGGACGAGCAGTCGCAGCTCGTCGAGCAGCCCGGCGGCGAGGAGCTGGCGCACGACCGAGATCGACCCGGGGACGAGCACCTTGCCCAGGCCCGGCTCCTCCTTGAGCGCGCGGACCGCGTCGACGAGCTCGCCGTCGACCCGCTCGACGTGCCGCCACCCGAGGTCCTGGTCGCCGCGCGTCGCCACGATCTTGCGCATGTCCCCGAGCCGCGCGGCGAACGACGCATCCTCGCCCCCGGCCGTCTCCCGCTCGGGCCAGGCGCCGGCGAAGCTGTCGTACGTGACCCGACCCAGGAGCAGCGCGTCGACGTCCTGGTAGTCCTCGTCGACGGCGGCTGCCATGGTGTCGTCGAAGTACGGGAAGTGCCACGCAGGGTCGATCTCCGCGACGCCGTCGAGCGAGATGAACAAGGTGGACACGAGCGTGGCGGTCATGGAGGGCCTTCCGGTCGGGATGGTCTGTCGATGACGGGTGGACCGCACGGCCCACCGGAAATCATCGCCCGCCGAGCACGACATGACACGCGGTCGAGCACGATGTTGCTGTCGTCATCCGGCGGACAACGGCAGCAATGTCGTGCTCGGCGCACCCGGGGGGCAGAGCCCGGGGCGTGGGTGCCGGGGTCAGCGGCGCAGGCCCAGGGCGAGGACCGCGCCCACCGCCCGTGCGGCTCTCGACGGGCGCACCGCGCGCGAGCGCGACGTCGCCGTCGAGCTCGGGCGCGGTGCGGCGAACGCCGAGATCGCCGCCCGGCTCTTCCTCAGCTTCCCGACGGTCAAGGCGCACGTCTCGAACGTGCTGCTCAAGCTCGGCCTGGAGAACCGGGACGCAGGTCGCGCTGCTGGTGCACGCCGCCGGTCTCGGCTGAGCGTCAGTCGCCGGGCCACTCCCCCGTCCACTTCTCGAAGACCCGGGCTCCACCGCGGTCGATGAGGGCCTTCACGACGGCGAAGATCGCGCCCTGGATCAGGGCGGCGAGGAGGATCTCGCGCAGGGGATACTCCGACTCGAGCGGTTTCGGCGCGTCTCTGCGGTCGCCCGGCGTGACGCGCTTGTAGACCTGCTTGAACACCTGTCCGGCGACGAGACCGCCCACGATCGAGCTCGCCAGCCCCACCGGGCGGTAGAGGATCTTCGCGGCCTTGCCGCCGGACTTCTCCGGGGGGTGCTCCCCGGCCGTCGCGTCGCTCATGCCTCGACGCTACGTCCGTCGGTCGTCTCTCGCCCGAGCACGGACTCGTCGACCGCCGATCACGGGATCAGCAACCGGAATCGTCGCAGAATGGTCGCCGATCCCGTGTTCGGCGGGTCAGGGGGTTTCGCCCGGCACGACGGCGCAGCCCGCCGGGTCGATCGCGACCCGCACCCGGTCGCCCGGCGACGGCGTGCCGGTGGGGTTGCCGACGTCCCCCGGGGCGACACCGTGGGCGAGCGCCACGAGCCGGGGCGGTGGGTCGCCCTCTGCACCGGGGAGCGCGACGTCCACCGTGACCTCGACGGCGCCGCGCCGGAACACGCTCCCGACCACCGTCGCGTCCCAGGTGTCGGTACCGGGCGAGACCGAGGCGACCTGTGCTCCTGACAGGTCGGGCGCGAGGACGACGCGCAGGCCCCGCGGCCCGATCGCGAGCAACGCCTCCGCCGAGGTGTCACGAGAGTTGTCAGCGCCTGACGGATCCCGGGAACCGTGGGCTGCTGACAGCTCGGCGGCGACGTCCGCAGGGAGGGCGTCGAGCGGCACGAACGCCTGGTAGCCGAGGAAGTCCGCGACCCTGCGCGTCGCCGGCGCGCGCCACAGGTTCTCGGGCGGCGCGACCTGCAGGAGCCGCCCGGCGTCCATGACGGCGACGCGGTCGGCGACGGTGAACGCCTCGTCGTGGTCGTGCGTGACGAAGACGGCCGTCGTGCCGGTGGCCCGCAGCGCCTCGCGCAGGTCGAGCGCGAGCCGCTCGCGCAGCCCTCGGTCGAGCGCGGAGAGCGGCTCGTCGAGCAGCAGCAGACGCGGACGCGGCGCGAGCGACCGCGCGAGCGCGACCCGCTGGCGCTCTCCCCCGCTGAGCGTCGCGACGGCCCGCCGCTCGTAGCCGGCCAGCCCGACGACGTCGAGCAGCTCGGTCACGCGCGCGTCACGCTCGGCGCGCGGCAGCCCCGCGATCCCGTACGCGACGTTGCCCGCGACGTCGCGGTGCGGGAAGAGCTGGCCCTCCTGGAACATGAGCCCGAACCCGCGGCGGTGCACGGGCACACCGGCGAGCTCGCGATCGTCCCAGGTGACGGATCCCGAGGCAACGGGCTCGAGCCCTGCGACGGCGCGCAGGAGGCTCGACTTGCCGCACCCGCTGGGCCCCAGCAGGGCGAGCACCTCGCCGGGTGCGACGTCGAGCGTGACGCCCGCGACCGCCGTCGTGCCGGGGTCCGTGCGCGCTCCCGAGGTGCGCCGGCCGCCGTAGCGCACGACGACGTCGCGCACCGCGAGCCCGCCACCCACCCGAGGCGCGGGGTCGGGGCGCGTCGTGCTCTCGCGCGCGGCCGGGGCGGGGTCGGTCTGCACCATCAGAACTCTCCTCCGGGTCCCTCGCCGCGCAACCGCTCGGCGAGCAGCATGACGGTCGCGGTGAGCGCCGCGAGCACGACGCTCGCGGCGAGCGCCATGCCGTAGTTCTCGGCCCCGGGGCGCCCGATGAGCCGGAAGATCACCACGGGCAGCGTCGCGCTGTCCGGGCGGGCGAGGAACGACGTCGCGCCGAACTCGCCGAGCGACACGGCGAACGCGAACCCGACCGCGAGCCCGAGCGAGCGCGCGGCGATGGGGCCGTCCACCGTGCGGAAGACCCGACCGGGGGCGGCGCCGAGCGTCGCGGCGGCCTCGCGCAGGCGCGGGTCGATCGCGCGGAGCGTGGGGAGGACCGAGCGCACGACGAGCGGGATCGCGACGACGGCCTGCGCGATCGGCACGAGCAGCCCCGACGTGCGCAGGTCGACGTCGATCCCCAGCGGCCGGTCGAGAGTGAGGAGGAACCCGAAACCGACGGTCACCGCGGAGACGCCGAGCGGCAGCATGAACACGGAGTCGAGCACGGAGATCGCGCGCCGACCGCCGCGCGAGCGTGGCCGTCGGGACACGACGAGCGCGACGAGACCGCCGATGACCACCGCGAGGACCGTGGCGAGCGCGGCCGTCCGCAGCGAGTTCCCGGCAGCCTCCCACACGGTGACCGAGAGCGCGTTGCGTCCGCCCGTCGTGCCGAGGTTGGCATAGTTGTCGAGCCCCCAGCCGCCGCCCGGCACCCGGAACGACCGCACGACGAGCGTGCCGAGCGGGAGGCCGATCAGGACCACGACGACCGCCGTCGTGAGGGCTGCGGGGGCGAGGTCACCGGTGGGGCGGCCGTCGCGCCACAGCCGCAGCGGGTGCGCCGACGAGGCGGCCGACGACAGGTTGAGCGCCCGCTCGCGCTTCGCGCGCGTGCGGTTCGCGACCGTGAGCGCCGCCGCGACGACGACCAGCTGGACCACCGACAGCACCGCGGCGGTGCGCAGGTCGAGGAACTGGGTGGTCTGAATCCAGATCTCCGTCTCGATCGTCCCGTAGCGGATGCCGCCGAGGACGAGGACGACGCCGAACGCCGTCGCGCAGAAGAGGAAGACGATCGACGCGGCGCTCGCGATCGCCGGCGTCAGTGCCGGGAGCGTCACCGTGCGGAATGCGCGCCACGGTGTCGCGCCGAGCGCCCGCGCAGCCTGCTCTGCGCGCGGGTCGAGGTGCTCCCACATCCCGCCGACCGTGCGCACGACCACGGAGTAGTTGAAGAACACGAGCGCCACGACGATCGCGGTGAAGGTCTCGTCGAGCCCGAGGAACCCGAGCGGCCCGTCCTGCACGAGCAGGGAGCGGAACGCCACGCCGACGACGACGGTCGGCAGCACGAACGGCACCGTCACCACCGCGCGCAGCACCCGCCGCCCGGGAAACCGGCAGCGGTACAGCACGTACGCGCCGGGCACCCCGAGCAGCACGGAGAACGTCGTCCCGAGCACGGCCTGCCACAGCGTGAGCCCGATGATCCGCCAGGTCCGCGGCTGCGAGAACACCTCCGCGAACCCGGACAGGTCGAGCCCGCCGTCGTCCCCGACGAACCCGCGCGCCACGAGCGTGACCACCGGCCACGCGAAGAACACCCCGAGGAACACCAGCGGCACCGCCGCCGCCACCCCCCAGGCCACCCCCCGCCCGACGGCGCCGCGCCGGACGACCATGCCCCTCACCACGGGTGCACCTCGCGAGGCCAGGCCCCTACCCCGCAAGACCACGGCTCTACCTCGGCAGACCACGGCTCTACCTCGGCAGACCACGGCTCTACCTCGGCAGACCAGGCCTCTACCTCGCGAGGTAGAGGCGTGGTCGCGCACGAAGGCGAGACGACGGCCGAGGCGGTGGGGGTGGCGTCGGATGCGAAGGGCCTCGAAGCCGCGCTCGTGAACCCACGCCCGACGGACCAGGGCGACGGCGCGGCCAGCCCGAGCACCGACGCCGCCCCCGCCGCCGCCGCCGAACCCGACCCGGACCCGAGCCCGCGCCCGAGCCCGAGCCCGAGCCCCGACTCGAGGATCAGTCGACGACCGTCGCCGTCCATGCCTTGATCCACTCGTCGCGGTTCGCCGAGATGTCCTCGGGCGCGACCTCGAACGGCTCGGCGGCGAGCGGGGCGAGCTCGGCCCAGCCGTCGGGGAGCGCGACGGAGTCGTCGGCGGGGTACACGTACATCTGCTCCGGGACGTCGGCCTGGAAGGTCTCGCTCACGAGGAAGTCGACGAGCTGGCGCGCGCCCTCGGGGTTCTCCGCGTTCGCGAGCACGCCCGCGTACTCGACCTGGCGGAAGCACGTGTCGAGGAGCGCGCCGGTCGTGGACGCGGAGCCGTCCTCGGTGAGCGTGAACGCGGGCGACGTCGAGTACGACAGCACGAGCGGGCGCGGACCGGCGCCCTCGGAGCCGGAGAAGTCGACGTAGTAGGCGTCGGACCAGCCCTCGACGACCTTGACGCCGTTGGCGCGCAGGTCGGCCCAGTAGTCCTGCCACCCGTCCTCGCCGAAGGCGCCGACGGTCGCGAGGAGGAACGCGAGCCCGGGCGACGACGTCGCGGGGTTGGTGACGACGAGCAGGTCCTCGTACTCGGGCTTCGTGAGGTCCTCGAGCGTGACCGGCTCGGGGATCCCCGCCTCCGTGAACCAGGCGTGGTCCACGTTGACGCACACGTCGCCCCGGTCGATCGCGGTGAGCTCGTCGCCGTCGCCGACGGCGTAGGACGCGGCCGACTCCGACAGGCCCTCGGGCGTGTACGGCTCGAGCACGCCCTCGTCGATCGCGCGCGACGCGAACGTGTTGTCGATCCCGAACACGACGTCGCCGAGCGGCGAGTCCTTGGTGAGGATGAGCTGGTTGACGAGCGCGCCGCCGTCACCGGGCGCGACCTGCTCGACGGTGAGCCCGCTCTCCTCCTCGAAGGCGGCGAGCACGTCGTCGCTCACGGCGAAGGAGTCGTGGGTCACGAGGGTCACGGTGCCCGCGCCCGACGACGCCTCGTCGCCGCCGGCGTCGTCGCCGCCGCTGCTGCACGCGGCGAGGGCGAGCAGAGCGAGCGTCGTCCCCGTCGCGGTGCGGGCGAGGTGGGCCGGCCGCGCGTGGGCACGCGGGCTCCGGCGGCTGTCGACGGTGTGCTGCATGCGTCCTCCCTGGACGTTCAGGAGGGGTCCACCCGCACGCACCGGACCCACGGAGGGTGCGCGCGCAGGTGATCGAGATCCCGACTTCCTCCACCGGTGCTAACCGGATCAGGTTCGAGGGTCTGCGGTGGTCCGCACTCTCAGCTCCTCCAGGAGCTCCCCTGTCGTTCCCGTCGAGCCTACACCGACCGGTTCGGGGTGATTCTCCGAGGAGCGCACGGTGCCCGCCATCGGCGCAGACGTTCGATCGCACCGGGCGTGAAAGACCGACTGTAGTAGGCGCAAAACACAGATCTGACAGCGTGAACAGGTATTTTGCGTGCGTTGCCGATCACGAACTGCTCGAGCGTCTGCCAGCCATCGGTGCCGCTCTCTTCGATGGCGGCGCGCTCGCCGCCTGGAACCGCTCGCTCCCCTGGGGTACGTAGGCCGACGAGCAGGGCCCCGGACCGTACCCGTTGTTCGACAAGCGTCTACACCACCGTTCGAGACTGGTACGACGTGGGAATCGTCACGATGTTCCCCGGGAGGCCATGACCATGCCCATCTCGCTAGTCCTCCGTAGGGAGCGCGGTGAGGACATCCGGCGTGCCGAGCAGACGTACCTTCCTGCAGATGCTTCTCGAAATGCTGCCGAGTATCCACTCCTGAGCGGAGTCGACCCCTATGCCAACACCATCTTCAACGCTCGTCAGGTGCAGCCGCTCCTCCTCGAGGTCGAACGGCTCCTCTCGGGTTCGCTCAGCGTCGCGGAGCGCGCGTCGCTCGAGGCCGTAGCGGACCTTTGCCAGGAAGGACGTCGCGTCCATCGCTATCTCTGGTTCATCGGCGACTGATCCAGCGGCAAGTGCGGCAAGACGTGAGACCTCGGGACCTCGGGATGGCTCACGCAGCACGCTAGAGCCGTGATCACCTCACGCCGACGACGCTCGTCTCTCGACCTGCTTCCCTGGGCGCCACCCTGAGCGAACCCTGAGAGTGCCTCCCGTGGGACCAGGGAGCGGTCCGGGCGGTTCCCCGATGCCCGGGTGCCGGCGCCCGCGCCAGGGTCGATGGTGACCGGGCCGCTCCGGCCCGGTCACCACGACGCTGGAGGGGAAGGCCATGAGCAGCTCACCGAACGCTGCGGTCGCCACGGAGAGCAGCACGGAGCGCGGCACCACAGCGGACGCGATCGCCACGGCCCGGGGCCTGGTGAAGACCTACGGACGCGGCGAGGCGACCGTCCGCGCGCTCGACGGCGTCGACGTCGACCTCGAGCGCGGGCGCCTGACTGCGATCATGGGGCCGTCAGGCTCCGGCAAGTCGACGCTCATGCACTGCCTGGCGGGGCTCGACTCCCCCACGTCGGGGACCGTCGTCGTCGACGGCGAGACCGTGTCGGCGATGAGCGAACGGAAGCTGACCCGGCTGCGTCGGACGCGCATCGGGTTCGTCTTCCAGTCTTTCAACCTCGTCCCGACGCTCACGGCGGAGGAGAACATCGTCCTGCCGCTGGCGATCGCGCGCCGGCCCATGGACCGCGAGTGGTTCGACCGCGTGGTCGACGCCGTGGGCCTGCGTCCGCGGCTCGGGCACCGACCCGCGGAGCTCTCCGGCGGGCAGCAGCAACGCGTTGCGTGCGCGCGGGCGCTCGTGTCCCGGCCCGCGGTCGTCTTCGCGGACGAGCCGACGGGGAACCTCGACTCGCGCGCGGCCGCAGAGGTGCTCGGGTTCCTGCGCTCCTCGGTGGACGACCTCGGCCAGTCCGTCGCGATGGTGACGCACGACCCGACGGCGGCGTCCTACGCGCACCGCGTGCTCTTCCTCGCGGACGGCCGCCTCGTCACGGAGCTGCGCGACCCCACGGCGCAGGCCGTGCTCGACACGCTCGGCGACCTCTCCCCGGCGGCTCTCGGCAGCGTCACGCACGCACCGGCGGTCGTCCGATGATGACGCGGATCGCGCTGCGCGGCGTGCGTGCGCACGGCGCGCAGCTCGTTCTCTCGGTGCTTGCCGTGACGATCGGCGTCGCGTTCGTCACCGGCACGTTCGCGCTGCGCGCGATGCTCGCGTCGACGTTCGACGACATCGTCGCGTCGTCGGTCCAGGCCGACGTGTACCTGCGCGGCACGCTCTCGGTCGACGGTGCGGGCGCGGCGCCGCTCGGGGCCTCGCCCGAAGGTGGGCCACGCGCCCTCGTCCCCGCGGACCTCGCGTCCGCGGTCGGGGCGCGGGACGACGTCGGCCTCGCGCTCCCGGAGGTGGGCGGCCCGGCGGTGCTCGTGGGTGCGGACGGCACGGCGGTGCTCAGCACGCAGGCGCCGAGCTTCGCGTCGGCGTACGACCCGCGCGACCCGGGCCCTCGCGTCGTGGAGGGCCGCGCGCCGCGCGATGCCGGAGAGGTCGCGCTCGAGTCCGGGACTCTCGACGCGTCGGGGCTCGCGGTGGGCGACCGGACCGACGTCGTGCTCGGCGACGAGGTCCGGCCGGTCCGCGTCGTCGGCGAGGTCTCGTTGTCCGCGCCGATGGCGGGCGCGACGATCGTCCTGCTCGACCCGGCCACCGCGTCGGCGACGTACGCGCCCGACGGCCTCGTCCCGCAGATCGCCCTGTTCGCCGCGGAGGGCACGACACCCGACGCCGTGCGCGACGCCGTCGCGACCGACCTGCCCGACGGCGCCGAGGCGGTCACGGGCGCGGACCTGCGCGAGGAGACGAGCAGCGCGATCGCCGACCAGCTCGGCTTCGTGTCGACCTTCCTGCTCGTGTTCGCCGCGCTCGCGCTGTTCGTCGGGACGTTCATCATCACCAACACGTTCGCGATGCACGTGCGCCGCCGCACGCGCGAGCTCGCGCTCCTGCGCGCGGTCGGCGCGTCACCGGCGCAGGTGTTCGCCTCGGTGGTGGGCCAGGCAGCCGTCGTCGGGGTCGTCGGGGCGGTGCTGGGCGTCGCGGCCGGGTTCGGCCTCGCCGAGCTCGCGCGCGCCGGGCTCGGCGGGGTGGGGATGGAGCTCTCGGGCGCGCTGCCGGTGACGACCGCCGGGATCGTGGTCCCGCTCGTGGTCGGCGTCGTCGTCTCGGTCGTCGCGGCCACCCTGCCCGCGCGGCGCGCGGCCCTCGTGCGGCCCGTGGAGGCGATGCGTCAGGACGCCGTGCGGCCCGCCGGACCGGGCGTCGTCCGCACGGCCGTGGGCGCGCTCGCGCTGCTCGCCGGCGCGGGGCTCGTCGTCGGCGCGGCGGCCGCCGGGAGCGGCGGGGCGCTGCTGCTCGGGCTCGGCGCCGTCGGCGTGATCGCGGGCGTCCTGCTCCTCGCTCCGCTCGCGGTCGGTCCCGTGCTGGGGGTGCTCGCGGCCCCGTTCGTCGCGCTCGTCCGGCCGCTCGGCGGCCTCGCGCGCGGGAACGTCACGCGGCAGCCGCGCCGCACGGCCGCGACCGCGGGGGCGCTCGTCGTCGGGATGGCGCTCGTGTCGACGACGTCGGTCCTCGCGTTCTCGGCGCGCGAGTCCGTGACCGGCATCGTCGACGAGGAGACGGCGGCCGACCTCGTGGTCCGGTCCGCGACGCCGTACCTTCCCGAGGGCGTCGCGGACGACGTGCGGGCCGTGGACGGCGTCGCGTCCGCCGACCTCACGACCTACGGCGAGGTGGTCGTGGACGACGAGCCGCAGCTCGTCGTCGGCTTCCCCGCCGAGGGGTTCGGCCGCTCCGTCCGCACGACCGCGACCGAGGGCGACCTCGACGCGTACGCGCGCGGCGAGGCCGCCGTCATGGCCGACGCGCTCGACGAGCACGGCTGGGCGCTCGGCGACGTCGTGACGCTCGCCGACCCCGCACGCCCCGACGCCCCGACGCGGGACGTGCACATCGGGGTCGTGATCGACTCGCACGCGTTCAGCGTCGACATGCTCGTGCCGCCGGACGTCGCGGCCGCCGTCGGCGCGACCACGCCCGAGATGCTGTTCCTCGACGTCGAAACGGGCGCCGACCCGGCCGTCGTCCGTGACGGCGTGTCCGACGCCGTCGCGCCGTACGTCGTCGCGGCGGTGCTCGACGCCGAGAAGTTCGCCGGCGAGGTCGCGTCCCAGGTCGAGTCGATCCTCGCGATCGTCTACGCGCTCCTGGGGCTCTCGGTGCTCGTCGCCGTGCTCGGGATCGTCAACACGCTCGCCCTGTCCGTCGTCGAGCGCACCCGGGAGATCGGGCTGCTGCGCGCCGTCGGGCTCGGCCGTGGCCAGCTCGGGGGCACGATCGTCATCGAGTCCGTGCTGATCGCGGTGTTCGGGACGGCGGTCGGTCTCGTCGTGGGGACGGGCCTCGCCGCGGCGCTCCCGTCGGTGCTCGCGGAGGAGGGCTTCACGACCCTGGCGATCCCATGGGCGCAGCTCGGCGCCATGCTCGCGCTCGCCGCCGTGGTCGGGGTGGTCGCCGCCGCGTGGCCGGCCACCCGTGCGGCCCGGCTGCCCGTGCTCGACGCGGTGAGCCAGGAGTGAGCCGGGTCTGAGCGCGCCGGGCGGCGTACGGGCGGGACTTCGCACTACGGTGGGAGCACGCCAGGCGCCGCCCGGCGCCCCGACCGACGGAGGACCCCTCGTGGCCGACCTGAACGACACCGAGCAGACCCTGGCCGTGAAGGTCGGCACCGTCGCCCTGACGTTCGCCGCCGGCTGGGTGGCTCAGAAGATCGTCACGTTCGTGTGGGCGAAGGCCACGGGTCACGACGCGCCGAAGGACCTCGACGACGAGGAGGTCGGCATCGTCTCGGCCGTCACGTTCGCCGCCGTCGCCGCGGGCGTCGGCGTCCTCGCCCGCCGGTTCGCCGGCAAGGAGGCGAAGCGCCTCGTCTCACGCCTCGCCTCACGCGTGTAGCGCTCGGGTGCCGATGCCCGAGCATCCGATGGCGGCTCACCGGGTGGACCTCGAAGCCCCACTGGGGGACGTTCGCTAGACGAGGCCGAGGTAGTTCACGACGGCTTCCTCGAGAGTTGCCATCTCGTCGAGGTGGAGGTAGTCGACCGGCTCTCCGGCGACGTAGTCCACATCAACGGTGCGGATCTGGTCGACCAGGAGCACGGTCCGCTGTCCGAGGATCTCGAGCTCGGGCCGGAAGGCTGCTGACTGCGCGTGAGTGGACGTGGGCACGATGGTCGCGACAGACCAGGGCATGTTGGTCGGGGAGATGACGACCCCGAATCGGCGACCACCCTGCTCGTGGCCGCGTGGATCGCCGAGGTCGACTCGGTAGACGGCGCCGCGGATCACCAGGTGTCCGGCTCGTCGGAGAGGTCTTCGTCGCTGAGGACCTCGGCGTCGACCCGCGCCTGGTCGAGCCAGTTCTCGTGAGCAACCAGGTGGAGGCCGCGACGTACGGCGTCGCTGGCACTGACGCCTTCGTCCCTGAGTCGATCAAGGATGCGGCGCTCCTCCGTGGTAGGACGGAAAGTCACGGAGTCACGCTTGGGTGCGGGATCGGCATCACGCCCAGGGCGGAGTTTCGGCCTGTGGCGCGCCTTCGGCTGTTCGGCACTGCGGGAGGCGGTGGAAGCCATGGCGCCACCGTACCGTGCATGTCTCACATTTGTAAGACGTTCGGTCGACGAGGGCCGGAGGAACTGCTCGAGCCGGCTCGACGTGATCGGCACTCTGCGCGAGACAGGGCGCCCGGCGGACGTCGTCGACCGCAGCACCGGTAGCCTGGCGCGCGTGACGGCGCCCACGACGACCGCGAGCCCGACGGCGGCTCCCCAGGACTCGGTCCTGCGCTCCGGCCTGCGCGTCCTCGCCGACGCCGGCCGCCTGCTCGCCCGGCACTGGCCCGCGCTCGTGGCGGTCGCCGTCCTCGCCCAGGTCGCACACGAGCTCGCGCTGCGGGCCGCGCTCGCGGTCGCGCCGACCTCGGGCGAGCTCGGGCTGCTCGTCCTGTGCTTCTCCCCGCTCGCGACGGTCGTCGGGATCGTCGTCATGCTGCACGTCCTGCGCCGCGAGCCGCGCGACGACCGCGACCGGATCGAGGTCCGCGCGCTGCTCGGCTCGATCGCGTCGGTGCTCGTCCCCTACCTCGTCATCTACGAGTTCTACGGGGGCCTGTCCTCGGACTGGCAGGCGTACGTCGACTCGGCCGCGCTCGACCACGCCTTCGCCGCGGGCGCCGGGATCGAGACGGCGAGCCCGATCCCCGAGGGCTTCGGCCTCACCGTCCTGCTCGTCGTCGCCGGGGCCCTGCTGGCCCGCACGATTCTCGAGCGGCTCGCGAAGCGCGTCGAGCGCGGCGTCGTCGAAGCCGGCGGCGAGGCGCGGCGCAGCGCGCGCTCGGCCGCGGTGCGCATCGCGGCGGGCTACTGCGAGGTCGTCTGGATCGTCGTCGGAGCGTTCACGGTGACGGCGGTCGTCGGGCGCGTCCGCGAGTGGTGGACGTCGCGCGTCGTCGTGGTCGAGGTGACGACGTGGTGGGACGGGGTGGTCGCACGCGTCGACGTCCTCAAGCCGCTGGTGGACGCCGTCGGCCCGACGACGTCGCTCCTCCTCGCCGGGATCGTCACCGGCCTCGTGGTCCCGCTCGCGTGGCTCACGCTCGGCACGATCGTCTACGGGGTCGAGGCGATCGACGTCGTCGACCCGGTGCACGCGAGCGGCACCGACGCCACGGGACGCACGGCGCGTGCGGTCGACCGGTTCAACCGCACGCTCGGTGCGGGCGGCGCGCGCAGGGCGTGGGAGCTGATGCTCGACCCGGGCCGGCGCTTCGGCGGCCTCGTGGGCGCGCTCGGGATGCTCTGGCGCAGCCGGTGGAGCGCCGTGCTGCTCTTCTGCGTCGCGTTCGCGCTGGTCACGTTGGCCGAGCAGGTCGTGTACGTGGCGGCCCAGGCGGTGCTCGGCCAGCCGGGGATCCTCGTGTGGCGCGCGGTGATCGGCCCGCTCGAGACCGTCGGTACCGTCGTCGTGCAGGTGCTCACGACCGTCCTGCTCGCCGCCGCGGCCGACGCGCTGCTCGCGAACCTCGGGCTGCCGTCGGCGCTACGCACGCGGCGGGCGGCACGGTCGCGCGCGCACGTCGGCACGCAGACCGGCACGGAGCCGGGTGCGACGGCGGACACCGAGTCCCGCATCGCCTCAGTCGGCTGACACGACCGTCGCCCGCTGCTCGGTGTCCCGAAGACCCTCGTCCCGCGGCGCCCCGAGCAGCGCGGCGGCAACCGCGTCCCGGATCTCGGTGTCCGTGAGCGCGTGGTCCCGCGCGAGCCGCACGAAGCGCGCCGCAGCGTCGGTGACCACCGCGCGGTCGAGCGTCGCGGCGGGCGCGGTGACGAGCGTCCCGACGCGGCGGCGGGTCGTGACGAGCCCCGCGGCCTCGAGGTCGCGGTAGGTCCGCGCGACGGTCCCCGGCGCGATGCCGAGGTCGTTCGCGAGCGCCCGCACGGTCGGCAGACGTTGCCCGTCCACGAGGTCGCCGGCATTGACGAGCGCGGCGAGCTGCGCGCGGAGCTGCTCGTAGTGCGGCGTCGGGGAGTCGAGGTCGATGCGGACGGCGAGGCTCACGCGGCCACATCTTCGGGCTCGCGCTCGGCAGCCGGCGCAGGCGCCGGGTCGCGTGCCGGCCACACGGCGACGGTGAGCGCCACGAGGACGACGACGAGCGCGACGACGAGCAGGACGTTCCCGGCGGTGACGTACCCCGGGCTCAGCCCGGGTCCCATGCGCACCCCGTCGCCGTTCCCCTCCCCCAGCCGGCGCAGCGCGAGCCCGCCCATGGCGACCAGGCCGCCGAGCGTCAGGCCGAGCACGAGCTGCGTCGCGCGCTCGACGCGGCGGGCGACCCGACGTCGCAGCCACATGTCCCACTCCTCGGCGACGTCCTCGACCGCCGGCCGCGACGCGACGAGACGCAGCACGACCTCCGACGCCACGACGGCGACGGCCGCCGCGACGACGACCGGCACCGTCCACAGCCAGCCGGGAAACGGTGCGACGGTGAACGCCTCGTACGGTCCCGTGACGCGCGAGATCGAGCGCGGGCCGTCGGACAGCAGCCCGAAGGCCACACCCGCCACGGCGGTCCCCACGCCCCAGCCCCAGGCGACGCGCCGGGCCGCGGTGGGGACGACGTCGGCGGTCGAGCGCGCGACGAGCCGCGCCTCGCGCTGACGATGGCGCGGGCGGGGCCACGTGAGCTCGCCGACGGCGTGCACCGCGAGCGCGGCGACGAGCGCGACCAGCGGCAGGACGGCCGTCGCGCGGGCGCCGAGACCCGACAGCCAGCACGCGCCGCTACCGCCAGGGCAACCTGGACGCGTTCGTCGACGCGCTGGCCTTCAACATCTTGATCCAGGCCCCCGACGCGCACGCGAAGAACTACTCGATCCTGCTGGCCGACAGCGCCGTGCGGCTTGCCCCGCTGTATGACGTCGCGTCCGGTGCGCCGTACGACTCCAGGGACCAGACCGGCCTGCGCACCTCGGCGATGGCGGTGGGCGGTCGGCGCGAGTTCGTGCAGATCGGCCTCGATCGTTGGAGTCGGTTCGCACGGGAGGCAGGTCTCGATCCCGACGCGGTGACCGGCCGGGTTATCGAGATCGCCGAGCGACTCCCCGACGCCATGGCGGACGCCTTCGCCGCCGAGGCGGAGCGCGGCGATCCCGAGGTCCGCGAGCTGCGCGCGCGGATGCTCGACCCGGTCGCACGTTCCTGCGAGGTTCTACGATCCCAGCGGGCGCGGCAGGGCTGGGCGCACGATCACCGTGCGGGCAGCGACCAGTAGTCCGGGAGGAGCTCCGGCTCGACGAGGCGCACCTCGGCGGGCTCGGCGTCGTCGGGCGTGAGGAAGTACTGGGTGACGCGGCTCGAGGCGTCGCCCGTGCACACCGGCGGGTCGGTCATCGGCATGCCCGGCAGCGCCGAGGCGCCCGCGGTGTACACGCGCCCCGCCGTGTCGCGCAGCGTCACCGCGCACGCGGAGTACGCCTCCTCGTCCGGGTCGCTCGCCGCTCCCGGGGAACCGGCGCCCGGCACCGCGCGCACCGACACGTCCGCGGCCCACAGCGTGTACCCCTCCGGGGCCTCGATCCGGCCGTCGTAGCCGTCGTCGAGCCAGTCGACCTTCTCGAGCCCGACGAGGCTGGCTCGCACGTCACCGACCTGGGCCCAGCCCTCGGCGTCCGCCGCGTGGGCGCGGTGCGGCTCCGACGTCCACCACCCCTGCACGGCGTCGGAGCGCCAGGTGAGCGCGCCGAGCGCCGCGAGCGCGACCACGAGCGCGACCAGCCACCAGCGGTTCGCGCGCCACCACCCGACGCCGCCGCCGCTCATCCGCCCCACCCGCCCGGGACGAGCGCGGGCTCGAGCACCTCGACGGCGTCGTCGGCCGCGGGCGCCTCGACGCGGCCGAGGTCGATCTCGGCGATCGCCTGCGGGCGGTCGATGTCCGCGTCCTGATGCTCGGTGAGCACGCGCAGCACGACGTCCCCCTCGAGCGCCCGGGCCGGGACCTCGACGACGACGGTCCCCGCCTCGGGGACGTCCGGGTCCACGAACGTGCTCATCATCCGGTTGCTCGCGCGGTGCGAGGCCTCGTGGTCCCGGCCGGCGGCATCACGGAGCTCCACGGCCTCGAGCCCCGCCTCCTGCGTCGTGCCCGACACCGCGAGGTCGACGGCGAGCCAGACCCCGTCGGTCGTGAGCGTGTCGAACCCGTCCTCGAGCGTGGTTCCGGTGCGCACGTCGTCGACTCGGACGCGCAACGGCCCTGCCGTGACGACCTCCCCCACGGCGCCGCGCGTCGTCGTCGGCGTGAGCGTGGGCCACCACGTGTCGACGCGCGCGACGGCCGCCCCGACCACGACGGCGAGGACGAGCAGGACGACGGTCGCGACCCGGTCGGCGCGGCGCGGACGCGCGGGCGTCTCGGACGGCTCCGGCGCACCGGACGGCGACGGCACGACGACGTCCGCCTCGGCGGTCTGCTCGCTCACCAGTCCACCTCCTCCTCGGGCAGCTCGACGATCCCCGGCGGGACGTCGCCGGGCGGGACGTCCACGAGCACCGCCTTGCCGGTCTCGGCCCAGCGTCGCCCGCCGCCGATCGTCATGTCCCGGTACCGGAACGTCGGGAGCGTCACGGTGAGCGGCTCGTCGGGCGTGGTCGGCGCGTCGGACGCGGCGCTCGGATCCTCGACCGTCACCGGCCACAGGAGCGCGACGTCCTCGGGCAGACCCGGCTGGAGCACGGGGTAGGGCGAGGCGTCGCGCACGAGCAGCGTCAGCTCGGGACGGTCCGGCTCCACCTCCGCCTCCGCCGCGAGCTCCAGCCCGTCGGGCAGCTCGTCCGGGAGCGTCACCGCCGCGTCGTCGAGACGCCGCGACACCCGGTCGGTGTCGAGTGCGCCCACGACCACGAGCAGCCACGCGTCGGCCCCGGCGTCCTCCAGAGCGGACGTCTCGACGGTGTCCGTCACGGACCACGACCGCACCGTGAGGTCGAAAGGCCCCGTCGGCACCGGCTCGCCAGCAGCGGCGCGGACGGGCCCCGCGTCCGCGGCGACGTGCTTCGCGAGGCCCCCGGCCGCCGTCGTGCCCACCACGACGCCGAGCACCACGGCCAGGGCGATCCGGCGCGGCCACGTGCCGACGACGGCGCGCGCCACGGGCACGGCGCGGGCGGCCCGGGGCGGCGTCGTGGTCACGCCGCGCATCCTACGGTGGCCCGGGCTGTGGCGTCAGGAACCGTCAGGCCCCGCGCACGAGGAACGTCGTGATCGGTCCCATGACGATCGCGTACAGGAGCGCGAAGAAGACGGCGTGCAGGACGACGAAGAGCAGCGCGTCGCGGACCGCCCCCCGGGCACGGAAGTGCCGCACGAGCTTGCGCACGAACTGCGCGGGGTGCAGCAGGTCCCAGCTGTTGAAGCGGACGTACCGGCCGAGGTAGATGCCCACGGACACGAGCGCGAGGACGACCAGCACCGCGATCCACGACGCCGGGCGCCGGAACGGGTCGTCGTCGTCCGGGAACAGCACGACCGCGAGCAGCGCCTGCGCGACGAACACGTTGACGACCGTGTTGAGCACACCCGACATCGCGAGCGTGAGCACCGCGACGATGTCGTACCAGAGCGGCACCCGCTCGCCGTCCTGCCGGTGGCTGTAGTTGAGCTCCGTGACGAGGTAGCCGGCGTTGGGCAGGAGCAGCAGCCACACACCGAACCCGAGCACCGCGACGGTGACGACCACTCCCTGCGGGGCACCGGCCGCGATGAGCACCGCGTCCACGAGCACGACGAGACCGAGCACCAGCACTGGCGCGATCGACAGCCCGATGTTGAGCAGCATCGGCCGGTACACGCGCGTCCCGTACAGCGGTGCCCGCAGCCCGACGAGCGCGAGCGCGTACACGTTGAGCAGGGCCACGCCCCCGAAGAGCCAGTCGAGCACGGCCCCACCGTACGGGCCGTTCGCCGCGCGCGCCGTCAGGAGCGTCGTTAGCGTGGGAGGCGCTCGACGCAACGACCTCGCGTGCCCGCCGCCGGGCACCTCCCACCAGGAGTCGCCATGGCGCAGCAGGACGCGAGCGGGGCCTCCGGTCCCGCCCCGACGACGACGTCCACGTCCCCCACCCTCATGCTCGCCCTCGCGACGGTCGGGTTCGCGGTGAACTTCTGGGCGTGGGCGCTCATCAGCCCGTTGGGCGCCGCCTACGGCCAGGAGTACGACCTCACGGACGTGCAGGTGTCCGTGCTCGTGGCGGTGCCGGTGATCGTCGGCTCGCTGGGCCGCATACCCGTGGGCGCCCTCACCGACCGGTACGGCGCCCGCATCATGTTTCCCCTGGTCACCGCGCTGACCATCCTGCCGGTGCTCTTCGTCGGGCTCGTCGCGGACAGCTTCGTCGCGCTGCTCGTCGGCGGGTTCTTCCTCGGGCTCGGCGGCACCACGTTCGCGATCGGCGTCCCGTTCGTCAACGCGTGGTACCCGCCGGCACGGCGCGGCACCGCGATCGGCATCTTCGGCATGGGCATGGGCGGTACGGCGATCTCCGCGTTCACGACCGTGCGCATCCGCGACGCCTGGGGCGACGCCGCCCCGTTCCTGCTCGTCGCGGCGATCCTCGCGGTGTTCGCCGTCGTGGCGTGGCTGCTGCTGCGCGTCCCGCCGGGCCGCGCGACCGCCCCGGCGGGCGGCTTCTGGAAGCGCACGTGGGCGACGTTCCGCCTGCCCGCCACGCTCCAGCTCTCCTGGCTGTACGCCGTGGGCTTCGGCGGGTTCGTCGCGTTCTCCGTGTACCTGCCGACGTTCCTCGTCAACGCGTACGACCTCACGGCGTCGGACGCCGCGGCCCGCACCGCGGGGTTCGTCGTGCTCGCGGTGATCATGCGTCCCGTGGGCGGCGCACTGTCCGACCGATTCGGCGGGGTGCCGGTCTCGGTGGTGTGCTTCGCCGTTGTCACGCTGCTCGCCGCGGTGGTCGCGTTCCAGCCGTCGCTCGTGCCCGTGGGGACGATCGCGTTCCTCGGCCTCGCGGCGGCACTCGGGGCCTCGTCGGGCGCGACGTTCGCGCTCGTCGCGCACGTGGCCCCGGTCGAGAAGGTCGGGGCGGTGACGGGGCTCGTCGGCGCCGCCGGCGGGCTGGGCGGCTTCATCCCGCCGCTGCTCATGGGTGCGGTGTACCAGTTCGAGGGCACGTACGGCCTCGGGTTCGCGCTCCTCGCGCTGACGGGACTCGTCACGCTGCTCTTCACCCTCGGCCCGGTCCGGCGCGGGGTGCGCACAGGTCCCGAGCCCGCGAAGTAGCGACGCCCGGCCGAGATAGCGGCTGCGGGTCGCTATCTCGGCCGGGGTCGCTATCTCGGTGTCAGACCCGGAGCGCCTCGCTCGGCTGGATACGGCGCGCGCGCAGGGAGGCCGCGACTCCACCGAGCACGCCGACGACGACGCCACCCGCGACCGCGACCGGGATGTGTCCCACGTCGAGGACCGGCGTCCAGCGTCGGGCGATCGTGATCGCCAGCAGCGCCGCGACTCCTGTGGCCGCGCCCGCGACGCCGCCCACGACGCCGACGAGCGCAGCCTCCGTCATGACCAGTCGGCTCACGTGGCGCGCCTGGGCGCCGATCGCGCGCCTCATCCCGATCTCCCGGGAACGTTCGAGGACGGACATCGTCATGGCGCTCGTCAGCGAGACGACCGAGGCGAGGATCGCGACCCCGGTGAGGACGAGGAGGATCGTCCGGATGTCGCTCTCGACCTCGCCGCGCAAGCCGCGAGGGTCGGGCGGCGCCGTGATCTCGAACGCCTCAGGCGCGCTGGGTCGCAGCACGAGCGGGGCCTGCGCCGCGACCTGCTGGGCGGCGCCGGTCGCGGTGAAGACGTAGACCTCGTGCTCCGAGGCGGGCCGCAGCGCCGCCGCGACGTCGACGGGCGCGACGACTGCCTGGATGACGTTCGTAACGCGATGGCCTTGGTCAACGATGCCGCGCACCACGAACGACCTCCCGTCAAGCACGACCTGCGGGCGCGCGCTGAGCGGCCCGAGGTCGAGCCGGTCGGCGATCGCCCGACCGAGCAGCACCTCGCCGTCGGAGAGCGGGCCCGGCGCTTCGTCCGCCCAGTCGACTTCGAGCTCCGCGGCCTGGCCGACGCCGTCGCCGACCCCGAGCAGGAAGGCGTCGGGCACGCTGGCAGCCTCGCCCGGGAGGGACACCGTCATGATCCCGTTCCGGGTCACGAGCGCCGCGGCGTCCACGCCGGGCAGGTCCGCGAGCCGGGCGACGGCCTCCCCCGAGACGCCCGGCTCGGTCCCGTCGACGACGACGGGCTGCCCCGCCGCGGCGGTGGCGAGTGGCATCGTCAGGGTGACGGCCCGGTTGAGGCGCGCGTCGAACCGCTCGGAGACCTGGGCCTGCGCCGAGGCCGAGAGCCCGACCGTGGTCAGGGCCAGGGCGACCCCGACCGCGACGGAGGCCGCGAGCGTGGCGGTACGCCCACGGCGGGACGCGACCGATGCGGCCGCGTCACGCACCACCGTGCGGAGCCCGACCCGGTGTCGTGCCCGACGGCGGTCCTCGGCCCCGGCGGGCCCCGTCGCCTCCGGCGTCAGGTCGGCAAGCAGCGCGTCGAGCGGGTCGAGACCCGCGGGCGCCGTGGTCGTCGGGTCTGCCCCGGCGACCACACCTGTCCCGCCACCGCCGGTGTCGGTGGCTGTGTCGGTGCCGGTGCCTGTGTGGGTGACGGTGTCGCTGACGATGAGGCCGTCGCGCACGACGAGGCGCCGCTGCGCACGGGCCGCGATCTCCGGCGAGTGGGTGACGAGCACGACCGTCGTGCCGGTGCGGTGCAGGTCGGTGAGGAGCTCCAGCACGGACTCGCTCGTCGCGGTGTCGAGGTTGCCGGTCGGCTCGTCGGCCACGATCGTCCCGGACCCGACCGAGAGCGCACGCGCGATCGCGACGCGCTGCCGCTGCCCGCCTGACAGGTCGCTGGCGCGGCGGTGCGCGGTCTCGGAGAGCCCGACGCGGTCGAGCGCCTCCAGCGCCCGTCGACGACGCTCGTCGGCGGGCACACCCGCGTAGAGCATGCCGAGCTCGACGTTGTCCACGACCGTCCGGTGGTCCATGAGGTGAAACCCTTGGAACACGAACCCGAACGTCTCGCCCCGCAGGCGCGCGCGCTCGCGCTCGCCCAGGGTCGCGACGTCCCGGCCGTCGAGGAGGTACCTGCCGGACGTCGGCGCATCGAGGAGCGCGAGGATGTTGAGGAGCGTCGACTTGCCGCTGCCGGACGGGCCCTCGACCGCGAGGAACTCCCCCGGACCGATGCGCAGGTCGACGCCTCGCAGCGCCTGGACCGGCTGCGTGCCGGGGTACGTCTTGCTGATCCCCGCGAGGTCGAACGTCGTCACTCGACCTTCACCTCGTCGCCTGCCGACAGCGCGTCGGCGGTGACGGGTTCGACGGCGCTCGTCCCGCCCAGGCGCCCGAGCTCGCGGACCTCGACCTCGCGGAACGCCCCCTCGGCGGTGCGCACCTGGACGACGGCGGTGCCGTCGGAGCGGGGCGAGACGGCCCGCGCGGGAACGCGCAGCGCCTCGTCCGCCACGGCAGTCACCGCGATCGTCGTGAGGACGTTCGCGCCCAGCCACGCGGGGTCGATCGGCGCTGCCGTCACCAACGGCACCCCGACCTCGGCGGGGGCCGGCTGGTCCCCGGTCGCCGTCGGCGGTGCAGGGATCGCGCCGAGCGTGGCGTCGAGCACCGTGCCGTCGGGGCCGGTGAGCGTGACCTTCATGCCCTCAGCGAGGATGGGAAGGACGGAGACCGCCACCTTCGCCTGCGCGACGACGGCGCCCTGCCCGAGCGTGATCGTCGCGTTCTCGGCCGTGAGCACGTCGCCCACGTTCGGCGTCGCGCCGACGACGGCGGGCAGCGAGCCCGTGACGACGAGCTCGCCGCGCGGCACGACGACGAGCTCCACCGGTGCGGGAACAGCGGTGCCGGCCGGCGCTGCCGGGTCCGTCCCCGCGCCGTCGGCGGGCGCGTTCGCAGGTGCGGGATCGCCCCCGTCGTCGGCGCCCGGTGCCGCGCCGTCGCTCCCCGACGGCGCGCCGTTCGACGGTGCAGGGTCGGTAGGCGGCGGTGGCGCGTTCTGGCCGGGTGCCTGCGACTCGTCCGCGGGCGCCTCACGGGTCGTCGGTTCGTACCCGATGTCCTGGTACAGGCGGCGCACGGCCTGCGCGGTCTGCGGGCCGAACTCCCCCAGACCGCCCACGCGGTAGCCGAGGTCCCGCAGGAAGCGCTGGAGCTGCTCGACGTCCGGACCGGTCGCTCCCTCGACGAGGTCGCGGTAGTACGGGAACGCCCCGGTCGTCGCGAGCACGGGACGACCGCTGACCTCCAGCACGACGGCACCCGCGCGGAGCTCGGAACCCGCCGGGACCCCGACGGCCGTCACCACGGACTGGTCACCGCTCCCGGCGGCGACCTGGACGCTCGCCGCCGACTCACGCACGACGTCCGACCGGGCCACGATCTGCTCGGACAGCGCGCCAAACGTCACCTCGGCCACGACGTCGCCCCGCGGCGGAGGCGCCGCATTCGCGGCGACCTGCGCCGGGGACTGGAAGCTCGCCGCAGCGAACCACCCGCTCACGAGTCCCCCGACGAGAAGAACGGTCACGACCGCCCCGGCGACGACGCGGCGGCGTGCGCTCACCCGACCCCCGCGCCGTCGAGGATCTCCCGGGCCTGCTTCTCGTACGCGGTCTTCTCTTCGAGCAGAGCGGCCAACGCGTCCTCGTTCTCGGCCACCACCGTCAGCTGACGGTCCCATTCCGCGTCGTACAGCGCCTGGGCGTACCCGGAGCTCTCCCGGCACTCGGCGTCGAACGTCGCGAGCCGGATCTCCTCCGCCTTCTGCTCCGAGGTCCGCTCGTTCACTCTGCCGTCGATGATCGCCCCATACGACGCTCGCATCGACTCGGTCGGCATCGGGCCGTCCTCGCCGTGCGGGCTCGACGGGAGGTCGGTGAATCCGAGCGGCTGCACGCATGCGACCCATCTCTCGGCCGCCGCCACGACCGCAGGGTCGCGTACGGCACCGTTCCAGGGCGAGTTCGCAAAGCTGGCGAGGGTGTTGTTGATCCGCATGCTCTCCGTCGGCAGCTCCTCCCGCGCCGCGTCGAGGCACGCCAAGTACTCCACGTCCTGCTCCGGGGACCAGGACATCGACTCCTCGCTCGCCGCCCTGATGATCGCGGCGTTCGGGTCGGGCGCCCCGCTATACCCCCACTGCGTGGCCGTCTCGACGTTGAACAGCTGCCGCCCACCGACTAACGCGGTCTCCGAACGCACCGAGACGTCGACCTGCGGGCGGCGGTAGTCGAACCCGTTGTCCCGCATGCACGCCTCGACCAGCGCGTCCTCGGCAGCGCTGCCGAGCGTGATATCGACCCAGTACGCATCCAGGGGCATCACCCACCTCTGCCGATTCTTCTCACCCTCGACCGGCCGTGCTGCTTCGACCTGCCCTGCTGCCGTTCCTTGATACTGCACCAAGGCCTCGCCCGGAGCACACCCCGCGATGACCGAGCAAACGACCGCCCCACCGACGACCCCGGACCACCCTTGAACTCGCATGCCGCACCCGACCCCTTCGACGTCGACTCCCATGACTTCAGGACGCAGTTGCGGGGCTCTCGATCGCGCCATACTCGACAGCCCGCGACCGCCACTCCAGCTACTCGCATCCCTCCGGGGCATTGACGAACAGCCCAGACATCAAGTTGTCGTTGTATCCACCGGGGGCGTTCCCTACGGAGTCACCCAAGTTGCCATCACCTGTCTGCTTCAGGAGCGTGAACGCGTAGCCGTAGTACCAATGCTGGACGAAGTAGTCCGCAGCCTCGTACCTACCCTTGTTGGAGATCGAGCTCACCGAGTAGGAGCCGTTCCCGCCGACGCCGGCGTACGCACGAAACGAGAACGATCCCTCGCACTGGTAGAAGGAGAAGTGACCAGCCTCGATCGTTTCCGTCCGATATCCGGCGTCCCGCCACTGGCACGAATACCCCAACGGGCAGTCGGACGTCGCCGCCGTCGCCGGAGCCGCCAAGCCGACGCTTCCGCCGAGCGCCAGCAGACCTGCGGTGATCAGGCCCATGATCGTTCGCTTCATCGCGATTCCTCGCTCTCGACCCCCCCCCCCCCGTTGAGGGGCGAACGCGGCAAACCATCCCAGACCGAACGGCGTTCGTCACCGACTTCTCACCATCTGGACCGATTGCAGCAATCCCCCTCCCTGCACGCCAGGTCGGGGGCAACGGCACATCCTCAGACCGCGTCTTTGGGGTCTGTCCGATGAACGCCGGCCGGGCCGGTCACGGAGCCGCGGGCGACGAGGCGCGGCAGCGCGAACCACAACCCCACCAGCAGGACGAGCGCTATCCCGCTCGCCCACAGGGCCGGGGTGCGGCTCACGACGACGTCGACGACCAGCAGCACGGTGCCGGTCACGACGAACGCGAGCACGAGGATCCCGACCCGGGCGATGCGGTCGCTCAGCGTGACGAGCTCCGGCTTGCGGTGCTTGCGGAACAGCGCGCGGTGCACGCTCACGGGCGTGACGAACAACCCCGTGGACAGCACCGCAAGGCCGACGAGCACGAGGTAGACCGTGACCTGGAAGTCGTCGAGGTCCGCGAACCGCTGCTGGAAGGGCAGCGTGAGCAGGAACCCCGTGAGGATCTGGACGCCCATCTGCATGACGCGCAGCTCCTGCAGCAGCTCCGCCCAGTTGCGGTCCGACCGCTCGTCGACCGACTCGTCGCGCCCGTCGCTGACCTGCGTGCTCATGCCTACTCCGTCTCGTCCGTGCTTGCCCAGGTGCTGACATCATCGTGCACTGCTGAGGTCAGGAATCGGCTCCCTCCTGATCGAGCCTGGGGACCCCATCGATGGACGCCGCCCTGCCCTCCCACGTCGCCGAGCCTGGTGACGTCGTCCCGTCCCGTCTCGCGGACATCCTCGCAGCACTCAGGACCGGGGACCCGCAACCCGTCGGCCGCTTCCGCGTCGAGCTCACCACCGACGTCTGGTGGTGGTCCGACGAGACGTTCGAGATGCACGGCTTCGCGCCCGGCGAGGTGGTCCCGACGACGGCGCTCGTCCTCGCGCACAAGCATCCCGACGAGCGCACCCCGGCCGCCGACGCCCTGGCGCGGATCGCGCGCACCGGGAAGGCGTTCGGCTCCATGCACCGCATCGTGGACGCGACCGGGCGCACTCGCACGCTCGCCGTCGCGGCGCGTGGTCGCCGTCCCGGCCCCGGGTCTCCCGTCGCGGAGCTGGCCGGCTACTTCGTCGACGTCACCGGTTCGCACCACGAGGCCGCGCGTCGCGAGGCGACCGCGGCGATCCGTGCCGCCGACGCGTCGCGGTCGGACATCGAGCAGGCGAAGGGCGTCGTCATGCTCGCGTACGGGGTCGGTCCCGACGAGGCGTTCGACGTCCTGCGCCGGCGGTCCAACCACGCGAACGTGCCCGTGCGCGAGCTCGCCCGGCGGCTCGTCGGCGGCCTCCGGACGACCGAGGACGTCGTGGACGAGGCCCGGCGCCGGGTCGAGGGCCTCCTCGACGCGGCCGTCGCCGAGAGCACCGGCGGACCGGCGGTCTGACGCCGGTCCGGCGGGTTCAGCGCTGCGTAGGCGCCTCGTCGACCCCGGGGATGCGCCGCGTCTCGACGATCTGCCGCGCGATGTCGACGAGCTTGATGTTCGAGTCCTGCGACACGCGGCTCATCACCGCGAACGCGCGCCCGGCGGTCAGCGAGTAGCGCTCCATGATGATGCCCTGCGCCTGCCCGATGAGCGTGCGCGTCTGCACCGCCGACTGGAGCTGCTCCTCGGTCCGGGCGGCCGAGATCGCCGCCGCCGCGACGGCCGCGAACGTCGAGGCGAGGTGGTGGGCGTCGGAGTCGAACGCGTAGGGCTTCGTGGAGTACATGTTCAGGGCGCCGTGCGCGTTCTCGGAGGTGTAGAGCTGCACGCAGAGCATCGAGCGCACCCCGAGCTCGTCCGCGACCGCCGGGGCCCAGCGGGGCCAGCGGCGGTCCACGGACACGTCGTCGGACTCCACGAGCGCGTGGTCGTGCACCGCGTCCAGGCACGGACCCTCGCGCAGCTCGTACTGCAGCGCGTCGCCGCGCGCCACGAGCGGGTCGGACACGGCGGGGCTCTCGATCCGGCCCCGCGTGACGAGCGAGATCCCCGCGGACTCGCAGCCCTCGACCATCGTCACGGCCAGCTCGACGACCCGTTCGAGCGTCTGCTGGAGCGTCGGCTCGTCCGCGAGCGCCCGCGCCGCGTCGGCGACGAGGGCCGCCACCTTCGGCTCGTCGAACGGCGACTCCGCAAGGTCGGTCCCGCCCACGGCCTCCGGCACGCCGGCGATGGTCCCGGCCTGAGGTGCCGGCGCGGTGGCCTCGGGGCCGGCAGGCATGCCGACGGCACCCTGTTCGACGCTCTGCTCGATGCTCGTCATGTCTTCCTCCTCGGCGCGTGGCCTTCCCCTGGCCCTCGTCCGCCACCCCATGGTAGTTCCCTCGAAGGAGGGGCCCGGCGCGCCGACGGCGCCGGAGGCCCCGCCCGGGCACCGTGCCGCGGGCGGGGCGGGGGCGGTGGGCCGTCTCGCCCGCACAAGGCGTGGCGGCTGGTGTCCCCGTGACGGGCGCCGTCGCTCTCGCGAAGGACCCGCCCCCGGGCGGGCGCCGTGCGCCCGCCCTCCGGTCCTCCCGAGACGACCGCGGCCCTCGGCCGATCCGTCCGCGGCACCCTCGGGAAGGAGTGCGTCGTCTCAGAACACGGGCTTGCCCCCCGTCACCCCGAGCACCGTGCCGGAGACGTAGCTCGCGTCCCGCGAGGACGCGAGGAACACGAACGCGGGCGCCACCTCGGCGGGCTGGCCCGCGCGGCCGAGCGGCGTGTCCTGCCCGAACTTCTGGACCTTCTCCTCCGGCTGCGTCGCGGGCTGCAGGGGCGTCCAGATCGGGCCGGGCGCCACGGCGTTGACGCGAATCCCGCGCGGACCGAGCTCGGCCGCGAGGTTGACCGTGAGGTTGTTGATCGCGGCCTTCGTCGACGCGTAGTCGAGCAACGACGTCGACGGCTGGTAGGCCTGGATCGACGAGTTGTTGACGATCGCGGCGCCCTCGCCGAGGTGCTCGAGCGCCGACTGCGTGATCCACAGGAGCGCGTAGAGGTTCGTCTTGAGCACGCGGTCGATCTCGTCCGTCGTGATGTCCTCGATCGACTCGCGGCGCGCCATCTGGAACCCGGCGTTGTTGACGAGCACGTCCAACCCGCCGAGCTCCGCGGCGGCACGGCCGGGCAGGGCGCGCGCAGTCGCCTCGTCGGTGATGTCCCCGGGCAGCAGCGCGCACGTGCGGCCTGCCTCGCGGACCCAGCGCGCCGTCTCCTCCGCGTCCTGCTGCTCCTCGGGCAGGTAACCGATCGCGACGTCGGCGCCCTCGCGCGCGAACGCGATGGCGACGGCGCGACCGATGCCCGAGTCGCCACCCGTCACGAGGGCACGCTGCCCTTCGAGCCGTCCGGTGCCGCGGTAGGACTCCTCGCCGTGGTCGGGCGTGGGGTCCATCGGCGCGGTGAGCCCGGGCGGCTCCTGCTGCTGGGCGGGGAAGGCGGTGTCGTCGGTCATGGCGTTCCTCCTCGGTGTCGTGTCGGTCGGTGTCAGCGGTCGGCCGGTCCTAGGAGCGCGACGGCTCGCGACGGCGCGCGAGCTGCGCCTCGTGCGCCCGGGGGCGGGCGACCGGACGGACGGCGGCGAGCGCGCCCGCGACGGTGGCCTCCGCCGTCGGACCGATGCCGCCCGCCTTGGCGAGCGACCGCATGACCTGCGCCGCCGTCTCCTGGACGGGCACGCCGGCCTCGCTGGCGGCCTCGGCGAGCAGGCGTGCCGCGTTGACGTCGTCGACGCCGTGGACCGCCATGAGCACGCCCTTGGCCTGCTCGACGGCGGCGGCCGAGACGAACGCGCGCGTGACCGCCCGGTTCGCCTCGCGGTCGACCGCCTCGCGCTGCACCGGGCTCACGTCGACGACGTACCCGGCGATCTCGACGACGCGCCCCCGCGCGTCCCGTCGGCCCTGGCCGGTCACGACGACGGAGCGCGCCTTGCCGTGCCCGTCGACGATCCGGTGGGCGCACGAGAACGGGCGCCCGGAGCGCAGCGCGTCGGTCGCGGTCCGCACGACGCGCGCGCGGTCGTCGGGGTGCTTGCGGCTGCGCAGGGCGTCGAGGCTGGGCTCGACGTCGCCCGGCTCCCAGCCGTGCATCGCGTACACCTCGTCGGACCACCACCAGGTCCCGGTGCCCAGCTCGACGCGGTACTGGCCGACGAGGAGGTGGGTGCCCACGCCGAGCACCTCGGCAAGGACGGCGGGTCGCACGGGCGAGGTCTGCTCAGGGGTGTCGGCAGACCTGGAGATCGGGGCCATGTCAGTCCTCCCAGATTTCGGGGGGTTGTCGGGCCGCTTCATGACTCCACACTCCAACCTAGTCCACCCGGCCGAGGACGGCACCCCGACCTCGGCTACGGTTCGGCCATGGACCGCGAGCCGCGCCGGACGATCGCCCAGCACCTCGGGGACGCGCTCGCCCTCGTCCGGCCGACGTCGACGACGGACCTGCCGCTGGAGGACGCCGTCGGGACCGTGCTCGCGGCCGACGTCGTCTCCCGGCTGGACGCCCCGGCGTTCGACTCCTCGGCGATGGACGGCTACGCGGTGCGCGGGGCCGACGTCGCGGGGGCGTCACCCGGATCGCCCGTGACCCTGCGCGTGGTCGCGGACGTCGCCGCGGGCGACGTCGGCGAGGTGCGCGTCGCCGCCGGCGAGGCCGCCCGGATCATGACGGGAGCGCCGGTGCCCGCGGGCGCGGACGTCGTCGTGCCGGTGGAGCGCACGTCCACGGGCCGCTTCACTCCGGGCGTCCCGGGGACCGGCCCTGCAACGGTCGCGATCCACGACGCCTCCCGCCGCAACGTGCGGGTCCGGGGCGAGGACGTGCGGCGCGGGGACGTGGTCGTCGAGGCGGGGGTCGTGCTGACCGCGCGCCACGTGTCGGTGGCGGCGTCGGCGGGGCACGCGACCGTGCCCGTGCACCGCGCACCCCGCGTGGCCGTCCTCTCGACGGGGAGCGAGCTCGTCGCTCCCGGCACGGATCCCGGGGCGGGACAGCTCCCCGACTCGAACTCCGTCCTGCTCGCGGCGTCCGCGCGCTCGGGCGGAGCGGACGTGGTGCGTCGTGGCGCCGTCGGCGACACCGCCGGCGCGCTCGTCGCGGCGCTCGACGCGCTCCTCGGCGCGTTCGACGGCGGGGCGCCCGACCTCCTCGTAAGCACCGGCGGCGTGAGCGCGGGAGCGTTCGACGTCGTACGCGAGGTGCTCGACCCCGCGACCCGGGCGGGGACGGCGTGGGAGGACGCCGTGACCGACGCGCGCGTGGTCGCCGTCGGCATGCAGCCCGGCAAGCCGCAGGGCCTCGCGCGCTGGCGCGGCGTCCCGTGGCTCGCCCTCCCGGGGAACCCGGTGAGCGCGTTCGTCTCGTTCGAGCTGTTCGTCCGGCCGACGATCGACTGCCTGCGCGGCCTTTCCGAACCGCGCCCCGCGCTGGTCGAGCGCGTCACGGCTGAGGGCTGGCCGTCCCCCCCGGGCCGCGAACAGCTCGTCCTCGTCCGCCACACCGAGCCCGACGGCGACCGCGTCGCCCCCGCGGCCCGCCACCACCGCCCCGACGACGGCGCCGTCACCGGGCCGGGCGCGGCCCGACCGCACGGCTCGGGCTCCCACCGCGTGAGCGCCCTCGCGCACGCCGACGCGCTCGCCCTCGTCGCACCGGACGTCACGACCGTCACCCCCGGCGACCCGGTCCAGGTCCTCCTCCTGCCCTGAGACGTCTACTTCTGCGCGGGCGGCGGGTGCCCCTCCGACGCCTGCACGACCACGATCCCCCGCCCCTGGAGCGCGAGCTGGTACGCCTCGCCCGACCCGCGACCGATCGCGGCGGAGAGCTTCGCCGTCTTGCGGATCGTGGACTGCAGGGACGTGGACCACAGGACGGCGGCCTGCATGTCGACGTACGTCGGGACGTCCACGTTCAGCACGACGGGCGTGCCGAACGCCGTCACGGCGAGCGCGCCCGTCCCGGTGAACGTCGTGTTGAACAGCCCGCCGCTCATCATCGACGCACCCTCGACGCGGTTGATGTCCCAGGTGAGCGAGCTCTCGAACGCGAGGACGTTCGCGCCGTTCACGGTGACGCCCTCGTCCTCGAGGTGGAGCACGAAGACCTGGTCGGCCTCCTGGGCGAGGAACACGTCTCCGCTGCCCGACACCTTCATGAGGGACATGCCCTCGCCGGTGAACGCCTTCTTGAACATCTTGCCGAGGCCGCCGCTGCCCTCGTACGCGAAGTCGACGTCGCCCTGGTACGCGACCATCGAGCCCTGCTTGGCGAAAAAGAACCCGCCGGTCCCGCGGAGGTCCACCTTGAGCATGCGGTCGTTCTGGAGCTGGAAGCTGCCGGGCTCGACGGAGCGCTCGGCGTGGTCGAGGAGTGAGCTACGCATGCTGTCGATCCTGCGGCACGCGGGCGCCCGTGGCAACGGCAACGCGCCCCGGGCGCGGCGGGATCCGCGGGGACCGTGGAAGAGTGGGCGCATGAGCTTCACGCACCTCGACAAGCACGGCCACGCACGCATGGTGGACGTCACCGAGAAGCAGCCGACGGTCCGGTCCGCGACGGCCACGGGCGTCGTGCGCTGCTCGCCGCACGTCGTGGCGGCCCTGCGCGACGGCGCGGTCCCGAAGGGCGACGTGCTCGCCGTCGCGCGCATCGCGGGCATCGCCGGGGCGAAGCGCACGGCGGAGCTGCTGCCCCTCGCGCACGTCATCGGGGTGCACGGCGCGGTCGTCGACCTCGAGATCGGCGACCACGGCGTCGACGTCACCGCGACCGTGCGCACCGCCGACCGCACGGGCGTCGAGATGGAGGCGCTGACCGCCGTCGCCGTCGCGGGGCTCGCGGTCGTCGACATGGTCAAGGGCCTCGACAAGTCCGTCGAGCTCACGGACGTGCGCCTCGTCGCGAAGACGGGCGGCAAGTCGGGCGACTGGCACCGCGAGCCGTGATGCGCACCGTCGACGGTTCGGCACCCGACGTGCCGGATCGGCACCAGGAGCTGCCGAACCGCGCAGCGGGTGCCGAACCGTCGGGAGCGGTTGACGTCCGGTTCGACGCCGTCGTCCTCGCGGGTGGCCGTGCGGAGCGGCTCGGGACGCCCAAGCCCCGCCTCGTCGTCGCGGGTCGTCCGCTGCTGGAGCACGCGCTCGCGGCGACGTCGGGTGCACGGCGCACGGTCGTCGTCGGGCCGCACGAGCTCGCGGACCCCGACCGCTACGCGCTCACCCGCGAGGACCCGCCGTTCGGCGGGCCGGTCGCCGGTCTCGCGGCGGGCCTCGCCGCGCTGCCCGACGACGGTCGCGCGCCCTGGGTGCTCGTCCTTGCCTGCGACGTCCCCCGGGCAGCCGAGGCGATCCCCGCGCTGCTCGCTGCGGCACGCGGGCTGCCGGACCGATCTCCCGTGCGTGCCGTGCACGCGGTGCGCGGCGGGCGCGAGCAGTGGCTCGTCGGGCTCTACGAGCGTGCGGCGCTCGAGGAGTCGCTCGCCGCGCTGCCCGCGGTGCACGGGGCGGCCGTGCACCGGCTGCTCGCCGACCTGCCGGCGCTCGCGGTGCCGGACGAGTCCGGCGCCACCGACGACGTCGACACGTGGGAGGATGCCCGCGAGCAGGACCGCCGGGCGGGCGTCGGCAGCGACACCGGACGAGCCGCAGGCGCGACGAGCGGCGAGCAGCACGAGAGCAGGAGGCCACGATGACGAACCTGGAGCGCTGGGTCGACACGCTCGCGAGCGACCTGGACCTCGACCCGCAGGTGGTCGACATCGGCGCGATCCTCGACCTCGCGCGCGACGCCGCGCACGGCATCGAGCGTCCCGCCGCGCCGCTGACGACGTTCGTCGCGGGCTACGTCGCGGGGCTCGCCGCGCACGACGGGTCGGGTCGCACCGTGCAGGACGTCCTCGACCGGGCAGCCGAGCTCGCGCTCGCGTGGACGCCCGAGCCGGAGCTGCCCGGCACGGCGCCGCAGGCCGAGACGCAGGACTGAGGGACGGGACCGAGATGGCGACCGTCCGCTACTTCGCAGGCGCGCGCGACGCCGCCGGGACCGAGCGCGAGTCCGTCGAGGCCCGGACCGTCGGCGAGCTGCACGCCACGCTCGTCGCGCGGCACGCGGCGCTCGCGGACGTGCTCCCCCGGTGCTCGCTGCTCGTGGGCGGCGTCCGGGCGTCGAACGACGACACCCCGGTCGGCGCCGACGAGACCGTCGACGTGCTGCCGCCCTTCGCCGGCGGCTGAACCACCGTCAGTGGTCGCCGCCCTCGAGCTGGGCGAGGACGTGCGGGAGCAGCGGCTCCAGGACCGCCCAGCCGTCGCGCACGCCGCCCGTCGAGCCGGGGAGGTTGACGACGAGGGCGCGGCCGTCGGGACCGGGCGCGGTTCCCGCGATCCCGCGTGACAGGACGGCCGCGGGCACGTGCTCCGCACCGCGTCGGCGGAGCTCCTCCGCGATGCCGGGAACCTCCTGAACGACGACCTCGCGCGTCCCCTCCGGCGTCAGGTCCCGCGGCCCGACGCCGGTGCCGCCCGTCGTGAGCACGACTCGCGCTCCCCCGGCCACCGCCCGGGTGAGGGAGTCGCGGACGGAGGCGACGCCGTCGGGCACGAGGTCCGTGACGACCGCCCAGCCCGCGGCCTCGGCGAGCCCCGCGAGCAGCGGCCCGGAGCGGTCCTGGGCCTCGCCGCGCGAGCAGCGGTCGGACACGGTGACGACTGCGACGACGGCGCCTGTCCTGGCCGGGGCGAAAGTGCTCATGCGGCCACCGTAACGACCGACGACGAGGTCGCCGTGCGGCGGGCCCTCCAGCGCGCGCGTTCGCCCCCGCCTGGGCATAGTGGCTGTGGACCGAACCACGCCGACCCCTGGCCGGGGACGACAGGAGCGTGACATGACGACGACGTCCGACGGGCCGGTCGAGGACGCGCTGCTGCGGCTCGGCAAGCACCTCAAGAAGGGCGAGGTGTCGCAGGACCTGCGGCAGGTGTTCCTCACCGGCGGGCGCCAGGGCGACGTGTTCTACCGCGACCGGTGGTCGCACGACAAGGTCGTGCGCTCGACCCACGGGGTGAACTGCACCGGGTCGTGCTCGTGGAAGGTGTACGTCAAGGACGGCATCATCACCTGGGAGACGCAGCAGACCGACTACCCCTCGGTCGGCCCCGACTCCCCCGAGTACGAGCCGCGCGGCTGCCCCCGCGGCGCCGCGTTCTCCTGGTACACCTACTCCCCCACGCGCGTGCGCTACCCCTACGTGCGCGGCATCCTGCTCGACCTGTACCGCCGCGCGAAGAGCACGGTCGGGGGCGACCCCGTGCTCGCGTGGGAGCTGCTCACGACCGACCCCGACGCCGCCCGCACGTACAAGGCCGCGCGGGGCAAGGGCGGTCTCGTGCGCGCGACCTGGGACGAGGCGGCCGAGATCGTCGCCGCCGCCCACGTGCACACCATCAAGGCCTACGGCCCCGACCGCGTCGCGGGGTTCTCGCCGATCCCCGCGATGTCGATGGTGTCCCACGGCGTCGGCGCTCGGTTCGTGCAGATGCTCGGCGGCACCATGCTGTCCTTCTACGACTGGTACGCCGACCTGCCCGTGGCCTCTCCCCAGGTCTTCGGCGACCAGACCGACGTCCCGGAGTCCGCCGACTGGTGGAACTCCACCTACTGCATCATGTGGGGCTCCAACGTCCCGGTCACCCGCACCCCCGACGCCCACTTCATGACCGAGGCCCGCTACCGCGGCCAGAAGGTCGTCGTCGTCTCCCCGGACTACGCCGACAACACGAAGTTCGCCGACGAGTGGCTCGCCCCCCACCCCGGCACCGACGGTGCCCTCGCCCAGGCCATGGGCCACGTCATCCTCACCGAGCACTACGCGCAGCGCCGCACCCCGCAGTTCGCGGAGTACGCCGCGCGCTTCACCGACCTCCCCAACCTCGTCACCCTCACCGAGCACGACGACGGCAGCGGCACCGGCGGCACGTACGTCCCCGACAAGTTCCTCACCGCGGCGGACCTGCCCGACGGCGTCGGGCACCCCGGCGACGACACCGCCGCCTCCCCCAACGCCCACTTCAAGACCGTCGTGCTCGACGCCGACGGCACGCCGCGCGTCCCGAACGGCAGCCTGGGCCACCGCTTCGGCGAGGCCGATGCGGGCCGCTGGAACCTCGACCTCGGCGACATCGACCCCCTCCTCTCGACCGCCGACCCCCACGGCGCCTTCTTCGGCGCCCCCCAGTCACCCCCGACCCGCGACACCATCCCGAACCGCCCGCCGTCGTCGGACCAGCCCCCTCCCCCGCCCGACCAGACCTCTACCTCGCGAGACCACGGTTCTACCTCGCCGGACCAGAGTTCTACTTCGGCAGACCACGGTTCTACCTCGGCAGACCAGGGTTCTACCTCGGCGGACCGAGGCGAGACGACCGCGCGACCCCAACCCGTGGCGGCCGGCCCGGAGACCACCGCGCGAGGCGAGACGACGGCCGAGGCGGTGGGGGCGGCGTCGGATGCGAAGGGCGTCAAGGCCACGCTCCGAGACGCACGGCCGACGGACCAAGGCGACGGCGCGGCCAGCCCGAGCACCGACGCCGCCGCCACCGCCGGACCCGACCCGGTCGCCCACCCCAGCCCGAGCACCGACGCCGCCCCCGCCGCCGGACCCGACCGGAACCCCGGACCGAGCACGTACGAGACCGTCGCCGTCGCGATGCCGCGGTTCGACCTCGACCCAGCCGCGGGCGACGACACCGAGGCCCACCTGGGGGGCGCGGGCGTCGTCGTGCGGGGCGTCCCGGCGCGGCGGGTCGGCGGGAGGCTCGTGACGACGGTGCTCGACCTGCTGCTCGCGCAGTACGGCGTGAACCGTCCCGAGCTCGGGCTGCCGGGCGAGTGGCCCACCGGCTACGACGACGACACGACGCCCGCGACCCCGTCATGGCAGGAGCGCTTCACGGGGGTGCCCGCGGCGCAGGCCGAGCGCATCGGGCGCGAGTTCGCGCAGAACGCGCTCGACTCGGGAGGGCGCTCGATGATCATCATGGGCGCGGGCGCGAACCACTGGTTCCACTCGGACACGATCTACCGCGCGATGCTCGCGCTGACGACGCTCACGGGGTGCCAGGGCGTGAACGGCGGCGGCTGGGCGCACTACGTCGGGCAGGAGAAGTGCCGCCCGGTGACGGGGTGGGCGCAGTACGCGGGCGGCCTGGACTGGTCGCGGCCGCCGCGGCAGATGATCGGGACGGCGTTCTGGTACCTCGCGACGGACCAGTGGCGCTACGACGGCCTGCCGGCCGACGCGCTCGCGTCGCCGCTCGCGCAGGGGCGGTTCACGGGCCGCACGACGGCGGACACGCTCGTCGAGTCGGCGCAGCGCGGCTGGATGCCGAGCTACCCGACGTTCGACCGCAACCCGCTCGACCTCGTCGACGAGGCGCGCGCGGCGGGCAAGGAGCCGGCGCAGCACGTGGTCGACGAGCTGAAGGCCGGGAACCTGCGGTTCGCGTGCGAGGACCCGGACGACCCGGCGAACTTCCCGCGCGTCGTGACGGTGTGGCGCGCGAACATCCTGGGGTCGTCGGGCAAGGGGAACGAGTACTTCCTCAAGCACCTGCTCGGCACGGACGCGGCGGTCAACGCGGCGGAGGCGGGACCGGAGCGGCGTCCGGGGTCGATGACGTGGCGCGACGAGGCGCCCCGCGGCAAGCTCGACCTGCTCGTGACGCTCGACTTCCGCATGACGTCGACGACGCTGTTCTCCGACGTCGTGCTGCCGGCCGCGACCTGGTACGAGAAGCACGACCTGTCGTCGACGGACATGCACCCGTTCGTGCACTCGTTCAACCCGGCGATCAACCCGCCGTGGCAGACGCGCACGGACTTCGACATCTTCCACACGCTCGCGGGGAAGGTGTCGGAGATGGCGACGACCCACCTCGGGGTGCGCGAGGACCTCGTGGCCGCGCCGCTCGCGCACGACACCCCGGACGAGATGGCCGTGCCGCACGGCGCGCTCACCGACTCGGGGCAGCCGATGACCGAGCGCGAGCTCGTGCCCGGTGTGACGATGCCGAAGCTCGTCGTCGTCGAGCGCGACTACCCCGCGTTCGCCGCGCGCATGGCGTCGCTCGGCCCGCTCACGGAGAAGGCGGGCATGGTCACCAAGGGGGTGCACTTCTCGCCGGGTCCGGAGGTCGCGGACCTCGGCCGTCGCAACGGGCTCGTCCCCAGCGGCCCGACGGCGGGGCGCCCACGGCTGGACCGGGACACCCACGCGTGCGAGATGATCCTGGCCCTCTCGGGGACGACGAACGGCCGGCTCGCGGTCCAGGGGTTCCAGGACGTGGAGGCGCGCACGGGCACGCGCCTCGCGGACCTCGCGCTCGACGAGCAGGGCAAGCGCGTCACGTTCCCGGACGTGCAGTCGCGCCCGACGCCGGTCATCACCTCTCCCGAGTGGTCCGGCTCGGAGCACGGCGGGCGTCGGTACAGCGCGTTCGTCGTCAACGTGGAGCGGCTCAAGCCGTGGCACACGCTCACGGGCCGCCAGCACTTCTTCCTCGACCACGACTGGATGACCGAGCTCGGCGAGCAGCTCCCGGTCTTCCGCCCGCCGCTCGACATGCACCGGCTGTTCGGCGACTCGCCCGTCCCGGGCGACACCTCGCCGTCGGGCTACCCGGCCTCCGCCGGGCACGCCGAGGTCGCCGTGCGGTACCTCACCCCGCACTCGAAGTGGTCGATCCACTCGGAGTACCAGGACAACCTCTTCATGCTCTCGCTCTCGCGCGGCGGCCCGAACGTGTGGATGAGTCCTCAGGACGCGGCGAAGATCGGCGTCGCGGACAACGAGTGGATCGAGGCGTACAACCGCAACGGCGTGGTCGTCGCGCGGGCCGTGGTGTCCCACCGCATGCCCGAGGGGACGGTCTACATGCACCACGCGACGGACCGCACGATCGACGTCCCGCTCGCGGAGACGTCCGGTCTGCGCGGCGGGATTCACAACTCGCTCACGCGCATCCTGCTCAAGCCGACGCACCTCGCAGGCGGCTACGCGCAGCTGTCGTACGCGTTCAACTACCTCGGCCCGACCGGGAACCAGCGCGACGAGATGACCGTGATCCGCCGCCGGTCGCAGGACGTCCGGTACTGAGAGAGGGGGTGGACCGATGAGAGTCATGGCGCAGATGTCGATGGTGATGAACCTCGACAAGTGCATCGGATGCCACACGTGCTCGGTCACGTGCAAGCAGGCGTGGACGAACCGCACGGGCGTGGAGTACGTGTGGTTCAACAACGTGGAGACGCGTCCCGGCCTCGGCTACCCCCGCACCTACCAGGACCAGGAGAAGTGGCAGGGCGGGTGGGTCCGGACCAAGAAGGGCAAGCTCAAGCTCCGCGCCGGGGGGCGGTTCAAGAAGCTCGCGACGATCTTCTCCAACCCGAAGCTGCCCTCGATCCACGACTACTACGAGCCGTGGACGTACGAGTACGACATGCTGCTATCGGCTCCGCAGGGTCAGCACACGCCCGTGGCCCGGCCCAAGTCCCTGCTCACCGGCGACGACCTGAACATCTCCTGGTCGGCCAACTGGGACGACGACCTCGGCGGGTCCACGAAGACGATGGCCGACGACCCGGTGCTGCAGCACATGTCCGAGCACGTCGCGACCGAGCTCGACAAGACGTTCATGTTCTACCTGCCGCGCATCTGCGAGCACTGCCTCAACCCGTCGTGCGTCGCGTCCTGCCCGTCCGGTGCCATGTACAAGCGGGCGGAGGACGGCATCGTCCTGGTCGACCAGGACGCGTGCCGCGGCTGGCGCATGTGCGTCACCGGCTGCCCGTACAAGAAGGTGTACTTCAACCACAAGACCGGCAAGGCCGAGAAGTGCACGCTCTGCTATCCGCGCATCGAGGTCGGCCTGCCCACGGTGTGCTCCGAGACCTGCGTCGGACGCCTGCGCTACCTCGGCCTCGTCCTCTACGACGCGGACCGGGTGGGCGAGGCAGCGGCGATCGAGGACGAGCACGAGCTCCTCGCGGCGCAGCGCTCGGTGTTCCTCGACCCGCACGACCCCGAGGTCGTGGCGGCCGCGCGCGCCGAGGGCATCCCCGACGACTGGATCGACGCCGCGCAGCGCTCCCCCATCTGGGACCTCATCAGCCGGTACGAGATCGCCCTGCCGCTGCACCCCGAGTACCGCACGATGCCCATGGTCTGGTACATCCCGCCGCTGTCGCCCGTCGTGGACGTCGTCGCGGCGTCGGGCAACGACGGCGAGGACGGACGCACGCTGTTCGCGGCGATCTCCAAGATGCGCATCCCGCTGGAGTACCTCGCCGGGCTGTTCACCGCCGGAGACACCGCCCCCGTCGAACGCGTCCTGCGCCGCCTCGCCGCGATGCGCTCCGCCATGCGCGAGGTCAACCTCGGGCGCACCCTGCCCGAGGAGATCCCGGCCGCCGTCGGGATGACCGGCACCGAGATCGAGGCGATGTACCGCCTTCTCGCCATCGCCAAGTACGAGGACCGCTACGTCATCCCCACCGCCCACACGGAGATCGCACGCGAGCTCGACGAGCTGTCCTGCTCGCTCGACGTCGACGGCGGACCCGGGATGGGCGGCATGGGCCTGACGGGCGCGGGGCCGTTCGGCGACACGTCCGGGAGCCCGGTGCCCGTCGCGGTGGAGAACTTCCACGTGCTGCAGTCCCGGCAGACGGCGGACAGCCCGTACGGTCCCTCGACCCCCGGACGGGTCAACCTGCTCAACTGGGACGGCAACGGCCGCCCGCCCGGACTGTTCCCGCCCGACGAGGAGAGCGGGGTCGGCGCGTCGGGTGGGATCGCCGCCGGCGCGCCCGGGTCGCTGCCCGGCGGGCGGCAGGATGCGCGCCACGACACCCTGTACGACGGCGGTCCGGGCACCGGCGCTCCGGGCCCCCGGTCCCCGGGCACCGGGGGCGGCGACGGCTCCGGCGGGGTGGACCGATGAGGGCGCGCGCGCTGCTCCCGACGCCGGCCCTGCGGCCCGGCGCGAGGCCGAGCGGGCCGCAACCCGACCACCTGGCTCCCGTGCCGTCGTCGGGCACGCAGCGGCGCACGGCCCACATGGCCGCGTCGCTCCTGCTCGCCTACCCCGACGACGACGCGCTCGCCGCGGTCCCTGCCGTGCGTTCCGTGGCGTCCGGTCTCCCCGTCCCGGTCCGCGAGCGCCTCGACGCGTTCTGCGACCTGCTCATGACGGCGGAGCTGGGCGAACTCCAGGCGCGGTACGTCGCGACGTTCGACCTCAAGCGCAAGTGCTCGATGTACCTGTCGTACTACGCGGCGGGCGACACCCGACGGCGCGGGACGGCGCTCGTCGCGTTCGTCGAGGCGTACCGCGCGGCGGGCTGGGAGATCACCGGCTCGGAGCTCCCCGACTACCTGCCGACGGTGCTCGAGTTCTCCGCGCGCGCCACGGGCGACGACGCGCTCATCGCGGCGGGACTGCTCGCGTCGCACCGCGACGGGATCGAGGTGCTGCGGACCGCGCTCGCGAGCATGTCGAGCCCGTGGACGGGCGTCGTCGAGGCGGTGTGCCTCACGCTGCCGCCGCTCGACGAGCGCACGCAGGAGCGATACGTCGAGCTGGTCACGGCGGGGCCGCCGGCCGAGCTCGTCGGGCTGGAGCCGACGGCGCTCGCACCGTACGGGGCCTCGGCCGGCGGCCGGACGGTGGGCGAGGAGGTGGCGCGATGAGCGACGTGAGCACGGGCGAGATCCTGCTGTGGGTCGTGTTCCCGTACGTGACGTTCGCGGTGTTCGTCGTCGGGTCGGTCTGGCGCTACCGGTACGACAAGTTCGGCTGGACCACACGGTCGAGCGAGCTCTACGAGAAGCGGCTGCTGCGACTCGGCTCACCGCTGTTCCACTTCGGGCTGCTCTTCGTGATCCTCGGGCACCTCATGGGGCTCGTCATCCCCAAGTCGTGGACCGAGGCGGTGGGCATCAAGGAGGTCGCCTACCACTTCGTCGCGACGTACATGGGGTCGATCGCGGCCGTCGCGCTCGTCGCGGGGATGCTCATCCTCATCTACCGACGGCGCACCACCGGCCCCGTCTTCCGTGCCACCACGCGCATGGACAAGGCGATGTACGTGCTCCTCGCGGCGTCGATCCTCATCGGCGCGTGGGCGACGGTCCAGACCCAGCTCCTCGCCGGGAACCACGGGTACGACTACCGGGAGACCATCTCGCCGTGGTTCCGGTCGCTCTGGTACCTGCAGCCGCAGCCCGCGCTCATGGAGGGCGTGCCCGCGGCGTTCCAGCTCCACATCGTCGCGGCGAACCTGCTGTTCATCCTGTGGCCGTTCACGCGGCTCGTGCACGCGTTCTCCGCCCCGGCGCCGTACCTGTTCCGCCCGTACATCGTGTACCGCTCGCGCGACACGACCGTCGCCGCGCGTGCCCCTCGCCCGGGGTGGGACCCCTCGGAGCGCCCCGGCGGACGCTGATCCGGCGCTGAGCCGGCACTGAAGCCGACGCCGAGCGGTCGCCCCGGGCACGGGTGAATTCGCGGGCGCGGCGCACGGAACCGCGCTCCGCACGCCTCCTTCCAGGGGCGGTCGTCCCGACCGCTCCCACCACCTGGAAGAGGTACGACGATGTCCACGACCGCCCCGACGTCCGCGACACCACCCGCGGCCCGGCCGCCGCGCGCCGCCCGGCCCGCGCTCGCGTCGTCGCGACGCACCACGACGATCGCCGCCCGCGTCGACACGGTCGTCACGGCAGCCGTCGAGAAGACGGCGAGGTTCCTCACGCGCTGGTCCGTCCCCGCGCTCCGCGTCGCCCTCGGCCTCGTGTTCCTCGGCTTCGGCGCCCTGAAGTTCCTGCCCGGCGCCAGCCCCGCCGAGTCGATCGCGGCCCGCACCGTCGAGACGCTGACGTTCGGGCTCGTCAGCGGCACCGCCGCAGTGATCTTCACGGCGCTGCTCGAGGTGTTCATCGGCCTCACGCTCGTCACCGGCCGGCTCCTCAAGCTCGGCCTGCTCGCCCTCGCCGTCGCGATGCCCGGCATCCTGTCACCGCTCGTCCTCTTCACCGGCGAGCTCTTCGGCGACGGCGTGACCCTGCTCGGCCAGTACGTCCTCAAGGACATCGTGCTCATCGCCGGCGCGAGCGTCGTCGCCGCCGTCGCGCTCGGCGCCCGGCTGAAGCGCGACGCATGACACCGAGGCGCTGAGCGCGACATAGCCGGTAGAGCCGACCGCGCTCAGCGCAGAGACGACTGCAAGCGTCGCGATGAAGCACGGAAACCTCTCGAGAAGAGGGTCCCCCAGCCACCCGTCGAACACATGCTCCAAGCGGGTGACCTTGGGCGGCCTGGTCCCGCGATCGATCACGGTGCCGGGACCGAGCCCACCCGCGACCTCGGGCTCGATCAGGTAGTACCGGCGCGCTGCGCTCAGCACGGTGCATCACCGGGGACGCCGCGTCGTCGGTAGACACGATCGCGTCGGGAAGCACGCAGGGCCGTGCTCACCACTCCGCGACCACGCGCTCGGCGACCCCACGGACCACGTACAGCGACTCCGCGATACCGCGCCTCCGCGCGAAGTCCTCCGCCTCGGCGACCGCGTCCATGAAGAGCGTGCGCAGGACGGCGCGGCGGTCACCGTCCACCGGGAGGTGCGGAACCGATGCCTGCACCATGAGGTGAGCGTCCTTCGTGCTGAACCGACCCGTCCTGATCCCATCGAACCCGTTGGGATGGCTCGGGTCGTCGACAAGAAACACGACGTTGACCCAGAGTGGACTGCTGACGCCCCCGTCGCGAGAAATATTGCGCCGACTGAGGCTCCGGATCTCGTCCATCCATGCGCAACTCTCATGGTCCGAACCACTGACGGCACCAATCGAGATCGCCCTGACTTCTTTATCACTCAGCCGTACTCGCCCACCCTCGACCCACAGCTCTTTCTGCCCTGAGCCGCCGGCACGGACTGCCGCCCAGGTCGTGAGTGGCGATGAGCGGAAGCGGGCGGCGAGCCAGATCGTGAGGTCGCGAGCGATCTGGTTCACATCCTCACTCCTGGTGGTGGTGTGCTCGGAGCGCGTGTCGTCGCGGCGTTCGACCTCGAAGCCGCCCTTCGGGAGCACGGTGACCGAGGCGAACCACGGATCGTCGTCAGCGGGCCGAATGAGGACGAACCTGTTGGTGCGGGTGTCGAGATCCTCGATCAGCATGAAGAGCGCGTCCTCGGACGGGTCGTCGATGTGGTCGCCGTTCTCGGTGTCGGCAACGTAGTAGTCAGCGGCCACGTCGGCCCCCTTCTTGGTTCATCTGGCCTGGTCAGTTGGTTCAGGGATCGTCACGCCGACGCCCCGGCAGCGCAGATCCCCGTGCGACGGGTCGGCATTCACCGTCACCACTCGGACACCACGTCATCACCAATCCCACGGATCGCGTCGAGCGACTCCGCGATCCCACGCTTCCGCGCGAAGACCTCAGCCTCGCCGATCGCGTCCGTGAAGAGCCGGCGCAGGACGGCTCGGCGGTCTCCGTCCACCGGGATGTGCGGAACCGAGGCCTGCACCATGAGATGAGCGTCCTTCTTGCTGAACCGACCTGTCCTGACCCCCTCGAAGCCATTGGGGTGCCTTGGATGGTCGACGAGAAACACGACGTTCACCCGAAGCGGGCTCTCCACGCTCTCGACGAGCGCGTCAACATGGATCGTTAGGCTTCGTATATCACGAAGCCATGCGCGACTTTCAAAATCTGAGTCAGGTATGGCGCCAACCGACATTGCCCTAACCCCTTCGCCACTCACGTTCCCACACCCGCCCATCGGTCACGACTGTCGAGCCCTCCTTCACGCCTCCCGCCTAATCTCGATGCCGTTAGCTCCTTTCGCCTCGTCGGCGACAACAGCAGCACCTCTGCGCCGTGGGGACCATCAGGCGAGTTTTTTCAGAGCGCTCTCGGCAGCCTTGCGCACGCAGGCGCGCGAGTCCGCCGTCATCCGCTGGAGCCCCGGCTTTGAGCGCGGCAACGTGAGCTTTGCCAGCGCCTTCACTGCGTGACCATTCACCTCGGGGTCGTCGAGTAGTTCGATGAGCACGTCGCCAGCTTCGGCTCGTTTCGACCTTGCCAGACCGGGTACGACCATCTCGCGGGCCCGGGCATACGAGCGGTCTCTCGCAAGGTCGACCAAACTTATCGAAAAGATGATCGTCCCACACGATATCAAGCGCGTTCCCGATGACCCATCGCAGACCAAGCCCTGTCGGATCGTCGACTCGCCGAAACAAGTCGACCAGAGGACCAGTCGCGGCTGGCTTCGCCCATGGAACGCTCAGCGCCCGGACGATCTCCGTCAGCGTCTTCTTCTCGCTGGTCACCGACAGCGCGTCGACAAGTACCGGAACTGCCTGGGGATATCTGATGCCGGAACCACGGAGGTCGGCGAGCGAGGCCACATCATGGCCGACCTCACGAAGCTTCGCCAGGATCGGCTCCTCGCCGGCCGCAGGTTCACCAACCACGACATCATCGCGATCTGGTGGATCGCCCCGGAATCTAGTGTGCATCGCGACCACCGGGGCTCGGTGAGGAATCGGAACTCATCATCTCCCGGAACTTCAGTGGAACACCGGACGACTCGAATTCCCCGGCTTCGTAGTGTTGTCGCAGATCGTCGATATCGCGGATGTTTTCGGTCCACAAATCGAGTGCAAGGAGCGCATTCCGAATCATCCGGACGCGTTTCTCGTCAGGCAAGGCCACTCGCGCAAGATCGAGCGCGGCCTCAATTTCAGCGTTATCGATTCCTGGGAGCACGAGTTTTTCCAGGAAGAGTCGTTGGTGCATATCGACCACGCGGCGCGGGAGCTCCCCCGTGTGGCTGTCCATGAGCATGATCCCGAGCTCGATGGCGTACGCGTCCACAAACGTATTGCGGTCCAGGTAGATCGCCCACGTGATCGCACCGCGTTTTTTCGCCCACAGACTGCGGCGCTTCGCATATCCAAGCTGGCGCAGAATCTCGGCGATCGCCGAGCGAAGGTGTTTTCCATCCATTATGCGGGTCACCGCGCTCGCGACATCTTGAGGAACATGACCACTCATGCTTCCCCTACTCCCCGCCTCAGCGACATTCACCACTGGGTAACCACGTCATGCGCGATCCGCCGTAGCACGTCGAGCGACTCCGCGATCCCGCGCTTCCGCGCGAAGACCTCGGCCTCGGCGATCGCATCCGTCAGCAGTCGGAGCAGGACGTCGCGACGATCGCCTTCGACGATCCGAGGAACCGAGGCCTGAACCATGAGCAGGGAGTCCTTTCTGCTGAACCGACCCGTCCTGACCCCCACGAAATCGTTGGGGGCATTCGGGTTGTCAACAAGGAATACTACGTTGACCCGAATCGGGCTGTCCGCGCCCTCGGAAAGGGAGCCGAGGCGCTTTGAGAGGCTTCGGATGTCGTGCAACCATGCGCGGCTTTCTGGATCCGAGCCCAACATTGCGCCAATCGAGATTACATCCAGTTTCGATTCGTTCATCCGTATACTCCCGCCCAGGACTCGCAGTTGTCCGGCCAGGGATCGCGGTCCACGATCCACCTTTCTAGCGTCACCTACGGCGGCGGCGAGTTTGGCCGCGCCGGGTTGGGGTTCTCCCACGAATCACCTATTGGTCTCTGTCAACCCGCCACGGCATTATCTCGGCATGAACCATTCCAGCCGATTTGAGCGTTTCAAGTGCGCGCTCGGAGACCACGAGACGGCCGATTCCGTCCGTCCCCAGATCGTCCCGTCCGGGCACCCCCCAGACGTCCAGCCATAGGAATTTGGGGAGTAGCGTCGCCGGCTGCATCTCACGGAAGTCTTCGCTTACTGATACCTTGGCCGGTCGTGCAGTGTACCCGGATGAACCGATTCTGCGCAGTTTAACTAGAACATTTACCGTGACAATAAAGCACGGATAACCTTCGAGAACCGGGTCGCCCAACCAGCCTTCGATGACATATTCTAAGCGTTTGACAACAGGAGGCACGCGCGCGCGATCAATCACAGTTCCCGGGCCGATCCCGCCTGCCACCTCGGGTTCAATTACATAGTAATTCTTCGACTCGGTCAGCATGGTGGATCGAACTGGTCGCCAAGGTCACGGTCGATTTGGTCACGCTGCGCGAGAATATCCGGCCGCGACGCCGAAGGGTTCTCCCGGTAGAAGCGGTTCCAGATCTTCCGAATCTCGCTGAGATGGACTCGGCTATTTGTTTCCTTCGGTATGCCTCGCAAGTACGACAAAGAGTTTATCTCCTCCACGGTGAAGGTTCCTGGATATAGACTCAGGACCTGGCGTTCGATTGAATGGTGCACCCATACTCGACCGCGGAGCTCGGGGTGTGCCTGAAAGAAGGTCTCACGATAGCTCGAGCCCTTTCCAGCCTGGTCATCCTCGGGTTGACAGTCTGGCATGGGTGTTGCCGAGGGCTTGCCCGGGCCGCCGTCGCCGCCGCCGTCCGCACCGGGTTCGGGCGCGGTCGGGGTGGGGTTGGTTCGCTTCGACGTCGTCGCGGTGGTCGGGCCGGTGCTTCCTGGTGGCCCCGGCGTGGCGGCCATCGGGGTGCAGAGCGTGAGAGGCCCGGTCCACGCCGCACAGTCGGTGGTGACGAGCGGCTTGCCGAGGAGGCACGACTGGATGGTGCCGGTCAGTCCGCACTGTCCGTCGTCCGCTGCCTGACCGGCCGGCGAGACGAGCTGATCGACCGTCAGGAGCGGGGTCGCGTGCGACTGGTCGACGCGGAAGGGGTCGACGACCTTGCCGAGCACCTCGCGGATGATGAGGGTCGCATAGCGGCCGAGGTGAGTGTTCGTCGATCTCCAGGCGCCGTTGGACCAGTCCGTACGGTCGTTGCGATACAGGTCCGAGAGCCAGGTGGTCGTCACGACGCGCATTCCGCCGACGTTGGCGAGCGCGACGGTGCTGGAGGCGTTCCCCCAGGTATGGGTCGACGACGTGGTCCACGTGACGGGAACCGGGGCGGGGACCGGGTCGGGTCGTGGCTGCGGCCGTGGTTGTGCCTGTGGCTGTGGCTGCGGTGCAGGCGTCGATCCAGGCGCAGGTCCCACGGAGGGGCCGGTGGTCAGGCGTTGGTAGAGCTGATATCCATCGAGGATCGTGAGTGCGAGCCCCAACCCGGGGACGGCGCGCGCGGCGATCTTGGCGAGGACGGTCCGCACGGCGCGCTTGCCGATGGCCTCGGCCACCGACTCAGCGACAGACTCGGCGAGCGGGGCGGCCCGTTCGATGATGGTGGATACCCTGTCGAGCACCGGGGGCGGCATCAGCAGCGGGCTGACGGCCCAGCGGCCAGTTGGATCGGTGTTGGTGCTGGGGTTGGCGTCCGCGTAGCCGTACCGGTTGAGGGCCCCTGGCGAGGTGGCGGGCAGGGCGGTGTCGTCGCGGCTGAGGAAGGACCCGAGGGCAGGGTCGTACCAGCGAGCGCCCATCATGACGGCGCCGGTCGTCGGATCGGTCCAGTCGGACTGATAGCCGAACGTCGAAGCGCGCTCGGGAACAGGACCAGACGGGCTCGCGGAGCCCGACCAACGGCCGCCGAACGGCTCGTATCCGACGTCACCCTTGGCGCGTGACCCGGCACCAGCTCCGTCGAGCGCGATGGATCCGGTGACGTCACCACGACCGTCCAGAAGCGCGGCCCGCGCCCCGAAGCTTCCCCGAGTTGCCAGAAGTGTCCCGTCAGGCGCGCGAGTGGCGTGCTCCATCTGGCCGTCGGCATCGGGAGCCGCGACGGGATCGACGTCCAGGCCCGCGTAGTCGAACGTCGCGGCGCCGCGCATCAGCAGTCGTCCGAGCGCGTCGTACTGATAGGTCGACTCGTCGTCGGCAGTGAGATGGCCCAGCCCGTCGTACGTCAGGCGACGTTCCCCGATGCCGACGACGTTCCCGGCGGCGTCGACGTCGATCTGCGACGTTCGGGGTGGGTTGTAGTCGTCGTCCTCGGCAGTGGACACCAGTCGGTTGCGCTCGTCGTAGTCCCATGAGTGGGAGGCGACGTTGATCTGTTCGCCGGTGCGATTGCCTGCAGCGTCCCACTCGTAGGAGCGTTCGTAGGTCGCGCCCACGGTGCCGTCAGCAGCGCGCGGGCTCCACCGGGTCAGCCGGTCGGCAAGGTCATAGGTGTACTCGCCGCCGGCCTGAGCCTCCGTGGTCGAGTGCTTCGCGGTGACGTTTCCGTTGGCGTCGTACTCGTAACGCACCTCCTGGACGGGGTCCCACCCCAGGTCGTAGCCGACCACGTACTCGAGTCGCCCGTACTGGTCGTACGCGAAGTCCCCGTAACCCTGACTGTGATCTCGGGCCACAGCCCTCCCTGCGGAGTCGTATCCCCAGTCCCACCACGTACCGGCAGAAGATGCACCCTCCACCACGGCGATCTGGCCGGACTGGGCGTAGGAGTACCGGGTCGTTCCCTGCTCCGGGCCGTGCACCGCCTGATCGGCGGTCAACAACCCGTCCGCGTCGTAGGAGAATCGGTGGGTCTGCGCGGCTGTGGCCGACTCGGTGACTCTGCCCAGGTCGTCCCACGCCAGAGCGAGCAGGTCCCCCTGACCGGTTCCCGCTTCGCGCAGCCGTCCGGCCAGGTCGTAGGTGTTGGTGACATCTGCGCCCGTGTTGCGCTCCCCGCCGTCGTCCCACACCTGGGTCTGGACGAGTCGGTTCAGGTTGTCGTACGACTGCGCAGTTCCCGCCCCGCCGGGCTTGGTCTCACGGACCTGGTTCCCTGCCTCGTCGTACTCGTACTCCCAGGCGCGATCGACGAGGTCGGGGTGTCGGCTCGTCAGCGCCTCCACGACGCGCTCGACCTGCCCCCACTCGGTGTAGTCGGTCCAGGTGTCGATTCCATTGCCGTTGCGGACGCGCACGATGTTGCCCGCCGCGTCGTAGCCCAGCTGCGTCACGATCGAGCGCAACGAGTCGACCGGTTGAGTCACCTCGGTGAGGCGTCCCGCATCGTCATGGGTGTAGGTCGTCGTCGTGCCGCGCGGGTCGGTGATCGCCGTCAGGTTGCTCGAGTCGTCGTACTCGTACCGAGTGGTCAGGCGACCCCCGGCTGTGCCGACGACGGTCGAGGAGACCTCCCGCCCGGCCAGGTCGAAGACATGCTCGATCGACACACCGGTCGTCTGCACCTCACGGACGACCCGGCCCGCCACGTCGTACTCGAAACGCATCGGACTGCTGATGCCAGGCAAGCGGACGGTGACGACCTCGCCGGCCGCGTTGTGCTCGAACCGCGTCATTCGCCTGGCCGGCGTCGTCACCGACGTCAGGTTCCCGACGACGTCGTAGGCGTACGCGGTGGTGTGATCGACCGTGGGCGAGCCGTCGTCGGCTGGATCAGTGCGCTTCTCGACCGTCTCGGACACCATGCGGCCGAGAGCGTCGTAGGCGAACCGGGTACGGACACCAGTCGGGTCGGTGGTCGAGACCAGCTGGTCGGCTGCGTCGTAGGCGTAGCTGGTGGTCGCCCGCACGCCGTCGACCTCGGGGGCGCGCTCGGTGATGAGGTTGCCCGCGACGTCGTACGCGTAGTCGGTGACGTTCCCTCGCGGGTCGGTCTTGCGAACCAGGTCCCCCGCGGTGTCGTACTCGTACCGGGTGATCGACGTGACAGCGTCGCCGTCGGGCCCCTCGTAGTCCGGAAGGTGTGTCTCGATCAGGCGGCCCGCGACGTCGTAGACGTATCGGGTGACGTTGCCGAGAGAGTCCTCGGTCTCGCTGATCTGGCCGAACGCGTCGTACCCGATCTTGTCCTCGGCCCGAGCCCCGGTCTGACTCAGACCCGTGTACGCGTCCTCGCCCGAGGTGGTTGTCGGGGCGTCGACGAGGACCTCGGCCCCCTGAGCCCTGACGGGGCGTCCGATCGCGTCCGCGCTCGTCTGCGCGGTGAGGATCCCCTGGGGATCGTGGGTCCAGACGGCGTTACCCCACAGGTCCCGGTCGAACCACGTGGTCAGCGCGGCATTCTCGCCGAGCCACTGGTGGGCGAGCCCGATGTACCCGCCCAAGTCCAGCTCGTAGGTGGTCCTCTCCGTCCGGACCGCGTCGCTCAGGACATGCCCGATCGTCCGTCCGGCCCCGTCGCGCTCCGTCCGTGTCGTCCGGCCGAGACCACCCGGGTCCAGGGTGCTGGTCACCAGCCTGGACATCGCGTCGTAGACGTACGCCGTCGTTCGACCGTCACCGGAGATCGCCGCATCTCCGCCCACGGTCTCCTCGATGACGTTGCCGAGACCGTCGAGCTGACGTTCCCACAGCGAGATCGAGGTGGCCTTGCCGCCGACGACGACCCCCGTGCGGTAGGCGCGGGTGGCGTACCCGTCGTCGGTGTACTCGTAGTACGTCGGTCGTTGCAGCGCGTCCAGCTGCGACAGGAGCCGCCCGGCGACGTCGTAGGAGTGCCAGGCGATCTCCTTGCGTGCGGTGGCCCCCGGTGCTCCGACATCGGCACGGATGCTGATCAACCGGCCCCGGGAGTCGTACTGGTACTGCGTGATCCGTCCCCGTGGGTCGGTCACGGAGATCACTTGATCGGGGTTGGTCGTCGAGTAGGTGTATCGGGTGACCCCGCCGGCTGGGTCGGTCACCTCTGCCAGCCGCCCCTGAGGCGTGTAGGCATGTCTCGTCGTGCGTTCGGATCCGGTCTGTTCACCCGTGCCGCAGTCGATCGCGCGTTCGGTGGTGGTGGTCACCAGGCCGTCGGCGTCATAGGTCCGATCGATACGGAGGGCAGTGCTGACGCCCGTGACCTCGTTGCGCGTGCATGGCCGCGTCTCGCGTGTGACTCTGCCCAGCCTGTCCCGGGTGAGCTCAACTGCGGCGCCGTTGACCCTCTCTGCGACGAGGTACCCGCGCGCATCGAACGATCGCAGCACCTGGGCACCACCGGGCTCAATGATCCTCGACTGGTCACCCGCCGCGTTGTAGTCGTAGGTCGCCCTACCGGCTGCCGTCGTCTCGGTGCGCAGCAGACCAGCGGGCATCGCCTTGCCGGCGATCGGCTTCCCGTCCTCGCCGACGGCCTGCTCGCTACCCGTGGTGTACGCATAGGAGCGCTGCTCTCCGTCAGGCACACCAGGCACGGACGGCCCGTCGATCGCCACGAGCCGACCCGCGTCGTCGTACGTGTACTGCTCGGCGAACTCGGCGCCGGGTACCTCCTGGCCTGCCTGCGTGGGCACGACCTGGGCACCCATCAGTCGAGGCGGACCGTCCGGATCGGCATCGGTCGGGCGGTAGTGACTCACGCTCGTGACCTGAGTGGCGGCGTCACGCATCGCGTAGGACGCCGACAGGTTCCCCCAGCCGTCGTAGCCGAACTCCACGACGCTGTAGTTCTCGTCGATGACCGCGTTCAGCCGACCGTCCACCGCGCTGTACAGCCACCGGCGCGGGTTGCCGGTCCCCGCTCCCGCGCCGTCCTCGCGCTTGGCCTTGACCCGGAGTCTTCCTTGAACGTCGAACTCGAGGGTGTCGTAGCTGTCGTAGCAGTACTCCGCGTTGTTGCGAACCTCACGAGTTCCGCAGTACATCGCCGTCACGCCGTTGAACGAGTTGTAGGCGCTGCGGTAATAGCTCTCAAAGCCCCGCAACGGGCGAAGCAGCCTGATCGTGCGGTTGATCGCGCCCGGCTCGGAGACGACGATCGAGCGCTCCTGCCAGCTGCTCGGAATCGTCGACCACGATCCCGACGAGACCAGTCCCGGGATGGGACGCCCCGCAGCGGTCGTGCCGGAGAATCCGCTGCCCGAGGTCGAGTACCGAGTAACACCGCCCTCAGGGTCGGTCACGGTGGCGAGCCGAGAGCACGAGTAGCCGTAGGTCCACCGCGCCGGTCCGACCCCCGAACCCCGGTCGACGCTGACGGCGGTGATGTACGGGCGCGTCGGGCGTACGGACGTCGCACATGTCGTACCCGTCGTCGACCACGTGACGTCGATCGCTCGGCCCGACGGACGCTGGGTGATCCGGGTGATCAGCCCGTCGGTATAGGTCAGCTGCCATGCCCCCGCGCCTTCGACGGAGAACTCCTCGAGTCGGCCGGTCGTGCTGTTGTAGACGATCGTCTCTCCCGTGGACTGCGTCACGGTGGTGCGGGAGCTGTTGTAGGTCAAGCGGTTGGTCGTGCCCAGCTCGGTCCGGGCGACCCATTGGCCCGCTGCGTTGCGACCGAAGTTCTCCTGCCGGCCGTCGGGATAGGTCAACCGGATGAGGCTGTTCCCCGGCTCATACACCATTCGGGCATCGAAGAGCGACAGCCATCCCTTGCCGAATGCTCCCTCAGTGGACAGCGCCCCGGACGAGAAAGTGCGCTCGAGCTTGAGCGGCAGACCCCCACCAGGAAGCTCGGCGTCGATCGTGCGATGCACGAAGACGCCATAGGGAAGAACGAGGCCGTGCACGTTTGTCAGACCCAGGCCGTTGCCCACGAGCCGCCAGTCGTCCGGGGCGGGAACCACGACCCAGAACGGCAGGACGTTCGAGGTCGCGTCGGTAGTCGCCACCCCGTCCGACACGAGGGCGCCCCAGTAGTACGCGCCGCCCCAGGAGAGACCCGTCGCCTGCCAGCGCGGGGACGACTGCCAGGACGACACCCGACAGCCGATGGTCAGCGCGGCGTCCTGACAGACCTTGAACTGGTACGACAGTCGACTCGGAGCCGGCCAGGCGTCCGGGTCCGATCCGGTCACGGTCAGGAAGGGATTGCGGTCGGTGACCGTGGCGTTCGCGAGCGGAGTCGAGTACGTCAACGACGGCGGCTGATTGACGACCGTGAGCTGGAAGTTCGACGAGCAGGACCCATAGTCGGTGAGCCAGCCCGCTCCTGCCACGTGGATGTCCCACGCCAACAACCAGGTTCCCGGTGGGAGCCTTCCGATCGTCGCGTCAAAGGATGTCCATCCGCCGATCGCATCGGTGATCAGCGGAATGGAGGTCGTCGGGCGCGTACCGGGGACGAGATTCCCGCTGGTGTCGAACACCTGATAGGTCACGGCGGAGCCAACAGGCCAATCGTGGGTTCCTTGATTCGTCACCCGGACCCGGTACTTGCCGTCGCGGTTGTTCCACACCGCCGTGACCATCGACTCGACAGCCATGCGCCCTTGATATGGCTGATTCGGCACGGGTTCACACGCAGCAGCAACTGCAGAGGGCGCATCGTCGGCCGCATCCGTCGTCGCAGCCGAACCGCTTTCGACCTTGTCCGCCGTGACGGTGTCTCTCGGAGCAGGCAGCTCGGCCTTCGCCATCTGCTCCTGTGCGCGTTCCGCCGCGACGCCAGACGCAGGCCCGACGACAGACGGCGCCGGCGCACCTGCGACGACGTCCTCCGTCAAGGAGTCGGTCACTGCGTCGACCTGGTCGTCGATCTGCGACTCGACCGCTGCCAACCGCTGGGCCTGCTCACTCCCCGCAGGTGGGCGTTCTGGTTCCGGAGGCTCAGGCCGCTCCAGGTCGCCCTCGGGCGGCACGTACGCCGAGTCCGGGACCGTGGTCAGCGGCTCCGGGCCCACAGGCAGCGCGGGTTCACCGCGACCCGACTGGTCGGCCGACGCGGGAACGATCACCCCGCACAGGAGTGCGAGCGCGACCACTCCGGCAGCCCAAGGCCTGTGCGCGACGACCGCGCTCCTGCGCGCACCCCGGCGCCGTCCGTAACCGATCGACATGTTCGCAGCCCCTACCGTCACGATGTCCGCATGGGGCGCCTCAGACCCAGAACGCGCGGCGCTGCCGACATCACCGTGTACAGCCAGTGCCCGGATCCTGGACGGGTGCCGGGTAGGGCGCAATCAGGGGCGCGTTCGGGACGAATGGACGGGCGGTGACGAGCGGGTGACGGATCGCTGAAGCGTGCCGATGAGGCCCGCCTGACCAGCATCGATACCACCACGGCGACGTGAACGACAGGTCGTCACGGCCGCTTCAAGACCACCCGATCGGAGGGGGCAGCGACCTTCGCGGCGACGACGGTCGTGGTCATCGCGTCCTCCCTGGGCGGCTCGTGTCAGGAGAGCGCGAGCGTCAGGAACACGCTGTTCGGGTCGTCGGTGTAGTCGGCGAACGGACCGCACGCTGTGAACCCGTGCCGCGCGTACAGGCGCCGTGCGGGCGCGAAGTACTCCTCGGCGCCCGTCTCCAGGCTGACACGCTCGAGCGCCCGGTCACGGGCGGCGTCGAGCAGGTACCCGAGGACCGCCGCGGCCACGCCCCGGCCCCGGGCGGCCGCCGTCGTGCGCATGGACTTGAGCTCACCGAGCGCCGCGTCGTGCTGCTTGAGCGCGCCACACCCCAGGAGCGTCCCGTCCGCGCCGCGCGCGGTGACGAACGTGATGTCGGCCCCGCGCAGGCGGTCGACGTCCAGCGCGTGCACGCTCTCCGGCGGCGACGTCGCGTACATGTCGTCGAGGTGCTCCTGCAGCAGGGCCAGCACGTCGGCGGCCGTCGGGTCCTCGACGGCGACGCGCACGTCGGCCCGGGTGGTCGTCTCGCTCACCGCAGGAGCGTGCCACATCCGGGCGGGCTTGTTCCTGGGTCGGGCGCTTCTCTCTCGCCGCTGAGGCACCCCGCGGCGGAGCGCGACACACCGCTCCCTACGGCAGCGCGGCGTGACACTCCGCAGACGCGGGTCTATCGTGCATTTCATGCCGCACTTTCGGATTCGAGAGGCCGCGAACCTGCTCGGCGTGAGCGACGACACCGTCCGCCGCTGGGTCGACGCCGGGGACCTCGCCGCGAGCGCCGACGACGCCGGGCGCAAGGTCGTGGACGGCGCGGAGCTGGCACGCTTCGCCGTCGCACAGTCGCACCCGACGCCCGACCCGTCCGGCGTGGCGCGGTCCGCACGCAACCGGTTCGTGGGGATCGTGACGGACGTCGTGGGCGACACGGTCATGTCCCAGGTGGAGATGCTGTGCGGCGGTCAGCGCGTCGTGTCGCTCATGAGCACCGAGGCCGTGCGTGAGCTGGGGCTCGAGCCGGGGAGCCTGGCCGTCGCGGTCGTCAAGGCGACGACCGTCATCGTCGAGACCCCCGGCGGGGCGGCATGAGGAAATCCCCCCGCAGGTGCCGACCCCTGGCCGCCCCGGCCTGCGGACGCGCCGGGCGTGCACGGTCGGCGGGCACCGCGCCGACTGTTCCGCCACTCCGGCGAGCCGTCGGCGCGTTCGTGACGGCGGCGTCGGTCGCCTTGCTCGCCGCGTGCGGTGGCGGGCCGGACGCCGGGGGTGCGACGCCGTCGTCGGGCAGCGCGACGGGCGCGCCCGCCGAAGAGCGGACGCTTACGGTGCTCGCTGCCGCCTCGCTGCGCGACGTGTTCACCGACCTCGCGGAGGACTTCGAGGCCGAGCACGAGGGTGTGACGGTGGCGCTGTCGTTCGCGGGGTCGTCGGACCTCGGCGACCAGATCCTCGCGGGCGCGCCCGCCGATGTGTTCGCCTCGGCGGACGAGCGGAGCATGGCGCGTGTGGTCGACGCGGGCGACGCGAGCGACCCGGTCGCGTTCGCGACGAACACGCTGACGATGGTCACTCCCCCGGGCAACCCGGCCGGGGTCGAGACGTTCGCGGACCTCGCGCGCGAGGACGTCAAGGTCGTCGTGTGCGCGCCGGAGGTCCCGTGCGGCGCCGCGACGGACACCGTCGCCGACGCCGCGGGAGTGGCCATCCACCGAGTGAGCGAGGAGGCGAGCGTGACCGACGTGCTCGCCAAGGTGACGTCCGGCGAGGCCGACGCCGGTCTCGTGTACGTCACGGACGCGACGCTCGCGGGCGACGACATCGAGGTCGTCGACGTCCCCGAGACCGACGCGGCGCTCAACGTGTACCCGATCGCCGTCGTCGCGGCAGCCGCCGACGCGGGACCGGAGCAGGCGGAGCTCGCCCGGGCGTGGGTCGACCTCGTGACGGGCGACGACGGTCAGGCCGCGCTCGCCGCCGCGGGCTTCGGCGCGCCGTGACCCTCCCGCCACCCCGCCCCGTGACCCCCCTCCACCCCGGCGTGGCGCGCCTACGCGCGGAGCGACCACGCCTACGCGCGCGCCCGGCGCCGGGGGACGTACCACCGCGCGGAGCACAGCGGTCCGCGCGAACCGACGGTCCCTGATGCGTGGCCTCCCCCGCTGGGTCCTCGTCCCGGCGGTGCTCGGGGCGCTGTTCGTCGTCGTCCCCGTGGTGGCGATGATCCTGCGCGTCGACCTCGCCCCGGGTCCGGACGGCACCGGGGGCTTCTGGGCGATCGTCACCTCACCGTCCGCCGTCGACGCGCTCGGCCTGTCGCTGCGCACGTCGCTCGCCGCGACGGCGTGCTGCGTCCTCCTCGGCACCCCGATGGCGCTCGTCCTCGCCCGCACGACGTTCCCCGGCCAGCGCGTCGCGCGCGCCCTGGTGCTGCTGCCCCTCGTGCTGCCGCCCGTCGTCGGCGGCATCGCGCTGCTCTACACGTTCGGGCGGCGCGGCCTGATCGGGCAGCACCTCGAGGTCCTGGGCGTCGAGATCGCGTTCACCACCACCGCCGTCGTCCTGGCGCAGACGTTCGTCGCACTGCCGTTCCTCGTCCTGAGCCTCGAGGGTGCGCTGCGGACCCAGGATTCCCGCCTCGAGGACGTCGCGGCGACCCTCGGCGCGAGCCCCACCACGGTCCTGCGCCGGGTGACCCTCCCTCGCGTCCTGCCCGGCCTGCTCTCCGGGTCCGTGCTCGCGTTCGCGCGCGCCCTCGGCGAGTTCGGTGCCACCCTCACGTTCGCCGGAGCACTCCAGGGAGTCACGCAGACCCTCCCGCTCGAGATCTACCTCCAGCGCAGCGCCGACCCGGACGCCGCCGTCGCGCTCTCGCTCGTGCTCGTGGTGGTCGCGGTGCTCATCACCGCGGCGGTGCACGGGCCGGGCGTTCTCGGCGGACCGGGTGGACCCGGCGGACCCAGTGCACGCGGTGCACGGTGGGGCGCGGGTCGGGGCGCGGGGGGCGGGGAGGGGGCGCCGGGTCTACCATCCGCGGCTCGTTCCTCGCCGCTCCCGCCAGACCCGCCACGACCCGGCGCCCCCTCCCCGCCCCCCGCTTCGCCGTCGTCTCGCCATCGGTCTCCTCCCGCCACCACCCGCCCCGCACATCCGCACCCGGTCGGACGGGAAGGAAGCCTGGACGGCTCGGAGGCAGCTGCCGCGAACCCGGTCACGGATGCCCCACCGGCTGCTCTCATCGTGCGCGCCGTCGTCCCCGACCGCGGGTTCGACGTCGAACTCGCGATCGCCCCTGGCGAGGTCGTCGCGGTGCTCGGGGAGAACGGCGCGGGGAAGTCGACGCTCGTGCAGGTGGTCGCGGGCCTCCTCCCCGCGGCCGCCGGTGTGCGGGTCGTCGTCGGGGACGACGACGTCACCCGCACCGCGCCGCGCCGCCGCCGGGTCGCGTGGCTGGGGCAGCGTCCGCTGCTGTTCGAGCACCTCACGGTCGAGGAGAACGTCGCGTTCGGTCTCCGCGCACGCGGTGTCCCGCGGGCGCAGTCCCGGCAGTCGGCGCGCGACGCGCTCGCACGCGTCGGGGCGGACCACCTCGCACGACGGCGGTCGTCGGACCTGTCCGGTGGGCAGGCGCAGCGCGTGGCGATCGCCCGCGCGCTCGTGACGGACCCGCGCGTGCTCCTGCTGGACGAGCCGCTCGCGTCGCTCGACGTGGGCGTCGCGCAGCACGTCCGGTCCGTGCTGCACGACGCCCAGCGCGACCGGCCCCGCACGACGCTCCTCGTCACCCACGACCTGCTCGACGTGCTGCTCCTGGCGGACCGCGTCGTCGTGCTGGACGGCGGGCGCGTGGTCGAGGACGGCCCGGTCGACGAGGTCCTCACCCGGCCGCGGTCCCGGTTCGCCGCGCGCCTCGCGGGCGTCAACCTGCTCGCCGGGATCGTGTCGCACGTCGCGGCGCCGGAGCCGGTGCCCGCCGGACCGGGGACGACGGGCGCACCCGCGAGCGAGTCGCCGGGCGAGACCGCCGCCGAGGACGCACCGGAGCGCGAGGTGACGCTCGCCGTCGACGGCGCGGGCGTCGTCGTCCAGGGGACCGCAGCCGAACCGCTCGTCGCCGGGACGACCGCCGTCGCGGTGTTCGAGCCGCGGGCCGTGGCGGTCCACCGCGCGACGCCCGAGGGCAGCCCGCGCAACGCGTACCGGGTGGTCGTGACGAGCGTCGAGCCGCACGGGCCGCTGCTGCGCGCGTGGGGCCGCGTGGTGGGTGACGAGGGCGGCGAGCCTGCCGCCCTGGCCACGACCGCCGTCGGGCACGACGCCGCCGCGCGCCTCGCCGCCGACCTCACCCCGCGCGCGGTGGCGGAGCTGCGCCTCGCCCCCGGCGAGCGCGTCTGGTTCGTCGTCAAGGCCGCCGAGGTCCGCATCCACACCCGCTGACACCACGCGGCCCGCCCGCCCCAAGCGCCGAGGTAGAGCCCTGGTCCGCCGAGGTAGAGGCGTGGTCACTGACCAGGCCTCTACCTCGGCGGGTCGTGCGGCTCGACGCCGCCGAGAGCGCGACGGACCTCGCCGACTATGGCGGACATCGCTGCCTCGGCGGCGCGTGCGTCGCCGCCGGCGACGGCGTGGGCGACGGCCTCGTGCTGGTCGAGCGCCTCGGAGACGGGCGAGGCGGGCATGAGGCCGAGGTGCGTGCGGCCGCTGAGCACCGCCGCGACGACGCCGGCGAGCGCGCCGAACATCTCGTTGCCGCTCGCGCGCAGCAGGAGCTCATGGAAGCGGACGTCGAGGCCGAGGAACTCCTCGAGGTCACCGGCCTCGCCGAGCAGGCGCATGCGCGCGGCGACCGCGACGATCTCGGCGCGCTCGTCGTCGGTCGCGTGCCGCGCCGCCCCGGCCGCGGCGAGCGGCTCGACGGCGTGGCGCAGTTCGGTGAGCGTGCGCAGCTGGGCGTCACGTCCGGGCCCTTCGAGGCGCCAGCGGATGACCCGCGGGTCGAGCACGTTCCAGTCCTCGAGGCCGAGCACCACGAGACCGACGCGCCGTTTCGACCGCACGAGGCCGAGGCCCTCGAGGAGCCGCATCACCTCGCGCGCGACCGTGCGCGAGACGCCGAACTCCGTCCCGATCGACTCGAGCGTGAGCGGGGTCCCCGCGGGCGCGACCCCGCTGGTGATGCGACGACCGAGGGAGTCGAGCACGGTGGTGTGCAAGACCGTCGTCGCCATGCACGAAGCCTAGTGGCGCCGATTGGTCACATCAATGAGTTGCAAAAGGTGCTACCAATACCCAACAGTGGGATGCGCAGCGGCGACCACGACGGCGCCGCCCGACACGGAAGTCGACACATGGACACGGACGTCAGCACCACCCCGCCCGGCGAGCCCGGGCCCCTGCCCCAGCACCTCGTCGTCATGGGCGTCGCGGGCTCGGGCAAGACCACCGTCGCGACGCTGCTCGCGCGGCACCTCGGCACCGAGTACGCCGAGGCCGACCAGTTCCACCCGCAGGCGAACATCGACAAGATGAGCTCCGGCACGCCGCTCACCGACGACGACCGCTGGCCCTGGCTCGAGGCCATCCGGGACTGGCTGAGCGCGGAGGCGCAGGCCGGCCGCTCGGCCGTCGTGACGTGCTCGGCGCTCAAGCGCTCCTACCGCGACCTGCTGCGCACCGCGGACGGTCTCGTGCTCTTCGTCCACCTCGACGGCAGCCCCGAGCTCCTCGCCGAGCGCATGCAGCATCGCAGCGGGCACTTCATGCCCACGTCGCTCCTGCCGTCGCAGCTCGCCACGCTCGAGCCCCTGTCCGACGACGAGCCCGGCTTCACGCTCGACGTCGCCGCCCCGCCCGAGCAGCTCGTGGAGGAGATCCTCGCGCGCACCGACCTCAGCATCGCGCCGGGGACCCGCTGACCCGGGGCGCACGACGACCTCAGCACCGAGACCCAGACCCCCACCGTCGACGGAGACATAGATGCCCCCCGAGGACTGGACCCAGACCCTGACCGCCGGACCGCTGCTCGCGATCGCCGCGGGCGCGATCGCGCTCCTGCTGTTCCTCATCATCAAGCTCAAGCTGCACGCGTTCCTCGCGCTCATCATCGTCAGCCTGCTCACCGCGGTCGTCGCGGGCATCCCGACGGGCTCGATCATCGAGGTCCTCACCGCGGGCTTCGGCACGACCCTCGCGACCGTCGCCCTCCTCGTCGGGCTCGGCGCCATGCTGGGTCGGCTCGTCGAGACCAGCGGCGGCGCGAAGGTCATGGCCGACTTCCTCATCGGGAAGTTCGGCGCGAAGCGCGCGCCCTTCGCGCTCGGCCTCGCGTCGCTGATCTTCGGGTTCCCGATCTTTTTCGACGCCGGGCTCGTCGTCATGCTCCCGATCGTCTTCTCGGTCGGGCGGCGGCTCGGCGGCTCCCTCCTGCTCTACGGACTGCCCGTCGCGGGTGCGTTCTCCGTCATGCACATCTACGTGCCCCCGCACCCCGGCCCCGTCGCCGCGACGGAGTTCCTCGGCGCCAACATCGGGTTCGTCATCCTGCTCGGGCTCATCGTGGCGATCCCCACCTGGTACGTCACGAGCTACCTCTTCGGCCGCTACATGGGGCGCCGCATCGACCTGCCGATCCCCTCGATCCTCGGCGAGGCGGACGAGGACCAGCTCGAGAACCCGCCGAAGTTCGGCACCGTCGTCACGATCCTCCTGCTGCCGCTCGTCCTGATCTTCGCCAACACCGGGCTCGACGCCCTGCGGGTGGCGGGCGCCGTCGACGCGGAGAACCCCGCCGTGCAGACCCTGCGGGCGATCGGCGCGACACCGGTGGCCCTGCTCATCACCGTGCTCGTCGCGGCGTGGGTGCTGGGCAAGCGGCGCGGGGTCAGCGGGACCGCGCTCGAGAAGACCCTCGACTCCGCGCTCGGCCCGGTGTGCTCGGTCATCCTCATCACCGGCGCGGGCGGGATGTTCGGCGGCGTGCTCCGGGCCACCGGCATCGGCGACGCGCTCGCCGACGTGCTCGGCGACCTCGGGCTCCCCGTGATCGTCGCGGGCTTCCTCATCGCGGCGATCCTGCGCGTCGCGCAGGGGTCGGCGACGGTGGCGCTCACCACGGCCGCCGGGCTCATCGCCCCCGCGGTCGAGGCGGGCAGCTTCAACCCCGTCGAGCTGGCCGCGATCGTCGTCGCGGTGGCCGCCGGTTCCGTGGTGCTCAGCCACGTGAACGACTCCGGGTTCTGGCTCGTCGGGCGGTTCTTCGACATGGATGTCAAGACGACGCTGCGGACCTGGACCGTCATGGAGACCGCCATCGGCGTCATGGGCTTCACCATCGCGGCGCTCGTCTTCGCGGTCGCCTAGGTCCTGACCCGGTCGGGCGGCTGCCCGACCGGGTCAGCGACGTGCGGGATCGTGCCGCGCGAAGAAGTCCCGCAGCTCCGCGCCGATCCTTTCCGGCTGCTCGAACGGAAGGGAGTGGGTCGCCCCGGGCCAGACGCGGACCTCGACGTCGGGCACGTTCGCCCTCGCACGGGCGACGGCGGCGTGGGGGTCAGCGTTCGCGGCGCTGTCGCCCGCCATGGCCGCGTACACGGGCACGCGGATCGCGCGGAGCTCGTCGGTCGTGAAGAGCGCCGGGAACGACCGGCGCGACCGGTAGTGCCGCGTGCCGACCGCGATCACGGCGGTCACCGGGTCCGCGGCGTCGATCCGCTCGGCGCCGCCGATCCGGGCGAGCGCAGCGTCGCGCCAGCGCTGGGGCAGGAACGGTACCGACGACGGGATCGAGAGCAGCACCACCTGCCACCGGATCCGGGAGAAGGTCTGCACGGGGTCGATCAGGCTCAGGGTCGCAACATGGGCGGGACGCCGGACCGCGAGGTTCGCCGCGCTCCAGCCACCGAAGGAGTGGCCGACGACGTGCACCCGGTCGACCCCGAGCCCGTCCAGGGTCTCGTCGATCCACGCCGCCTGGGCGTCGGGGGTGCGGAGCGACGCCGTCTGGACGCTGAGGCCCGCGTCGCCGAGGGCGTCGACGGCGTAGACCGGGCGGTCCTCGAGGAGGGCAGGCAGGTTCGTCCCCCACATCGGGACCGCGGCGCCCCAGCCGGGCAGCAGCAGCGCCGGCGTCCGACCGGACGCTGCCGCGGCCGTGCCGGACGGCGCGAAGCGGTAGGCGCGAACCGTCCCGGACGCGGTGGGCACGTCCCACGTGCGCTCCGGATCGGGCAAGGCCGCCATCGCGGTCCGGTAGGCGGACTCGAACTCGGCCCGGCCCGCCGCGTCGCGCCACCCGCCGACCCCGGACGGCAGGTCGGTCCTCTCGTCGGTCATGGGGCCCACCGTGCCAGCCGGCGGGTTGCAATGCAAGTGCATCGTAACGATGGGCGGTCGTGCGAAGATCGACCCGTGCCTCGCGACGTGGACCACGACCAGCGCCGACGCGAGATCGTGCTCGCGGTCTGGACGATCGTCGCGCGCCGCGGCATCGAGGGCGTCACTCTGCGCGGCGTCGCCGCGGAGGCCGGGGTCTCCATGGGTCGCGTGCAGCACTACTTCGGGACGCGCGACGAGCTCGTGCGGCACGCGTGCCGCCTCATGGTCGAGGGCGCGCAGGCCGAGCACGTCGCGCAGGGCGCGACGCAGCCGCCGGTCGACCGGCTCCGGCTGCTGGTCCGGCGCGCCGTGCCGACGACGCCGGAGTTCACCCTGGGCGTCGCCGTCTGGACCGCGTTCCACGCCAAGAGCGTGGACGACCCGGAGATCGCGTCGATCCTCGCGGACGCCCATCGCGAGGGCGTCCGCGAGGGAGCCGCGCTGATCGCCGCCGCGCGTGACGACGGTGACCTGCCCGACGGCGACGACCCGGACGCCGTAGCGCTGCGGCTCCTCGCCCTCGCGGAGGGCTACGGCGCGCGGGTCCTGGTCGGCAGCCTCGACGCCGACGACGCGCTCGCCGCGCTCGACCGCGAGCTCGAGGGGATCGGGGCGACGCCGCGCGCGTGAGCACGCGACGCCACCCCCGGCGCCGGCGCGCCGGGTGCTCCCTGGCCAGGACCGGCGCGCCCGCACCGCAGGGACCGCCCGGGCGCACGGCCCGGGCGGTCCCGTCGTGGCGGACGTCAGCGCCGGTCGGTGAAGACCGGGGTGTAGGCGTCCGGGTCGGCGACCCAGGACCTGCGGCGGAAGCGCTGCAGCGTCAGGCCGAGCAGCGTGAGCAGCCCCGCCATCACGAGCAGGCCCAGGTCACCGCCCGCACCCGTCGTCGCGAGGGCCGTCGGGCCCGACGCGGCGACCAAGCCGCCGGAGGCGCCGGCAGCGGTCCCCGTCCCGGCGCTGACCGGGTTGAGGACGCGGATCACCGTGCCGTCCGTTCCGTCCGTCGCCCCAGGGTCGGTCCCGTCCGTGGGATCGGTCGGATCCGTCGGATCCGTGGGGTCGGTCGGATCCGTCGGATCCGTCGGGTCGGTCGGATCCGTCGGGTCGGTCGGATCCGTCGGATCCGTCGGGTCGGTCGGATCCGTCGGGTCCGTGGGGTCGACCGGCGCGGTCGCCGTCGGGCACGCCGCGGTCGCGTCGCCCAGCACGCCGACGCCGACGCCGCAGACAGTGACCGGGACGGTCACCGGCAGGTCCACGTCGAGGTCCGGCAGAGCGCCGAGCAGGCCGTCGCCACCGGTCACCCCGTCGAGCAGCTCGTCGTCGCCCAGGACATCGTCCAGGACGCCGTCGCCCGCGCCGTCACCCAGGAGGTCGTCGAGCAGCCCTCCGTCGCCGAGAACGCCGTCCAGGAGGCCGTCGTCCCCACCGAGGAGGTCGTCCACGACACCGTCGTCACCGAGCACCCCGTCGAGGAGCCCGGAACCGTCAGTGCCGTCGCCCGCACCGGCGTCAGTCCCGTCGTCGGCGCCTCCGCCGACGACGGCGTCCCCGAGGACCCCGACCGCGACGTCGGAGACGTTCACCGGAACGGTGACCGGGACGGTGACGTCGATGTCCGACCCGGTGTCCGTCGCGCCGTCACCCGCACCGGGCGCCGGAACATCCGGAGCAGCCGGAGCAGCCGGAGCCGAGCTGTCGCCGGGTACCACGGCCGCGTCGCCCAGGACACCGACGGCGACCCCCGACACGTCGACGGGGATCGTCACCGGCACGTCCACGGCGACGTCCGCCGGGTCCGTCGGCTCCGCCGGCACGGGGGCAGGCGCCGGAGCCGGCTCGGCGGCGGGCGCGGGAGCCACCTCCGCATCGCCGAGAACGCCGACGGCCACGCCGGACACGTCCACCGGGATCGTCACCGGCACGTCGACGTCCACGTCCGCCGGGTCCGCCGGAGCGGGCGCCGGTGCAGGCGCTGGTACCGGGGCCGGCGCGGGTGCCGGCGCGGGTGCCGGCTCCCGCGCGACCGCCGCGTCGCCGAGGACGCCCACCGCGACGTCGGACACGGTCACCGGGACGTGCACGGGCGCGTCCACGGACACGTCGGGCAGGACCTCGGTCACCTGGCTCAGCGGAGCCTCGACCGACACGTCCAGTCCGAGATCGCCGAGGAGGTCGCCCTCGGCTGCGTGGGCCGCACCGGCCCCGACGACCACGAGGCCGCCTGTGACGAGCGCTGTGCGCAGCGCGCGCCGAACGAAGGTGTGCATGATCTGTCTCTCTCCTGCTCAGAAGTGGCTGGCGCACAGGGCGCCGGGTCGCGTGTGCCGCGCGCGAGGGCGCGGCGCGAGCCACGTCAGGCAGGTGAGACGGGGACCTCGAAGAACGTCGAGGGGTGCTGCGACCGCGCGTCGTCGACGACGGCGGTCCAGGTCGAGAGCGCGGGGGCGACCGCACCCGTGCCGAGCGCGGCGACGTCGCCGCCGGAACCGGCGCGCAGGGCGCTGACGGACGGCGCAGGCGCAGTGCCGAGGTCCCCGTCCGCCGAGACGCCAGGCGCCGAGTGACCGCCGGGCACGGCGGTGCCCTGGGCGACGCTCACCGACACGTCGGTGCCCGTCCCTGGCCGGACGTCTCGGTCGTGCGCGCGCGCCTGGGCGGGCCCGTCACGTCCCGCAGGGCCCGTCGGCCGCACCGGCTCGCCGCTCGGCACAGCCGGGACCGACGGGGCGGCCGACGGCGTCGCCAGGTCAGGGGTCGCAACGCCAGGGCCGGCGTCGTCGGGGCCATGCGGGGCCGTCGGGACGGCGGTCCCGGGGTCGGTGCCCGGGGCCCCGGGCAGGACGGGAGCGAGCGGGTCCAGCGGCACGAGAGGTTCGGTCACGGGACCGAGCACCGGGTCCGTGACCGGACCGAGCAGGTCGAGGACCGGCGTCAGCGCGTCGAGGACGGGCGTCACCGGGTCGAGGGCGGGGGCCGCCGTCTCGAGCACCGGGTTCACCACGGGGGCGACGGCGTCGACCACCGGGGTCACGGCCGGGACGGCGGCGTCGAGGACCGGCGTGGTGACCGGTGCGACGGCGTCGGTCACGGGCTGCACGACCGGCGCGACAGGCGCCACGACCTGCTCGACCACCGGCGCGACGGGAGCGACCACCTGGTCGACGACCGGTGCGACGGGGCGGGCGACCTCCTCGACCACCGGGGCCGCCGGGGCCACGACCTGCTCGACGACCGGGGCGACAGGCTGGACCACGGGGGCGACGACGTCGCGCACCACGGGCTCCACGACGCCGTGGACGACGGGGTCGAGGACGGCATCCACCGTCGAGGTGACGGGCGCCAGTGCCTTGCCCAGGCCGAGCGGGTCCTCCGCGGCGGACGCGCCACCCGCCGTCGCCACGGCGAACGCCAGACCTGCGCCGAGCCCACCGCCGGCCACGAGCACACGCACGAGCCAGCGACGGGCGGCTGTTGCGCGCCTGCCCTGCGCGTCGTGCGTCACGTCCATCGTGTGCCCCGTGGGTCGTCGGTGCAGCGAAGGAGCGGGTCGTCGGACCCGTCCGCGCTCACGGTAGGCACGCCCCGGTGGCGTCCACCACCGGGAGCGCCCCATTTCACCCGACCGTGGCCCCGAACACCAGGCCGAGCAGGTAGGTCGCCGCGGCGGCGCCGAAACCGATCGCGATCTGACGCAGCGCGCGCTTGAGCGGCGAGGTTCCGGAGAGCAGCCCGACCGTCGCACCCGTCGCGAGCAGCGCGATGCCGACGAGCGTCGCCGCCACCGCGACCGCCGGAAGTCCCGTCAGACCGAACAGGTACGGCAGCACGGGGATCAGCGCACCCGAGGCGAAGAAGAGGAACGACGACACGGCCGCGCCGAGCGCCGTGCCGTGCGTCTCGTGCTCGTCGTCGCTCGGCGGCGGCGCGATGACCGTCTGCTGCGTGTACGTCGCGAGGACGTCCGCAGCGTGCTCCTCGGCCTCGGCCGGCGCCATGCCCCGCGCCCGGTACACGAGCGCGAGCTCGTTCGCGTCGACGTCGAGGTCCGGGAGCGCGGCCGACGCGTGCGGGCTGGGTGTCGACGCGTCGAGCAGCTCGCGCTGCGAGCGCACCGACACGTACTCCCCCGCGCCCATGGACAGCGCGCCCGCGAGCAGGCCCGCGAGACCGGAGAGCAGGACGGTCGCGGTCGACGCCCCCGACGCGCCGATGCCCAGGATGAGCGCGAGGTTCGACACGAGGCCGTCGTTCGCGCCGAACACCGCCGCCCGGAACGTCCCCGACATGCGGTTGCGCCCGCGCGTCGCGAGGCCGCGCACGACCTCCTCGTGGATCCGCTCGTCGGCGGCCATCGTGGGGGTCGCGTCGGCGTCGGTGTCGTACGTCGAGCGCGCCTCGGCGCGCTGCGCGAGCGCGAGGACGAACACCCCGCCGAACCGCCGAGCGAGCCAGCCGAGCGTGCGGGTGCGCCAGTCGCCGCGCAGGGGCTTGCCGACGTCCTCGCCGAGCAGGTCGAGCCAGTGCTGCTCGTGGCGCTTCTCGGCGTCGGACAGCGCGAGGAGGATGTCGCGCTCCTCGCCGCTGCGACGGCTCGCGAGGTCGCGGTACACCGCGGCCTCCGCACGCTCGTCGGCGAGGAAGCGGCGCCAGCGCTTGATCTCCTGGGACGTCGGCGGATGCCCGACGGCGTGGGCCGGGTCCCCGCCCGGTGTCACCCCGCGAGGGGCGTCCGCGGGCAGGCCGGGAGGCGGCTCAGGTGTGGAGGGCATGTCTCCATGATGGCGATTTTCTGCGCCGCGGTGTTTCGCCCAACCGAACTGCGCCGGGGGGACGGCCGTGACCGCCGTTCCGCACGACCCCGTGGTTGGATCGGAGCATGACCACTCCTGAGAACGAGCTGTCCCGCCCCGAGGTCGATGCACCGGAGGGCCCCGCCCCCACCGAGCTCGTCGTCGAGGACATCACCGTCGGCGACGGCCCCGAGGCGACGCCCGGCGCGACCGTGAACGTGCACTACCTGGGCGTCGAGTACGAGACCGGCGACGAGTTCGACGCGTCGTGGAACCGCGGCCAGTCGATCAACTTCCCCCTGCGCAGCCTCATCGCCGGCTGGCAGGAAGGCATCCCCGGCATGAAGGTCGGCGGGCGCCGCAAGCTCGTCGTCCCGCCGGAGCTCGCCTACGGCCCCGCCGGCGGCGGCCACCGCCTCTCCGGCAAGACGCTCATCTTCGTCATCGACCTGCTCGGCGTCTCCTGACCCAAACCCTCCCATCGCCGAGGTAGACCCCCGGTCCACTGAGGTAGAACCCTGGTCGCGCGAGGTAGAACCGTGGTTCCTTGTCGGACGGCGGTCGGGTCGCCTTGGGTGGTCGGGGTGGGTGGGGGCGCCGCGTCTACCATCCGCGCCGCTCGTTCCTCGCGGCGCTCCCGCCAGGCCCGTCCACGACGCGGCGCCCCACCCACCCCGCCCGGCGTCGTCCCACCCTGGTCGTCCCTCACCCAGGCAGACCCGCGGTGGCGCGCCGAGCATGTCGTTGTGGCTCGACCCGGTCGCCTGACGAGCCATGACCCCATGCTCGACCGGCTATAACCGCGTGGTCGGCCCGGGCGCTGCACGGCCACGTAGCCGCCCCGCGCGCGCGACCCGGGCGCTGCCGTCGGCGGACCAGGCCTCTACCTCGGCGGACCACGGCTCTACTTCGGCGGACCGGGCCTCTACCTCGGCAGACCCGGGGGCCGCCCGTGGCGACGTGATGGCTGAGCGGGTGGGGCGGCGTCGGATGCGAAGGGCGTCAAGGCCGCGCTCCTCAAACCCACGCCCGACAGACCACGGTGACGGCGCGGACAGCCCGAGCACCGACGCCGCCCCACCCGCGGACCCGACCACGAACCGCCCAACGGAGCCCGAGCACCGACGGCGCCCGCACGCGGACCCGACCACGGACCGCGCGCCCGACCGCAAAACGACCGGGCTAGCTCGCGGACCCGGCGCAGGGGGCCAGCTCCGGCTGCGGCGTCGCCGGGACTTCCGCCGCGACCAAGGCGCGCTCGCGGCGCGACGCGCGCATCCGGACGACGGTGTCGACGAGGACGCCCAGGAGGATCCCGCCGACGACTCCGACGACCACGGCGAGCAGCGGGCTGTCACCGACCCAGGCGGCGGCGAGCGTCCCGATGAGGAACGAGTAGGTCGCCCACGTCGCGGAGGCGACGGCCGAGAGCGCCATGAAGCGCCGGCGTGAGAAGCCCACGGCTCCCGCGGTGACGTTGACCGCCGTCCGGCCGACGGGGACGAACCGGGCCGCGAGGACGACGGACGCGCCACGACGGTCGAGCGAGCGCGTCGCCCAGTCGACGGCACGCTGACCCCTCGGGCCGCGCAGCACCGGGAGCGTCCTCGTGCCGAGCGCGCGGCCCAGCGCGTACGCGAGCTGGTCGCCGCACCAGGCGCCGAGCGCCGCCACGAGCAGGACGAGCCCCCAGGCGACGCCGTCGCCCGACTGCGCGCCCACCGCGAGCATGACGATGACCGTCTCGCCCGGGATCGGCGGGAAGAAACCGTCGGCGGCGGTCGTGGCGAAGAGCGTCGGGAGCGCCCACACCGAGTCGACGAGCGCGAGCAACCACGACTCGACCTGTCCCCACAGCTCGCCCACCCACGTCACCATGCCCCCAGCCTCGACGACCCGGCAGCGTTCCCACCATGGGGTATCCCCCCGGTTCTCCCCTGAGGCGACCCCGACCCTGCGCAGGTCGCGGCCTCCCGTCGTGACCACGGATCCTCTCGGCGGCCCAGGATCGGTCCTCGCTGTGGACGGTGGCACGACGACGCTCCCGGACGGGAGACAATGAGCCCCGACGCATCCGCCTCCCCGCGCCGCAGACGGCGGACGGGGACGTCCGTGATCGAGGAGCACTGTGATCACTGTCAGCACCGACGGCTCGTGCCTGGTCAACCCGGGCGGCGCCATCGGGTGGGCCTGGATCAACCACGACGGCACGTTCGACTCCGGCGGCGCCGCGAGCGGGACCAACCAGGTCGCCGAGCTCACGGCGCTGCTCCAGGCCGTGCGTGCGCACCCCGGCGCCGAGCCGCTCCTCATCGAGTCCGACTCGCAGTACGCGATCAAGTGCGCGTCCGAGTGGGTCGTCGCGTGGAAGCGCAAGGGCTGGCGGACTGCGGGCGGGCAGCCGGTGAAGAACCTCGAGCTCGTCCAGGCCATCGACCGCGTCATCACCGAGCGTGCCGGGCCGGTGCGGTTCCGCTGGGTCCGCGGCCACGTGGGCGACCCGTTCAACGAGCGGGCCGACCAGCTCGCCGGCCTCGCGGCGCAGGACTGGGCCGCCGGCCGCGGTGACCTCGACGGCACACTCGTCCCCGAGCTCGGCGACCCGACGCGCACCCCGGGCCGCGTGCCGGCCACCGCGGCTGCGCCGCCCGCCGGGTCCACCGCACCGGCCGTCGTCGCGCCACGGCAGCCGACCCAGGATCCCGCCTGGGGCATGGACACTCTGTTCGACTGACCTCCACCGCCGAACACGACCTTGGTGTCGCTATGGGGCGGACAACGACACCAAGGCCGTGCTCGACACCGTGCAACGTCGTGCTCGGCGGTCGGTGGCGGGTGCGACGATGGGTCGGTGACCGTCACGCCGAGCACGGGCCTGGAGCCCGCCGAGCACACGGTCGGCGACCGCCCAGAGCCGGATCCGGTCGCGAACCCCGTGGTCGCCGCCGCCCCGCGCGTCCGGCGCGTGGCGTCCGCCCGCCCTCTCGACCTGCACCTCACGCTCGACCGGTTGACCCGCGGACCGTACGACCCCACCTCCCGACGGGGCCCCGGCGAGGTGTGGCGCACCACACGCCTGCCGAGCGGGCCCGCGACGTGCCGCCTCGTGCAGTCCGGGCCGCGCGACGTCGTCGCGCACGCGTGGGGGCCCGGCGCCCAGGAGGCGCTCGACGCGCTGCCCCACCTGCTGGGCGAGCACGACGACGACCGCGGCTTCGCCCCGCCCGCTCCCCTGCGCGACGCGTACCGGCGCAGCACCGGCCTGCGCGTGCCTCGCACCGGGCGTGTGCTCGAGGCGCTCGTGCCCGCGATCCTCGAGCAGCGCGTGCAGACCGTCGCGGCATGGCGTTCCTGGGCCTGGCTCGTGCGCCGCTACGGCGAGCCGGCGCCCGGTCCCGCGGGCGACGTCGGCATGTTCGTGGTGCCCGACGCCGCGGCGTGGGCCTCGGTGCCGTCCTGGGACTGGCACCGCGCGAACGTCGACCCGGGTCGCGCGCGGACCGTCGTCGCCGCGTCGCGGGTCGCCCGGCGGCTCGAGGAGTGCCCGGCGCTGCTCGACGCACGGGGGGCCGACGCCGCGCACGCCCGTCTGCAGGCCGTGCCGGGCGTGGGGGTGTGGACCGCGGCGGAGGTGGCCCAGCGCGCGCTCGGTGATGCCGACGCGGTGTCCGTGGGCGACTATCACCTCGCGAAGGCCGTCGGTTGGGCGCTCGTCGGCGAGCGTGTCGACGACGAGCGGATGCTCGAGCTGCTCGCGCCGTATGCCCCGCACCGCTACCGCGTGGTCCGGCTGCTCGAGATCTCCGGGCGCGGCCGGCCCCCGCGCCGCGGCCCGAAGCTGTCCATCCAGGACCACCGCCGCAACTGACCCGGCCACCCGAGCCGCTGAGTGCATGAAATAGTCGCCGGAACGCGCTGGTTCGGCGACTATTTCATGCACTCACGGGGTCACTCGGGGAGTGCGCACGACCCGTCGACGCAGACCGCTGCGTCGTCCGCGCCGACGAGCGTGAGCCCCGGGGCGGACTGCTCAGGGTGCGGAGCCGCGGCGTCGGCCGGGCTGACGCTCACGAGCGTCGTCCGCCGCGGGTTCGCGATGGAGTGGAAGTGGTTCGTCGTGGTGTCCGTCATCTGAGGCCTCCTCGTGGGATTCACGGGCGCCGGTGCACGTGTGGGCCGGCGTCGGTGCGGGCTACTGCTCCCCAGTCTCGGTGATACCGAGTCGCAGGTCCACCGCACCGGATGTGAGATGCGTCGCTCTGCCGCTGTCGTGCGGAGAGTTCGTGCTGAGCCGATCAGGCCGCAGCGCCCTCCGTGGCGGCCTGCTGGAGCACCTGGACGAAGACGGCGGGGTCCTGCGCGCCTGAGACGCCGTACCGGCCGTCGACGACGAAGAACGGCACGCCGTTGATCCCGTACGAGCGGGCCTGGTCGATGTCGGCCTGCACGTCGTCGGCGTACCGCCCGTCCTCGAGCACCGCGACCGTCTCGGTGCGGTCGAGCCCGACCTCGGCGGCGAGGTCCGCGAGGACCTCGACCCGGCCGACGTGCTTGCCCTCCTCGAAGTACGCCTTGAGGAGGCGCTCCTTCATCTCGACCTGCTTGCCGTGCGCCTTGGCGTGGTGCAGCAGCTCGTGCGCGGTGAGGGTCTTGGTCTGCCGGACGGCGTCGAAGTCGAACGACAGCCCCTCCGCGGCGGCGAGCTGCGTCATCTGGGCGAGCATCTGGTCGACCTGCGCCCGCGGCATCCCCTTGTGCCCAGCGAGGAAGTCGGTGGCGGTCCCGTCGAAGTCGACCGGGGTGTCCGGCGCGAGCTCGAACGAGTGGTACTCGATCTCCACCTGCGGGCCGTCACCGCTCTCCGCGAGCCGGTCGAGGGCGGTCTCGAGGCGCCGCTTGCCGACGTAGCACCACGGACAGGCCACGTCGGACCAGATGTCGATCTTCACCGTGGGCGCGCTCGCCGCGTCAGGGCTGTTCGTCGTCATGTGACGGTTCAACCATCTGCCGGACCTACGGATTCCCGCCGCCCGTCGTGACGTGCGACGCACGGAACAGGTCCTGCAGCACCATTATCTCCGCGCCGTGGTGGATCAGCTCACGGTTCATGTGCGCGACCAGGTGCGCGAACGGTGAGGCGGCGTCGATCGGTGTGGCCTGGCTCAGCCCGACCGTGAACATCTGGTCGTCGGGCAGCGTGTCGACGCCGGCCCGCCACCGGTCCACCTCGTGCCGCAGCCCCGCGACCGCCGGCCCCAGCTCGCCCGAGAACGCCACCTCCTCGCGGCGCCGCTCCCGAGCACCGAACGTCCACTCCCACCGCTCGAAGTAGGCCTCCGTGAGGTGCGCGACGAGCCACGCGATCGTCCGCGGCTGGGACGAGTCGGGACCGTCGGGCCACTCCATGACCCAGTCCCCGACGCCGAACGTCCGCGGAGCGCGCTCGCTCCCGCGCCGCACGACGCGCAGCGCGTCCGGGCCCGGCTCCCACTCGAGCTCCGCCTGGGTGAGCGTCCCGAGCCGCTCGGACACCTCGAGCCACGAGAACCCGAGCTGGCCGCGGACGACCGCGGCCGCCGTCGGGATCTCGAGGACCGACCAGTCGAAGTCCGGGCTGCCGTAGGCGATCTCGCCGTCCGCCGTCTCGTGCACCATCGTCGACACCCTTCGTCAGCCACCTTGCCTCGAACAGACGTTCGGTCACTGTTTCGCAGCACCCGTGCGGTGTCAATGCCCGCGGACCGCCGTCGTCGTGGGTGCGCGAGAATGGACGCCCGCCCACCACACCCTCCGGAGTCCTCGTGCGCATCCGTCCCCGCACCGTCCTGCTCGTCGCGACCGGGGTCGCGGTCGTCCTCCTCGGCGCGCTCGTGGTCTTCCTGGCCCTCAACGGCGTCGACGGCGTCGCGGGCTGAGGCGGACGGCCACCATCCGCGACGACCGCCCACCGCGCGCCCGGGCCGTCGTCGGGCGATCCTGCTGGAGGACACCCACCAGGAAGGCCGACCGTGAGCGCGAACGACACCGCCCCCGACCCGCAGCTCGTCCTCGTGCGCCACGGCGAGACGGAGTGGAGCGCGAGCGGCCGGCACACCGGCCGCTCGGACATCCCGCTCACCGTCGCGGGCGAGCAGCAGGCCGTCGCCGCGGGCGTGTGGCTGCAGCGGTGGGCCGACCGGCGCGGCCGGCGCGCTGCCGTCGTGCTGTCCAGCCCGCGCCAGCGCGCGCGACGCACGGCGGACCTCGCCGGGTTTCCCGACGCCCCGACGGACGACGACCTCGCCGAGTGGGACTACGGGCCCGTCGACGGGCGCACGGCCGTCGATGTCGGGGCCGAGCTCGGGCACGAGTGGCTGATCTTCCGCGACGGCGTCAACGTCCTCGCTGCCACGAACGGTCACCGCGGGGAGGCGCTCGACGACGTCGCCTCGCGCGCGGCCCGCGTCCTCGCGCGCGTCGAGCCCACGCTGCAGGGTGGCGAGGACGTCGTCCTGTTCGCGCACGGCCACCTCCTGCGCGTGCTCGCGACGGTCTGGCTCGGGGTCGACCCCGGCGTCGGCGCCCGGCTCGAGCTCGGGACCGCGGCGATCTGCCTCCTCGGGTACGGGCACGGGCTGCGCACGATCGAGGGCTGGAACCTGTCCGCGACTTCTTAGCGGACGCCCGCCGGACGGACCTCCCCGCATGCCCGGCGAGGTGGCACCATGCTCCCCATGGGACTGAGCGAGAAGCACCTCACCGAGGGTGAGCACGTCGTCATGGAGCTCAAGGAGCACGCGAAGGCGCTGTTCTGGCCGTTCCTGCTGTTCCTCGTCCTCGTCGCGGTGGTCGTCGTGGCGGTGCTGCTCGTCCCGAACGACGTCGCGCGCTGGGCGGTCGCCGGGCTCGCGCTCGTCGCCGCCGTGATCTGGGTGTTCGTCCCGTGGCTGCGCTGGCGCACGACGGAGTACACGGTGACGAACAAGCGCATCGCGATGCGCTCAGGGATCATCACGCGCACCGGCCGCGACATCCCGCTCTATCGCATCAACGACGTCAACTACGAGAAGGGGCCGATCGACCGCCTCTTCGGCTGCGGCACGCTCGTGATCTCGGACGCGACGGACAAGCCCGGCCTGAACCTGCACGACGTTCCGGACGTCGAGAACGTCCAGGCCCGCCTGCACGACCTGCTGTTCTCCGCCGACGACGGCTCGGACGACGGCGAGTGGCCCCCGAACGAGCCGCCCCGCAGCGGCCCCCGCGCGCCGCGCATCCCGCGCGCGGAGCGGTAGCGGCGCTCAGTCCTCGATCCGCCCGCCGGCCGCGATCTCCGCGCGCTTGAGCATCTCGCCCGAGAGCGTGACGTCGCCCTCGAGGTGCGCGGTGAGCAGCCGGCGCGCGACGTCGGCCGCCCGCTGCGGGTCTCGGCCGCGCGCGTTCCACGCACCGAACCACTCGGTGAGCGTCACGCCGTGCTCGGGCCGGTAGCAGACCGTCACGGCGTCGCCTGCACGCAGCTCGCCGTTCCGCACGACCCGCAGGTACGCGCCCGTGCGGTTCGCGTCCGTGAAGCGCTTGACCCACCGGTCCTCACCCAGGCGCCGCGCGAACGTGGCGCACGGCGTGCGGGGCTGCGTGACCTCGAGCAGCGCGGTCCCCACCGACCACCGCTCCCCGACGACGGCGGCGCTCACGGGGATGCCCCGCACCCGCAGGTTCTCGCCGAACAGCCCCAGCGGGATCTCGCGGTCGAGCTGCCCGGTCCACCAGTCGACGTCGTCCTGCCCGTACGCGTAGACGGCCTGGTCCTCGCCGCCGTGGTTCGCGCGGTCGGCCTGCAGGTCGCCGTAGAGGCCGAGGCGGCGGACCTTGACGGGCCCGTCGACCGGGCGCTTGTCGATCGCCGTGACGCCGACGGGGCCGGCGTCGGGCAGGAGCGCGTGGACACGGCACACGGCGAGGATCTCCCCCGTCGGAGCGCTGGACGCGACGTCGGTCACCGGGTCGGTCGTGGGAGCGGCTTCGGCAGGGGCGGCGTGGACCATCCCTCGATTCTCGCAGGGCGTAGCGCGTCGAGCACGACCCTGCACGCGGTCGAGAACGTCCTTGGTGCCGTGACGAGCCCGATGACGACACCGATGTCGTGCTCGGCGGGTCAGGCGAGGGCTGCCGTCGCGGCCCGCCACCTCTCGTAGGGTCCGACGACGTTCGCGCGCCCTGGCCCGGGGACGTCGGGTTCGTCCGCACGCACCGCCGGGACGACGACGTCGCCGACCCCGCGCGCGGCGAGCAGCGTCGCACCGACCGCCGTCGCGCTGCGCAGGGCGACGCGCCGCACCGGCCGACCCAGGACGTCGGCGAGCAGGCGCCGCACGAGCGGGTCCCGCGCGCCGCCCCCCGTCACGACGACCTCCCGAGTCACGGCGTCGTCCACGGCCTCCGCCGAGAACGGCCTTCCGCGCTCTCGAGCACGACCTTGGTGTCGTTCTGAGCGCGTTTCCGGCACGGATGTCGTGTTCGGCGGGGCCGCGAGGAGGTCGACCGCCGTCGCGACGGCGAACACCATCCCCTCGACGGCGGCGCGGACGAGCTCGGCGCGGCCGGTGTCCTCCCCCAGCCCGGTCCAGGCACCCCGCGCGTCGGGCCGCGCGACACCGCCCCGCTCACCCGTGAGGAACGGCAGGAACGTGACGCCGCGCGCCCCGTCCGGCACAGTGCGGGCGAGCGCGAGACCGTCGTCCCACGTCAGGCCGAGGACCCGTAGCGCCCAGTCCAGCGCGAGCCCCGCGTTCTGCACCGCGGCGAGCCGGTACCACCCGGCGCTCGCACCCGACCCCGTGTCCGCGAAGGTGTGGACCAGGGGGTCGAGCACCGGCTCCGGGTCGTCGAGCACAGCCATGGCCTGCGCCCCCGACCCGAGATTGACGTGCAGACCCGGCGCGCCGACGGCGAGGCGCGCCACCGGGGTGTCGCCGCCTCCCACCACCACGGGCACCGCGTCGCCCGACGCCGGAAACCAGCGCGCGAGGCGCGCCGTCGTGCCGGCGACGGCGTCCGACGGTGCGACGCCCGGCAGGAGGCGGCCAGGCAGGTCCAGGTGCGCGACGACGTCGTCCGCCCACGCGTCACGCGCCACGTCCCACAGGAGCGTGCCGGCGGCGTCGGAGCGGTCGGTGGTCGCGAGCGGGAGCGCGGGAGCGTCCACGAGCCACGCCCGCACGACGTCCTTCGGCAGCAGCACGTGCGCGGCACGGTCGAGGGTCGCGCGGTCGTGCGCCGCGAACCAGTCGAGCACCGGCCCGGTCATGCCCGGGACGAGCGGGTTGGCGAGCGCAGCGCGGGCGGCGTCGGGTAGTGCGCGCCACCGACCCAGACGGCCGGCCGCCCGACGGTCCGTCCACAGCACGGCCGGCGCGACGGCGGCCCCCGCCTCGTCGACGAGCGCCGCCGCGTGCATCTGGCCTGCGACGCCGACGGCTCGCACGGCAAGGTACCGCACGCCGCTCGCCGCCACGCGCCCGGCGAGGTCGTCGAGCGCCCGGACGAGCGCCGTCGTCCACGTCGCGGCGTCGGTCTGTGCCCAGCCGGGGCTCGGGTGCTCGACGGCGTAGCTCGCCTCGGACTCCGCGACGACCGTCCCGTCCGGGGCGAGGAGGACGAGCTTCAGGCCGCTCGTGCCGAGGTCGATGCCCAGGAAGGTGCCGGGGAAGGTCGGGACCATGGTCACGGGACCGACTCTCCCACGCGCGGGTAGCGTCGGGGCCATGAGCGCCACCCGTCCCTCGCGCTGGGAGCAGAAGACCGCCACCGACCCGTCGCACTCCACCTGGTACGTCGAACGTTTCCGCACGATGGCCGCGGAGGGAGCCGACCTCGCGGGCGAGGCCCGGCTCGTCGACGCGATGCTCCGGCGCGGCTCGCGCGTCCTCGACGCGGGGTGCGGCCCGGGGCGCGTCGGCGCGGAGCTCCACGCGCGCGGGCACACGGTCGTCGGGGTGGACGTCGACCCGGTGCTCGTCGAGGCGGCGCGCACCGACCACCCCGGCCCAGACTGGCGCGTGGGCGACCTCGCGGAGCTGGACCTGCCCTCCGAGGGCGTCGCCGAGCCGTTCGACGCGATCGTGTGCGCGGGCAACGTCATGACGTTCCTCGCGCCCGGCACCGAGGTCGACGTGCTGCGCCGCTTCCGTGCCCACCTCGCACCGGACGGGCGCGCGGTCGTCGGCTTCGGCACCGGGCGCGGCTACGCGCCGGAGCGGTTCTTCGCCGACGCCGAGGGGGCCGGCCTGCCCCTCGACGTCGCCCTCGCGACGTGGGACCTGCGCCCGTGGACGGTCGACGCCGACTTCCTCGTCGCGGTGCTCAGGCCGGCGCGACGGTGAAGGTGAGGGTCCCCGCGACAGGCCCGTCCGCGCGAGGGATGCGCTCGCACGGGTGCTGGTAGCGTCCCGGGCGGACGGCGGACCACGACCGAGGGGGACCATGACGCAGCGGACCGGACGGCGACACCCGCGGGTGGCGCGTGTCGTCGGCGGGGCCCTCGCCCTCGCGGCTCTCACGGCGCTCGCGGCGTGCGGCGACGACGCCGGCCCGACCGACCCCCCGCCCGCGGCTGACGAGATCACGGCGTACGAGGCTGCGCGCGAGGACGTCCTCACCGCGGTGGAGGGCGTCTTCGGCGCGGACGGCTGGGCTGACGGGGGCGACATCTCGGCGACGGCGCAGGACGACGGGCGCTGCGTCGTGTTCCTGCCGTACGCGAGCACGAAGCGCGACGGCTCGACGGGCTACGACGTGCTCGACGAGGTCCCCAGGGCGATCGCTCCCGCGCTCGAGGAGCACGGCTTCGGCGAGCCGTCCGACGTCGAGCACCCGGAGCACGGAGGCTCGGCAAACGTCGAGGCCGAGGACCCGGCGGGGTGGTCGATGAACGTCCGGGTCGACGGCGACCTCGTGCGCCTCGACGTGTCCGGCCCCGTCGACCTCGAGCCGTGCGACGTGTCGGGCCTGCCCGGGCTCGCCTGACGGACCCGACCGTGCCCTCGTACCGCGTCTCGCTCGCCGTCGGCCTGCTGCGCCCCGGTGCCGACCCCGAGGCGGTGCTCCCGGCTGCCGCCGCGGCGGCGCGCGCCCTGACGACCGTCGAGGCGTACGACGTCGGCGTCGTGCGCGGCGAAGCACGCGTCACCGTGAGGTTCCTCGCCGACACCGACGCGGCCGCCCGCGCGGTCGCCGACGCGGTGGAGGCGGGCGTGCGGGCCCACGCCGCGACGTCGGCGGGCCGCCTGACCCGCCGGTGGGGAGCCCGCTGGCACCCGGCCTGACGCGCGCCGGCTACCCGGACAGGTACCGGGTCAGGCTCGTCTCGATGAGGCCGAGGGCGTCGATCGGCGCCCGGTCCTGCCCGAGGAGATGCCCGGCCTGCTCCAGCACGGCGGCACCGTGCGCGAGGGCCCGGACGGTGGCGGCGACCTGCCATGGGTCCCCGGGAGGCAGCGCGCCCTCGGCCTGACTGCGTCGCACCAGGTCGACCAGCATCTCGCTGGCGCGGTTGGCCGTGTCGCGCAGCTCGTCCGGCTCCTCGGACCAGGTGCTGAACACGAGGCGGGAACCGTTGAGGCCGGTTCCGCGCCCAGAGCACGTAGTGACGCATCGCGTCGCGGAGCACGTCGGCGGCGGGGCGCTCGTCGGAGGTGATGGCGTCGACGTCGGCGACCAGAGCGGCCCGCTCCTGCGTCGCGATCGTGGCGAGCAGCGCGGACTTGCCGGCGAAGTGCAGGTAGGGCGCCCCCGCACCGCCGTCGCACACAACCTACGCAACCGTAAGTTACGGTGGCAGGGTGAACATCTTGGCGACGAGGCCGTGGACCGACCGCTACGCACCCGGCGTCCCGACGGACGTCCAGGTGCCCGACGAGCCGGTCACGGCCGCCCTCTACCGCGCGGCGGAGCGCTGGCCCGACCGCGTCGCGGTCGACTTCTTCGGCGCGACGACGACCTATGCCCGGCTCGTCGCGCAGGTCGAGCGTGCCGCGAGCGCCCTGCACGACCTCGGTGTCCGCCACGGCGACCGCGTCGCGCTCGTGCTGCCGAACAGCACGTCGCACGTCGTCGCGTTCTACGCGGTGCAGCGGCTGGGCGCGGTCGTCGTGGAGCACAACCCCACGTACACCGCGGACGAGCTCGCGCACCAGCTCGCCGACTCGGGCGCGAGCGTCGCCGTCGTGTGGACGAAGGCCGTCCCGGCCGTCCTCGAGGCGCGCACCCACGTGCCCGGGCTGCGCGCCGTCGTCGGGCTGGACATCGCCCGGGACCTGCCGCGCGGCAGCCGGCTCGCGCTGCGCCTGCCCGTCGCGCGCGCCCGTGCCCAGCGCGACGCGCTGCGCGGTCCCGTGCCCGCGGGCGTCGCGGACTGGCACGACCTCGTCCGCCGCGCGCGCGGCCTGCCGCCGGCCCTCCCCCAGCCCCGGTCCGACGACGTCGCGCTCCTCCAGTACACCGGCGGCACCACGGGCACGCCGAAGGGCGCGGTGCTCACGCACCGCAACCTCGTCGCGAACGTCGAGCAGGGCCAGGCGTGGGCGGGGTTCACCGAGGGCGCCGAGACCGTCTACGGCGTGCTGCCGTTCTTCCATGCGTTCGGTCTGATGTTCTGCCTCACGCTGCCCGCGCGCATCGGCGCGACGCTCGTCGCGTTCCCGAAGTTCGACGCACAGGCGTTCGTCGCGGCCCAGACACGCCGTCCCGCGACGTTCCTGCCGGGCGTCGCGCCGATGTTCGACCGCATCGTCACCGCGGCGGCCGACGCCCCGGGCGCGGGAGCCGACCTGACCTCGATCCGGCTCGCGTTCGCCGGGGCCATGCCCCTCACCGCGGAGACGGCGCGCCGCTGGGAGGACGCCACGAACGGGCTGCTCATCGAGGGCTACGGCATGACCGAGACGTCCCCCGTCTGCCTGGGCAACCCCGTCTCCGACGCGCGCCGCCCCGGCACGCTCGGGCTTCCGTTCCCGAGCACCGAGATCCGCGTCGTCGACGCCGACGCGCTCGACGCGGGCGACCTGCGCGACGCCGAGCCTGACGCGGGAGACGCACCCGGCGCGGCCGCCGACGGCGCACGCACCGTGCGCGGCGAGCTGCTCGTGCGGGGACCGCAGGTGTTCCGCGGGTACTGGAACCGCCCCGAGGAGACCGCGCACCAGCTCCTCGGCGACGGCTGGCTGCGCACGGGCGACGTCGTGCGCGTCGCGCTCGACGGCCCCGACGCGGGCCTCGTCACCCTCGTCGACCGCATCAAGGAGATGATCGTCGTCGGCGGGTTCAAGGTGTACCCGTCGCAGGTCGAGGACCAGCTGCGGCAGATGCCGGGCGTGAGCGACGTGGCGGTCGTCGGGCTCCCCGGCCCGGGCTCCGACGAGCAGGTCGCGGCGGTGGTCGTGCTGGACGACGCCGACGACGCCGGATCGGCCCCGCGCGTCGACCTCACCGCCGTGCGCGAGTGGGGCGAGCAGCGGCTCGCGCGCTACGCCCTGCCGCGCGCGTTCGCCGTGGTGCCGGAGCTCCCACGGTCGCAGATCGGCAAGGTGCTGCGCCGTGTCGTGCGCGAGGACCTCCTGGGCCGGGACGACGTCGAGCACCACCGCTCCTGACCGGTACGGTGCTCGCGCTGGGCACCCGACGACCACGGGCGCTCGTCGGCCCGGCCGCACGGCCGGGCACCACCCGCCATCACCGTCAGGATGGGAGCAGCCGATGCTGTCCACGAGTTCCACCGAGGTCGTCCGCGCCACTCTCCCCGTCATCGGGGCCGCGATCGGCGACATCACCCCGGTCTTCTACCGTCGCCTGTTCGCCGCCCGGCCCGAGCTGCTGCGCGACCTGTTCAACCGGGGAAACCAGGCGCAGGGCGACCAGCAGAGAGCGCTCGCGGGCGCGATCGCCGCGTACGCGACGATGCTCGTCGACCCTGCGGGCGTCCGCGGGCGTCGTCGCGCGCATCGCGCACAAGCACGCGTCGCTGGGGGTCGTCGCCGAGCAGTACCCGGTCGTCCACGAGCACCTCTTCGCCGCCATCGTCGAGGTGCTCGGCGACGCCGTGACTCCCGAGATCGCGCAGGCCTGGGACGAGGTCTTCTGGCACATGGCGCACACGCTCATCACGGCGGAGAAGGCGCTCTACACGCAGGCCGGCGTGGACGACGGCGACGTGTGGCGCGACCTCGTCGTCGCCGAGCGCCGCCTGGAGGCCACCGACACGGTGTCGTTCGTGCTCGCCGACCGGAGCGGCGCCCCGCTGCCCACCTTCACCCCCGGCCAGTACGTCTCCGTGCAGGTCGAGATGCCCGACGGCGCGCACCAGATCCGCCAGTACAGCCTGTCCTCCGGGCCGGGCCGCAGCACGTGGCGCATCGGGGTGCGCCGCATCGCCGAGAGCCCGGCCGAGCCCGGGTACCCGGCCGGCGAGGTCTCGAACCACCTCTACGAGAATCTGTTCGAGCGCGACACGCTGCGCGTCTCGCTCCCGTTCGGCGACCTCGCGCTCAAGGACACGGACCGCCCGCTGCTGCTCGTGAGCGCGGGGATCGGCGTCACGCCGATGCTCGGCATGCTCGACCACCTCGCGACCGCGGACGACACGACCCCGCGGCGCGTCGCCGTCGTGCACGCGGACCGGTCCCCGTCACGGCACGCGCACCGCGCCGAGCTCGACGCGCTCGTCGGCAGCCTGCCCGACGCCGTCCTCCACACCTGGTACGAGACGCCCGGCACCGGTGCGACCGCGGAGCACGTCCGCGTCGGGCGCGTCAACCTGTCCGAGCTGGAGATCGACCCCGGCACCGAGGCGTACCTGTGCGGGCCCTTGCCGTTCATGCTCGCCGTGCGCGACGAGCTGGTCGCACGGGACGTCGCGGCGGAGCGCATCCACTACGAGGTGTTCGGTCCCGACTCCTGGCTGCCGGCCGGCGCCAGCTGACCGGCCTCCCGCTCGAGGACCGCCCGGCAGGCGGTCGTGGCTCGTCCCGGACGCGGGACGAGCCACGAGCCTGTTCGGCGTGCGGGCGCGCTTCGCCGTAATCTGTCTGACGTCGTCGGCGACGTCCGCGACGCAGGCGGACGGGCACCGGCGCTCTCCCGCCCCGTCGCCCTGAGGAGGCCCCGTGCCCGAGCCCGTCCCCGTTGCACCGGAACGCGCGACGCCTCCGCCGTCACCTGACCGTCTGCCGCACGTCGTGGTGGTCGGTGCGGGATTCGCGGGACTGGCCGTCGTCAAGGGGCTCGCGAAGGCGCCGGTACGGGTCACGCTCGTCGACCGCCGGGTCTACAACACGTTCCAGCCGCTGCTCTACCAGGTCGCGACGGGCGGCCTGAACCCGGGCGACGTCACCTACTTCCTGCGCGGCCTGCGGCTCAAGCAGAAGAACGTGCGCGTCGTGCACGAGCACCTCGTCGGCGTCGACCACGAGAACCGGCGCATCCGCCTGCTCAACGACGAGTGGGTCGACTACGACTACCTCGTGCTCGCCAACGGCGTGACCGCGAACTTCTTCGGCACCCCCGGCGCCAAGGACAACGCCTTCCCCATGTACACGCGGTCCCAGGCCATGAAGATCCGCGACACGTTGTTCATCCGTCTCGAGAAGGCGGCGGCGACGCCGGGAACCGACGACGGCCTGCGCGTCGTCGTCGTGGGCGGCGGCGCGACGGGCGTCGAGGTCGCGGGCGCGCTGGCCGAGCTGCGCACCGCCGGGCTGCGGCCCGCCTACCCCGAGATCCACGGCGACGCGTTCGAGGTGAAGATCGTCCAGCGCGGCGGCGAGGTGCTCAAGTCGTTCCACCCGAAGCTCCGGCGCTACGCCGCGGACGAGCTGCGCCGTCGCGGGGTCGACCTGCACCTGGGCGCCGGGGTCGCGGAGGTCCAGCCCGACGCCGTCGTGCTCACCGACGGCACCCGCATCCGCTCCGACCTCACGGTGTGGTCGGCGGGCGTGCACCCGCACGAGGAGGTCGACGACTGGGGGCTGCCGCGCGGCGAGGGCGGGCGCGTCGTCGTCGGCGGCGACCTCCAGGTCGACGGGCTCCCGGGCGTGTTCGCGGCGGGTGACATCGCGATCTCTCCCGCCGGGCTGCCGCAGCTCGCCCAGCCCGCGATCCAGTCGGGCACGCAGGTCGCGCGCAACGTGCTCGCCCTGACGGAGGGCCGCCCGACGACGCCACTGCGGTACTTCGACAAGGGCACCATGGCCGTGATCGGGCGGCGTGCGGCGATCGCGGAGGTCGTCGGGAGGCTGCGGCTCACGCGCGGGGTCGCCTGGCTCGCCTGGCTGTTCGTCCACATCATGGGGCTCATCGGCCCGCGCAACCGCCTCACCACGCTCGCGGGTCTCGTCACGCGGTACGGGTTCCCGTTCCACCGGCGGCCCATCCCGATCGTCGGGGACGTGCCGACGATCCGGCCGCCCAAGACGCGCGCGCCCGGGCGGGAGTGACCCGCCGGGGCACGACGCCGAGGCACGCAGGAGAGCCGGCGTCGCGTACCCTCGATCGACAGGAGTACGACGCAGGGGCACAACGGGAGCACGAGTGGCGGCAGGACGAAGGTCGACGACGGACCAGAGGAACGCCGGTGTGCCGCGCCGTGCGCGGGTCGTGGTGCTCGCCGTCGTCGCGGTGGCCGCGCTCGCCGGGTGCCGCTCGGACGGCCTGCCCGGCGAGGGCACTCCCGGCGAAGGCGTGACGCCGACGCCGTCCGCCAGCCCGGCGCCCACGGAACAGCCCTCGGACCAGCCCACGTCCGCGCCGACGACCGACCCCGGCACCGCGCTCCCACCCGGCGGCTCCGGCGGCGTCGAGGTCTCCGTCGAGATCGAGGCCGCGTTCTCGATGCCGAACCTCCTCGAGTCCCGCCTCGAGCAGGCCCGCGCCGACCTCGACCGCGAGGGCGCGACGCACGTCGTCGTCGTGGACGCGCGGCGTCCCGAGGCGGGCCCCCTGGCCGGCGACCGCGACGGCTGGACGGTGTGCGCGCAGCACCCGGCGGGCGGCGACCTCGTCCACGCGTCGGACGCCGTGACGCTCGCCGCCGCGCCGAACGCCCGCCACTGCCCCTGACGCCGCTCCTCCCGACTGGCGCCGGGCGTGGCGACGGGTGACGGTGGGACCTCACCCGCGAGATCGACCCGCCCGTCACGAGATCGGCCCACGGAGGGTCGTTCTGGACCGCTCGGGTCGACCTCGTGCTCAGGAACAGGAGAACGCCGCATGAAGATCGCCCTCGTCGGAGCCCACGGCAAGGTGGGCCGGCTGCTCGTCCCGATCCTCGTCGACCACGGCGCCGCCGTGTCCGGGATCGTCCGCGCCGAGGAGCAGCTCCCGCTCGTGCGGCGGGTCGGCGGGGAGCCGCTGCTGCTCGACGTCGAGCACTCCTCCACCGCGGAGATCGCCGCCGCGCTCGGCGGGTTCGACGCCGTGGTGTGGTCCGCGGGAGCCGGCGGCGGCAGCCGCGACCGGACGTACGCCGTCGACCGCGACGCCGCGAGCCGCTCGATGGACGCGGCCGCGAGCGCCGGCGTGGGACGGTACGTCATGGTGTCGTGGATCGGGTCGGTGCCCGAGCACGGCGTCGACCCGGGATCGAGCTTCTATCCGTACGCCGACGCGAAGCTCGCCGCCGACGACCACCTGCGCGGCACGGACCTCGACTGGACGATCCTGGGGCCGGGCACGCTCACCGACGACGACCCGACCGGCGCGATCCGCGTCGTGGGCGACGGCCCCGACGGTCTCGACGGCGCCGACGACGTGCCGTCCGGCGCCGCGTCGCAGGTGTCCCGCGCCGACGTCGCGATGGTCGTGGCGCAGGCTCTGCGCACGCCGGCGGCGTCGGGCCGCTTCGTCCGCTTCACCGCCGGCGACACCCCGATCCTCGAGGCCCTGGAGCGTGAGGACCCCCATACCGGCACCGAGCGTTAGGTCCCTAGCGCCCGACGCGGCGGTCCACCCGGTCGCGCAGGTCGAGGGCCGTGCGCCGCCAGGTCGCGGCGCGCGCGGCGACCACGCCGATGCTCGTGTCCTCGGCACGCTCGTGGACGACCTCGATGCCGCGCGCCGCGGCGGTGCGCACGATCACGTCCGTCGCCTCCGGGAGCGCGAGCTGCAGGAGGACCGACGTCGTGCTCGCCTGCGCCTCGCCGGTCCCGAACCGGCGGCGGTACACGACCTGCGTGACGACGCGGTCGAACATCGCGGCCGCGCGCTGTCCGTCGTCGTCCGGCGTGCCGCCGTCCGGGACGGCGTCGTTCGCGGCGTCGTCCTCGTCCGGCGGCAGGACCGCGAGGTAGAGCGAGAGCAGGAGCTCGCTGATCCTCCGCAGCACCCACGCGCGGCCCGGCAGCGGCGGGAGCGCGACGACGTACTGCGCGAGGTTCACCTCGAGCGCCTCGGCGGACAGGCACGTCCACGCCGGTGCGGTCCGGACCTCCACGACGCGCTCCCACTCGACGTCCTTGCCGTCGAGACCTACGCGGTCCGGGCCGATCGTCACCGCGCCGAACCGGTCGAGCAGCGCGAGCGGCGCCGTCGCGAACCGCGGCACGTACGGGACGAGCCGGACGACGCCCTGGACCGAGACGTCCCACTCGCGCTGGGGAGGGAACGACGGCCGCGGGTACGCGGCGATCGCACGACGGACCCAGTCCGCGACGAGCCCCTCGAGCGACCCGTCGTCCGGGACGGCCGCGCCGTCGGCGGCCTCGTCGTCCTCCTCGGTGAGGGCGTCCACGAGCGCGTCCACGAGCACCCCGTCCACGGCGGGGTCGACGGCGCCCGGTGCCGCGACGTCCTCGACCACGGCGGCGTCGTCGACCGGCCGGTCCGCGTCCCGGCGACCGCGGCGTAGGCCGGGCAGCGCGACCGAGGGCAGCGAGACGGACGGCAGCGTCGGCCGGGGAAGGTTCGGCAGCAAGGGCATCCGGAGCCTGCGCTCCGCGAGGAGCCGCGCGAGGGTGCTGCGCCCGTCGCCGGGCGTCACCCCGGGAAGGTCGGGGCCCTCGCCCGGCCCGTCGTCCGTCGTCGTGAGGAACGGTTCCTTCGCCACGTCAGCCCCCTGTCAGAGTTCGCGGGCGTGCCGCAGGACGGCGCACCGCGGGCCAGCGTAGACGCCGCGCGCACGGCTGCGCCGCGTCCGACCACGTGCCTGGCGGCGCACGACGACGGGGCCGGGCCGCTGCCCGTGGGACAGCGGCCCGACCCCGTCGCGGCGATGGACCCGTCAGCCGCAGTCGATCGCGTCGTACGCGACGTCGTACCGCTGGTAGACCGGGTCGCCGCCACGCCACTGGTAGGCGGCGACGGTCGCCGTCCCGGCCTCGATCGACGCCGACCGGCTGTTGAACGACTGGTAGAGGTTCTTGTCCGGCGCCAGCGCGAAGACCTTCTTCTCGCCGAAGGGCGTGATGAGGCGCACGTCGGCGGGCGCGTCCTCACCGTTCGCCCCGCGGAGCGCGACGTAGGCCGTGCCGTCGAGGCAGCGGGCCTGCGCCTCGACGCCGTCGATGCGCGGGTTGCCGACACCGTTGATCGCGAACGTGTCCTCGGACAGCGACGCCACCGCGTGCCCGATCGCGCGCGACATGATGTCGAGCGCCGTCAGGTCGACGTTGTCGATCGTGTCGAGGGGCGAGTGGTAGTTCGGGTCGTACCAGATGCCCTCGGTGCCGCCGAAGAGCGCGACCTCCTCGGCCGTCTTGGCCCCGTCCGCACCCGTGAAGAGGCCGGACGCCGGGATCCCGTTCTCGATGAACGCCTGGTAGTCGGAGCGTCCGGAGAACTCGGTGTCGACCCACGCCTGACCGATGCCGTCGAAGTAGTCCGTGAACACGGCCTCGGTCTCGGCGGAGCCCGGCGGGACGGGCACGGGGGCCGGGTGCGTCGACTCGTTCGCGTCGTACACGCCGATGATGTAGTTCGGCGAGCCGACCATGTCGAAGTTGAGGTACGTCGCGATGTCGTCGAGCGCCGCCGGGTCGTTGGCCGCGAGGTCGCTCACGTAGTGCGTCGAGCCGCGCAGCCCGACCTCCTCCGCGCCCCACCACGCGAACCGCACCGCGTTCTCGAGGTCCTGGCCGCCGTCGGTCGCTGCGGCGAGCTGGACCGCGACCTCGAGGATCGCGGCCGAGCCGGAGGCGTTGTCGTTGATGCCCGGCCCGTCCTCGACGCCGTCGAGGTGCGCGCCGACCATGACGACGTTGTGGTCCCGGCCGCCCGGGGTCTGCGCGAGGACGTTGAACGACTCGAACTCTTCGACGTGCGTCTGCAGGTCGTACGTCGCGACCGGCTCCGCGCCGCCCGCGATCGCGGCGAGGATCGACTGGCCGGCGGCCTGCGTGATGCCGACGGTCGGGACCCACGCCTCGTTCTCCGCGCCGAGCGTCGGGCTGAGCGGCCCGTCGGCGTTGTTGTAGAGGATGACGGCGGCGGCTCCCGCCTCAGCGGCGTAAAGCGCCTTGTCCGCGAAGGAGCACGTGCCGCGGCTGATCAGCGCGACGGCGCCCGTCACGGCGACGCCGTCCCACGTGTCGGGGGTGCAGCCCTGCACGAGCGCGTCGCCCGGCTGGACGATGGTCCCGGTGACGCCGTCGTCCGGGGTGTCCGGGGCGAACTCGGCGGGGTAGAGGTCGCTCGTGATCGCGACCCCGGCCGCGGTGAGCGACAGCTCGTCGGTGACGGGCTCCTCGAAGGTGAAGTACTGGCGCTCGGGGTCGTACCCGGCGGCGGTCAGCGCCTCCTCGACGTACACCGCGCTGGCCTCGTAGCCGGGCGTCTCCAGCGCGCGGTTGCCGCCGTTGGCGTCCGCGATGTCCTGGAAGTCCTGGAGCCGCTCCATGACCGCGTCGCCGGTGACGAGGTCCTCGAGCGGGGGTGGGCCGGCGGCGCGCAGGCCGTCGGGTGCGGCGCCGACGGGCGCGGCGGTCAGCACGGCGAGCACGAGGCCCGCTGCTGCTGCGGACGGGACGATCGTTCGTGGTCTCACGCATCCTCCTCGACAGTGGCCCCCGCCGGCCGTCCCCGGTCGTGTCGGGGCCCGGCCGAGTCGCACACGAGACGCGACGCTGCGAGGACTCGTGTGCTCGCGAGCGTAGGCCTCCTCGCCCCGGCGCGAAACCCCTGCGCGCCGCGGACGCCCGGAGTTCACGCGACGGTAACGACGTGCCGGTCACGTGGGCGGCGTCGGGCAGACTGTGCCGGTGCCCGGATTCGCCGTCGTCGACCTCGAGACCACCGGGTTCTCCCCGCGGCTCGGCGACCGGGTCGCGGAGGTCGCCGTCGTGCTGGTCGACGACGCCGGGCACGTCGAGGACGAGTGGTGCACGCTCGTCAACCCCGAGCGGGACCTGGGTCCGCAGCACGTGCACGGCATCGCGGCGGCCGACGTCGCGCTCGCGCCCACGTTCGACCACGTCGCCCCGGCCCTCCTGCGGCTCCTGGCCGGGCGCGTCCTGGTCGCCCACAACGCCTCGTTCGACACGCGGTTCCTCCGCGCCGAGATCGGGCGGGCCGGCATCGCCGCCGCGATCGACCCGCTCGCGTGCCTGTGCACGCAGCAGCTCGCGGGCCGCTACCTCACCGGCTCGCGCGCGCTCGCGGCGTGCTGCGCGACGGTGGGCGTCGTGCACGACGACGTCCACTCCGCCCTCGGCGACGCGCGCGCCACCGCGGGGCTGCTGGGGTACTACCTGGAGGTCGGAGGCGACGACGAGTGTTGGGACGTCGCCCGCCGTGCCGCGGACGGCGTGCGGTGGACGCTGCCCGCGGCGGTGCCGGGCGTCGAGCCGGTGCTGCGCGGTGCGAGCCGCGCGCACGGCCACTGGCTCGCTGCACTCGACGTGACGGGCGACGCCGGGCGCGCGCCCGCCGAGCCGGCTGGCACCGACACGTACGTGCGGCTGCTCGACGCCGCGCTCCTGGACCGGTACGTCTCGCACACCGAGCGTGCGGCGCTGCTGGCCGAGGCGCGCCGCGCGGGACTGGACCGGGCGGCGGTCGAGGGCGTCCACCGCGACTACCTGGCGGCCCTCGCGCTCGCCGAGCTCGAGACCCGCGGCGGCGCGACGACCACGGGCGCGCGCGACGTCCGCGAGCGCACGCTGCGCGACGACCCCGGCCTGCACGAGGTCGCGGGCCAGCTCGGGCTCGACGCGGACGACACCGAGGCCGCCGTCGCGGGCGCCGTGGAGGCAGCGCTCGGCACACGGCTGGCGCAGGAGACGACGATCGGACGACGGCCCGCGTTCGTCCTCGACGACGGCGCGGAGGTCGTGCTCACGGGCTCGATGTCACGATCGCGCGAGGCGTGGGAGCGCGTGGTGCGGACCGCTGGCCTCTCCCCCTGGCCGTACGTCACGCGCCGCACGCGGCTCGTGGTGGCTGCCGACCCGGACTCGCTGTCGACGAAGGCGCGCACGGCGCGGCGCTACGGGATCCCGGTCGTCACCGAGGCTGCCTTCGAGGCCCTGCTCGGTGCCCGCACTCACCTCGTCGCGTGAGCGCCCGGGGCAGCCGGACCGGCGACCCCGGGGTGCACAGCGGCGCTCTCCGTCGCGAACCGGTCGAGGAGCGCGGCGAGCTCGGCGACGTCGCGCGCGTCCCACGCGTCGGTGATCCCGTCGAGACGGGCGAGGCGGAAGTGCGCCGCGCGCTCGGCGAGGGCCCGCCCGGCCTCCGTCGCCTCCACGACGGTCTCCCGCCGATCAGCCTCCGAGGGGGCACGCGTCACCGCCCCGGCCTTCTCGGCACGGGTGACGAACCGGCTCGCGGTCGAGTGCGCGACGTCGAGATGCGTGGCGACGTCACGGACCGTCCAGGTCTCGGTCACCGTCCCGCGCTCGCTCGTGACGGCGTCGAGGACGAGGAGGGTCGACAGCTCCACGGGTGACCCGCCGTCGTCGAGCACGGCCGGCGTCTCGAAGAACCGCCGCAGGCGCATCAGCGCCCGGTCGAGCCGCTCGAGGTCGGATGGTGCGTCGCCGGACATGTATGTACTCTACATACACAAAGTCGAGACGGAACGCACTTCGAGCGCAGGAGGACCCATGTCGATCTTGGTCACCGGGGCGAGCGGCAACGTCGGTGCGGCGGTCGTGCGCGCCCTCACCGCGGCGGGGGTCGAGCACCGCACGGCCGATCGCCACGCTCCTGCCGGCGCGAGCGACGCCGTCGCGTTCGACTTTACCGACGCGTCCACCTGGCCGGCGGCGTTCGACGGGATCGAGTCCCTGTTCCTCGTGCGCCCCCCGGCGATCGGGAACGTCAAGCGCGACCTGCTGCCCGCCGTCGCGGCCGCGCGTGACGCGGGCGTGCGGCACGTCGTCTTCCTCTCGTTGCAGGGCGCCGAGAAGAACAAGGTCGTCCCGCACGCGAAGGTCGAGAAGTGGCTGCGGTCCTCAGGCATGACCTGGACCTTCGTCCGCGCGTCGTTCTTCCACCAGAACCTGTCGACCACGCACGTCTCCGACATCCGGGACCGCGACGAGATCCTCATGCCCGCCGGTCACGGGGCGACGGCGTTCGTCGACGCCGAGGACGTCGGCGCCGTCGCCGCGGCCGCGCTGATCGACCCGACGGCGCACGCCGACCGCGCCTGGACCGTCACCGGGCCGCGCGCCCTGACCTACGACCAGGTCGCCGCGATCCTCACCGCCGAGCTCGGCCGCCCGATCAGCTACCGGCGCGCGGGCCTGCTGCGCTACGCCCGGCACGCCCGCCGCGTGCTCGGCATGCCGTGGGGCATGGTCGCGGTCACCACCGCCATCTACACCACCGCGCGGCTCGGCATGGCGGCGGGCCTCACCGACGAGGTCCGCACGGTCCTCGGCCGCGACCCGATCGACTTCGCGGCGTTCGCCCACCGCGAGCGCGCCGCCTGGCGCCCCACCACCTGACATCACCCACCCGGTCCGGCGCCGCGTCGTCGGACCCTCGTCCCCCACCGGAGGAACACTCGTGAAGCTCGCACTCGTCGGAGCGACCGGCCGCACCGGACGCCACGCCCTCGCCGCGGCGCTCGAACGCGGCCACGACGTCACGGTCCTCGTGCGCGACGCCGCGAAGCTCCCGGCCTCGGACCGGGACCGGGTGCGGGTCGTCGTCGGCGACTCGACCGACCCCGCGGCGCTCGCCGACCTGCTCGAGGGCGCGGACGCCGTCGTGTCCGCGCTCGGCCCGACCGGCAAGCAGTCGGACCTCCACACGCGGACGGCACGGGCTCTCGTCGAGCTCATGTCCACGACGGGACCTCGACGCTTCGTCGGTGTGAGCGGGGCCGGGATCGACGTCCCGGGCGACCTCAAGGCGCCGAAGGACAAGGCGATCAGCTGGCTCATCCGCACCCTGGGCGGGGACGTCGTCAAGGACAAGCCCGCCGAGTACGAGGTCTGGGCCGCGTCCGGCCTGGACTGGACGCTCGTGCGCCCGCCCCGCCTGGTGGACGGGCCGCGCTCGGAGCAGCCGCTCGAGCAGGACGCCCACCGCTCCACGCGCTCGACCTCGATCACGCGGGCCGACCTCGGCGCGTTCCTCGTCGACGTGGTCGAGCAGGACCTGTACCCCCGCACCGCGCCGTTCGTCGCCACGGCCAAGGGCTGACGGGCTCGGGTCCCGCCTCGCCCGCGCTCGCGCGTGGCGGGGCGGGACGCCTGTGCGGGTGCGACGCTGGGCGGCATGAGCCCGGACGCCTCGGTCGACGCCGACACCCTCCTCGACGAGCTCTTCGCGCTGCCGCTCGAACAGTTCGTCGTCGCCCGCACGGCGGCGTCGAAGCGGATCAAGGCGTCGGGCGACGCCGTCTCCGCGGAACGCGTGGCGCGGCTCGCGAAGCCGACCGTCGCGGCGTGGGTCGTCAACCAGGTGGCGCGCGAGCGCGCGGACGACGTCGCGGCGCTCGCGAGCCTCGGGGACGAGCTGCGCGACGCGACCGACGACCGCGACCGCACCCGCATCCGCACGCTCGACCGGTTGCGCCGCGAGCGGGTCGAGCGCGTCGTCGGCGAGCTGCGCGACGCCGGCGAGGTCGCCGGCCGGGCCGTGTCCGCGACGGCGCTCGACCGGCTCGCGGAGACCCTGACGGCCGCCGTCATGGACGCCGACGCGGCGGTGCTCGTGCGCGCCGGCCGGCTCTCCCAGGCGTTGCAGTACTCCGGGTTCGGGATCGTCGACGAGGGCGGCGAGCCCGCGGACGTCGTCGAGCTGCGCGAGCGCGTGGGCACGACGGCGCGGCGCGGGTCGGGCGCGCGGGGCTCGGCCGGGGCGAAGAAGCCCGGCGGGGCGGAGACGTCCGGCGGGCCGGACGTGCGAGCACCTGACCTCCCCGGGGGTCGGGCGGAGGGTGCGGCCCGGGCGTCAGGCACCGGGACGTCGGGCACCGGCACATCCGACACTCGAGTTGACGAGGAGGACGCCGCCGCTGCCGCCGAGCGCGAGGTGGAGGAGTCCGCCGCCGAGGTGGACCGGCTCGAGGCCGAGCGCGACGACGCCGACGCCCGGGCGCGCGAGGCGAGCGGCGCCGTCGGGCAGGTGGAGGACGACCTCGGGCGCGTCGAGGACGAGCTGGCGCGGCTCGCCGACGAGCGCGAGGAGCTGCGTGCCCGGCTCGCCGAGGCCCGCGAGGCCGAGGCGGCCGCGCGCGAGGCGCTCGAGACCGCCGACGAGCAGCTCGACGCCGCGGAGGAGCGCGCCGCTGCGGCCCGCAAGGCACGCCGGGCGACCCGACGACGCTGAGCGCCACGGCGAGCCGTCATGCTGGCCGTCCTCGTCCGCTCGCGGCACGCCCGCCGGGCTCGTTCAGGGCTCAGGAGCGGGCGTCGCCCTCTCTCGGCGTGTCGGCCGGCTCGTCGGTCGGCGCGGCCGTCGGCGAGCTGACCAGCTCCCGCGCCTGCTCGGCGGCGCGCGCGATGCTCTCGCCGACGAAGTCGAGGAACCGCGCCATGTTCTCGAGCCGCGCGCCGGCCGGAGACTCGCTGCCGAGGATGCGGACCCCCTGCCGCGCGGTTTCGGCCATCTGGGTGTTGTTCTGCGCGGCGGCGATCATCGACTGGTACCAGACGTCGCCGTCGGCGACGTAGCGCTCGCGCCGGCCCTCGCCGCGCTCACGCAGGACGAGGCCGTGGCTCTCCAGAAGCGGGATCGCCTTGGAGATGGACGCCGGGCTGACCTCGAGCTGCTCGACGAGCTCGGCGGCGGAGAGGCTGCCCGCGTCGGCGGTGTAGAGGCAGGCCAGCACTCCGGACGCGACACGCGGCAGTCCCTGCCGCATGAACAGCGCCGTGAACGTCTCCCGGTACTCCCGGAAGACCTCGTCACGCGCGTCGGAATGCTGTGCCGCCGGCGAGCCGGAGGACACCGTCGGCCGTCGACGGCGGGCCCGCCGCTCGGTGGCGTGCTGCGCCAGGTCCGGGCGGTAGGCGGTCGGGCCTCCGTTGCGCAGAACCTCGCGGGTGATCGTCGACGTCGGACGGTCGAGCCTGCGGGCGATCTCCGCGTACGGGACGTCGTCGGCCAGGCCGAGCGCGATCTGCTGGCGTTCCTGCTTGGTGAGCCTGCCTCCGGGCATCCTGCTCCTCCTCCGTGCGTGCTGAGGTGTCGAGAGTAGCGTTCAGCAGACACAGTTGCAACGCAATAGAGTCCGGATGTTGCGTTGCACTTCTCCCAGTTGCAACAAATTATGCCGTCTGACCTGGGGCAATACGGCTCCATCGCAAACTGACTGTTGCCATGGTGATGAACGCTACGTAGCGTTTCCGTTGTCAGAAAGACCACGGAACACCAGTTCAGGAGCCGAACACCATGTACACCTTCGCCACCCCCACCACCATCTCCCTCTCGGTCGACGTCCCCGCCGGCCGCATCCAGGTCATCGCCGCCGACCGGACCGACACGACGGTCGAGGTACGGCCCTCGAACTCCTCGTCGGGCCGCGACGCGAAGGCCGTCGAGCGCATCACGGTCGAGCTCCACGACGGCACGCTGCACGTCGCGACGCCGACGGTCAACGAGCTGTTCGGCCCCTCGGGAAGCGTCGAGGTGACGGTCCAGCTGCCCGCCGGTTCGCGCGTCGAGGTCACGGGAAGCGGCGAGCTGCGCGGCGTCGGCCGACTCGGCGACGTCGTCGCCGCGGACTCCTACGGCGCGATCAAGCTCGACGAGGCGGCGAGCGTCCGCCTCTCGACCCAGGCCGGCGACGTGTCGGTGGGCCGCCTCACCGGTGCCGGCGAGATCAGCACCGCCAAGGGCGACATCCGCGTCGAGGAGGCCGTGACCGGAGCGCTCGTGCTGAGCACCCAGATGGGCGACGTCTCGGTGGGCGCCGCCGCCGGGGTCTCGGCCTCGCTGAACGCCGGCAGCAGCCTCGGTCGGATCACCAATGCCCTGAAGAACGACGGCACCGCCGAGCTCGAGATCCGCGCCACGACCTCGTACGGCGACATCACCGCCCGCAGCCTCTGAGCCGCGCATCGCCCCGCGAGGTCGGGGCGCCGGACGAGGGCAAGTGCCACAACCACAGTCTTGCCAGCAGCACGACCAGGAACGGAGTACCAGACATGAGCACGGAACAGTCC